>JAJPJO010000518.1 GCA_021324135.1 Pseudomonadota bacterium
ACCCAGGCAATTTTGTTTTATAGCCTGAATCTCGGTAGCCCCGGAACCACAAAAATTAAAATGCTTCGCTCATTCGCATGCTGATTGGGCCTGTCTTTGCGCGTTTGATCAAAAAAGCAACTTGCACTCTGAAAACTGAATAACTGAAGATACTGCGTAACGTGATTCGCATCCTGTTTGCCGACGGGTGCAAAACATCATCACTCCAGAATTTTAAATATAAACAAATGGGACGTCGATCTGATGCGTTTCACCCTGAAGCCAATCAAGATTCGAATCACCTTGCGCCCACGTATCCCTGGTGTAACTGGCAACATTGCGAGCTCCAAACTCGTCAGATCTGGGTTCAAATCCTAGGGGATGCGATCTAAGCAGAGTGGTGTAACGGTCAACACATCAGGCTCATACCCTGAAGACTGCCGGTTCGATTCCGGTCTCTGCAACCATCTGCGCCGTACTCCAACAGGACGTGCTTACATACATAGCTCAAAGGTAGAGCATCTGACTCCTAATCAGAAGGTTTGAGGTTCAAGTCCTCATGTCGAAAAGACAACAGCACACCAACTTGTACGGCCATTGGGGACTTAGCTCAATTGGCAGAGCAACTCGCTTGCAACGAGAAGAAATTCGGTTCGATTCCGATAGTCTCCAAATTTTCGCCGTACTCCTACAGGAAGTGCTTACAAACTGATTGCAGGTTCGAATCCTGTTACGCAACCGTGCGTATAGCCAAATGGTAAAGGCAAGCATCCTCGAAAGATGACATCTACAGCACCCCAACTCGTACGGCTCATGCCCCTGTAGCAGAACTGGCACATGCGCCTGATTTAAACTCAGGAGACTGAAGGTTCGAGTCCTTCCGAGGGCACCATGCTTACGTAGCTCAGATGGTAGAGCGGCAGGTTGAAGCCCTGCGCGTCGTTGGTTCAACCCCAGCCGTAAGCACCAAACCCGGTTAGCTCAACTGGCAGAGCGACTCCCTTACAAGGAGAAGGTTGCAGGTTCAAGTCCGGCACTGGGTAAATTGTGGAGCCGCATAACTCAACAGTAGAGTTCTCGCCCGATAAGCGAGCATGTGTAGGTGCAACTCCTGCTGCGGCGACCACATTGACCGTACTCCAACGGTAAATGCATACAACCCCACCATAGAAAAATCGCTGGAACGGGAATCCAGCTGCGAAAGTAACCATTGCATTCACGACTTGTACGGTCAACACGCCTATCTGGTCTAAAGGTAGCATCCCGCCGTGCCATGGCGGAGGTATCGGTTCGATTCCGGTGATAGGCTCCATTTCCTCCCCCCGATTGCGACACACAGGTGTTGCACGTGCCATCATCGATGGTGCCTCAAAATCCGATGATGAGCGTGCCGCGTCGACCGCGTCATGCCGCCTCCGTTAGTCTACACGCTGCGGAGAGCCCTCGGTCCGCCTGCACCCAGTGCAACACCTGATGTGATCGCGATTCACCAAGCCGCCGCCCCTGGTGTCAAGTACGAGTCGTACTGTCCGGCGGCTTCTCGTCCCCTTGTCCGAATAGCAAGGTGACCGGCTGCAACCCGGTTTATGCAGGTGCAAATCCTGCAGGGGACTCCATTACCGTGCCCCGACTCAACGTGCACGGTACCAATTTTGCCGTACTCCAACTGGCGATACATACACACAGGTAATTTGGCCTTTCCAAGGTTAAACGTTGGTTCGAATCCAACCGTCCCCCCATTTTGGGGACGGATAATCCCGCAAGGGATATTCTGTATCCCCGACTTGTACGGCACTACGCCCTTGTAGCTCAATGGAAGAGCTCCTGATTCCGATTCAGGCGGCTCCAGGTTCAAGTCCTGGCAAGGGTTAAATGTTGCGGTGCGTGGCTGACAGGGAAGCATCTGCCTTTTAAGCAGCGACATGCTGGTTCGAATCCAGCGGCACCGAGATATGCCCTTGTAGCTCAACGGAAGAGCGCCTGGTTACGAACCAGCCGGTTCCAGGTTCAAATCCTGGCAGGGGTTAAACGGTGCGTGGCTGATCGGGAAGCAGCTGCCTCTTAAGCAGTGATATGCTGGTTCAAATCCAGCCGCACCGAAGGTGGTACCACACGAATATGGGTTTTCAGACTTCCGCTTCGAACGCCAGTGTAGCTCAATGGTAGAGCAGCCGGCTTATACCCGGTATAAGCGCCAGATCAGCGCGAGGCTGTAGGTTCGACCCCTACCACTGGTACCAATTATTCAGCGAGCATGAGCAATACTCATCTCTGACTTCATCATCTATTCACACCGCATTAGCTCAGCGGAAGAGTCGCGGGTTTCTACCCCGTCGGTCCCAGGTTCGAATCCTGGATGCGGTTTATGCCGTTGTGGCTCAATCGGAAGAGCGGCTGTCTTGTAAACAGCGGGTTGCAGGTTCGATTCCTGTCAACGGCTCCATGCCGCAGGCGCCCCGAGCGCCAGATGGGAATATCGCCAAGTGCGCATAACCTCGTTTTGCGCTTACATGTGGTTTGCACCCTGCACCGAACCACATGCGGTGTCACCGAAGCGGGTGCAATTCCCGCCTGCGGTACTTGTCGCAGTTAGCTGATCACAGCCCGCACGATCCACCAGCTATTTGTGGGTGAAACTCCCGCCTGCGGCTTAAGGAAGCAATCCGGCTGGCTGAGGATGCTGTCTTGAAAACAGATGCCCCAAAAGGGTCGGGGGTTCGAGTCCCTCTGCTTCCTCCATTTTTGCACAGTAGTTCAGTTTGGTAGAACACCCGGCTGTTAACCGGTCCGTCACAGGTTCGATCCCTGTCTGTGCAGCCATGTGGCAGCCGCATAGAACCGGCGGTTGCTCTCATATGCTGTGGCCACCAGAAGTGGTGGCCACGCCATATGTAGTATCAACACTGTATTCAGTGTCAACACCATATTCAGTGCCAGATTGAAGGCTCGGCTGAACCGGGCTCACTCAAACTGCATATGGTATCAACACCATTTGCGGTGTCATTGCAACAAGGCGTCGTGGCCAAATTGGTTTAAGGCACCGGGCTTTCACCTCGGAAACTGAGGGTTCAAATCCCTCCGACGTCAAATGGAACAGGTCCGATCGGTCGAGGATGCTGTTTGCTAAACAGGCTGCCCCATTGCTGCGGGTTGCAGGTTCGAGTCCTGTCTGTTCCGCCATTTTAAAACGGCAAAGCTTGCCGTTTCCCCGGCTCACTGTCAGATATACGTATCGACAATTTCCTGAAGCATGCTATGCTCGACAGGAGCCTGAAGGGACCCTAAAACGCAGTATCTCAGGCTATTCAGTTTTGCACTTATGTTACTGATCTTTCTTGCAATTCTTTCTCTAGCCGCTTCCTTTAATGCTGAAAAGGTGGCCGACTGGTATTGGGATGTGCGCTATCAAAGCGATCGGCAGGCGGCCGTCAATCTCCTCAAGCAGGAGCTGATCCTGACAACGGCGGCTATAGACAAAAACGGAGCCTACGAACCAGGAGATCTGATCTCGTTTCGCATTCGTACTCCAGACGGACCCTTCAAAATCGATCGTTACCAACCGAATGCTCATGAGGTCGGCTACGTCCAAAGAGCTTATGGCGGCGGTCAACTTCTCGTTTACTACGTCCGAACATCGCCCCGACATTGCGTCCTATCGCCCACAGTGGTAGCCGCCCGCAACCTGGTGAACAAACCGCGACCGAGCCGCGTTCCGGGCGATTACATCGCCAGATTTGTGTCCCTGTGGGGCAAAGTCATGGCCCTCTTGCTTTTCGCAGCCGGAATGTACTCAATGCGCAGAAGATAGATGAGCAGGACTTTGCCAGTCCTTTGCCCTATTCCAGTCCTTTGGTCCTTTGCTCTATTAATGGAATGTGCGGCTAAGTGCCCGGTCCAGGGTGGATAAATGGACGAACCTCGGCACATGGGATGGATTTGGTTCATCGATACAGCTACAATCGCCAGCGCAAGGTAAAGTTTCATTTACAAAGCCCTGGCAGAGCATGCATAATTATTCAGGAGGCATGTATGATTATGCAATCACGAATGGACCGGCAACAAAAAATTCTCGAGCTGGTATCTCAACACAATATAGGTACGCAGACGGACCTGGAAAAAGCGCTAAAGAAAAAAGGATATAGCGTCACCCAGGCAACGTTATCGAGAGACATACGAGAGCTTGGTCTTATCAAAATCGCAACGAGCGGAGGTCAGTATCGATATGCTAGTCGTCAAACAATCGATGATTCGACGACGACTGCGCATACGTCGCATGCGACCCTTGCGAGCGTGAAACGTTTCGTCAAAAGAATAGATTGGTCCGGAAATACGATTGTTCTCAACACCGACAGCGGTGCAGCACCTCCTGTAGCCGAAGCAATAGATCGACTGGAGCTTCCAGAGATTCTCGGGACAGTAGCTGGAGACAACACCATCTTCATCGTTGTGCATAAAGACACAACGGCCAAGAAGGTCTGCAAAGAACTGTTGTCGCTGATCGGTTAGAGCAACCAAACAACCACAAGAGGATTTGAAAATGAAGAAGATTTTGCTTGCCTACAGCGGCGGGTTAGACACGTCTTGCATTATGGCCTGGCTAAAGGAAACATACAATGTCCCGGTCGTTGCCTACTGCGCTAATGTCGGACAGGACGAGGATCTGGAGAAGGTAAAAGAGAAGGCGATCAAAACCGGTGCCGAGAAATGCATCGTCGATGATCTGTGCTCCGATTTCGTCGAAAACTACGTATTCGAGTCGATCAAAGCGAACGGAATATATGAGCATGATTACCTGCTCGGCACCTCCCTGGCTCGTCCCTGCATTGCCCAGGGCATGATCACCGCGGCGCTGAAAGAAGGTTGTGATGCCATCGCGCATGGTGCTACCGGCAAAGGAAACGATCAAGTCAGGTTCGAGCTCGCCGTCAAAGCCCTGGCTCCGCATTTGCAAATTATCGCTCCCTGGCGGGAGTGGAATTTCTCGGGGCGCAACGAACTGATTGAATACGCCAAGAAGCATGGCATCCCCGTTCCAGTCACAATCGAAAAGCCGTATTCGATGGACGCCAATCTGATGCACATCAGCTATGAAGGCGGCATTCTTGAAGATCCGGCCCAGGCACCGCCGGAAGATCTTTTCTTGTGGACCACCGATCCCGAGAAGGCTCCAAACCAGGCAGAGGAAGTGACGATCGAATTCCAATGCGGCGTTCCAGTAGCCGTCAACGGTAAGAAACTCGCCCCGGCTGATCTTCTCAAAACGATCAATGCCATCGGCGCCGCTCATGGAGTCGGAAGAATCGACATCGTCGAGAATCGTTTCGTCGGCATAAAATCGCGTGGAGTTTACGAAACCCCCGGCGTCACGTTGCTCATCCAGGCTCACAAGGCGGTTGAGTCACTGACACTCGATCGAGAAGTGGCGCACATGAAAGCCAACTGGTCATTGAAATTTGCCGAGCTGACCTACAACGGATTCTGGTTTGCACCAGAAGCGGTGCTGATCAGAAAAGCCATCGATGCGTCACAGGGCAATGTCACAGGCTGGGCAAAGCTCAAACTCTATAAGGGCAGCTCTATCGTTATCGGAAGATATGCGGCCGGCAGCCTCTATGACACCAAACTCTCGAGCTTCGAAGAAATGGGCATGTTCGACAAGCACGATTCTGGTGGTTTCATAAACGTCAATGGTCTCAGACTCTCCGCCTGGAGCAAATGCAATGAAAGTATTGAGAAAAGCCTTCAAACAATCGCTTAACCCGGTCATCACGTCATTTGTTTCATCGGTCGACGCCGACAAACATCTGATCAAGTCCGACATAAAGGGAAGCATGGCGCATGTTCATATGCTCGAGAGAGTCGGTTTGCTCAACCAGGCTCAGGCAGCCGACCTGATGAATGGGCTTACCGCGCTCCTCGAGCAAAGTGAAAAACATATGCTGGTTCTCGATCCTGAATACGAAGATGTGCACATGAATATTGAGCACAAGCTCGAGCAGTTGATCGGAGCCAATGCAAAACTGCTTCACACCGCGCGCAGCAGGAACGATCAAGTAGCCCTGGACACGAGATTATTCATCATCGAGCAGATTGACAATCTATCGAACCAAGTCTCGACCTTGATTGACACATTGTGCGAAACGGCAGCGCAGCACAAGCATGTAGTCATGCCGGGCTACACCCATCTGCAAAAGGCCCAACCGGTCTCCTTCGCCAAAGTGATGGATGCCTTTGTGCAAATGCTTCAAAGAGATCTGGAGCGTTTTGCCGATGCGAAAAAACGGACCTCATGCAGCCCCCTGGGTGCAGGAGCCTTAGCCGGTTCATCCTTGCCGATCGAACCATCTATCTCCGCTGATTATCTTGGTTTCCACAGTTTCTTCACCAACTCGATCGATGCAGTCAGCGACAGAGATTTCATCGCCGAATTCACCTTCGCTTGCACGATGTGCGGAGTGCATCTTTCGCAGCTGGCGGAGACGCTGATCTTGTGGTGCTCCAGCGAATTCGGATTCATCAAGTTTTCCGATGCCGTAACCACGACATCGAGTTTGATGCCGCAGAAGAAAAATCCCGATCCGATCGAGATCGAGAGGGAAGTGCGGCGGTCTCGCCGGCAATTTGATCTACGTGTTGATCACATTGAAATCTTTGCCGCTGGGATACAACCGCGATCTTCAAGAGACTAAACCGCCGGCAATTGACTCTGCGCATCAACTTTCTGAATGCCTGCAAGTCATGACCATCGCTATCGCCGAAATGGACGTCCAAGCCGAAAACACGTTGAACGCGGCAAGCCATCCTGAGCTAATGGCAACGGACCTGGTCGAGTATCTCGTGGTCAAAGGGGTTCCCTTCCGTCAGGCGCATGAGACGGTAGCGGAGGTGGTGTCACATGCTCGGGACGAAAATGTCGAGCTTTCCAAGCTGCCTCTGAAGGCCTACAGCAATTTTTGCGATGCCTTCGATGAAGACGTCTTCGAGCTTTTTGACCCGGTCAAATCAGTGGCGAAGAAATAATCCCTTTGCTCAATCAATCAGACACATGAAATCCCAGTGAGGATCGTTCGTTTCAATTTTTATTCAAGAGGAGCAGTTCAGATGTTAAGTGTTTTACCGGTCATCAATTACATAAAAGACAAGGCGCTGTCCCTGAGGCTTCCTCCTTCTCAACGCATGGCGCCGCCGGAAGGCGAATCGCCTCTGCAAAAAGTTCTCAAGGAAAACGCCCTGAGAGGTCGGGACATCCTCGGCATTAAGGATCTGTCCGCGCAAGAGATCATGCTGATTATTGAAACAGCCCAGGCCCTCAAAGAGCACAAGTTTGACGAGACCCAAACATTGTTCGCCAAAGGTCAGTCACTGGTCATGCTCTTTGAAAAACCATCATTGCGCACACGCATCACCTTCGAGGCGGGCATGACACAACTCGGCGGTCATGCCATCAATATGGAAGGTCCGCTTGGTGTGCGCGAACCGGTAAGCGATGTAGGCAAGAATGTCGCGAGATGGGTCGATGGCATCATGGCTCGCACATTCCTGCACTCTACTGTGGAAGAACTGGCTGCCAGCGCCAACATTCCAGTGATAAACGGACTTAGCGATCTCGAGCATCCCTGCCAGGCTCTGGCCGATTTTCAGACCATACTCGAGCAGAAACCGGCGCTCAAGGGATTGAAATTGGTTTTTGTCGGCGACGGCAACAATGTTGCCAACTCGCTCATGCTGCTAGCGGCCAAAGTTGGAACGAACTTTACCCTGGCATGCCCGGAAGGTTTCGAGCCCAATGCCGAACTTTTGAACATTGCCAAAGCCGAAGCATCCATTAGCGGAGCAAAGATCGAAATCACTCATAATCCGGTCGAGGCGGTCAAAGGCGCTGATGTCATTTATACCGATGTCTGGGTCTCGATGGGTGAGGAAGCCTGCAAGGACGAAAAGATGAAAGCTTTCACCGACTTCCAGGTCGACGGCAAACTTATGCAATTGGCAAAACCTGATTGCATATTTATGCATTGCTTGCCTGCCCATAGAGGAGAAGAGACGGCCGCTGAGGTCATCGACGGTGCCCAGTCGGTTGTTTATGACCAGGCTGAAAATCGATTGCACGCTCAAAAAGCAATTCTGTCATTGATCCTTTGATGGATGGATGACAGCAAAAAGGATGGAAGTGGAGATCAGGACAATGGCGCAGAATACGATGACACCAGCAGAATTGACGAAGACTTTGAAAGTTCTAAAAACAGCTAAGGAAGCCAAGCTCACCAAAGTTGCGGTGGCTGGCGGCAGCGGTTATGCGGGCCAGGAGCTGATCAGATTGCTGGCCCAGCATCCGAACGTCAACCTGACGGCCATCGGAACCAACAGCCATGATGGTGATAAGTTCTCGGATATAAATCCCGGATTTGCCGGCATGGTTGACAACATTTGCACGGACCTCAATATTGAGGCGCTGGCTGAGGGAAACGATCTGATCTTTCTGGCTCTTCCACACGGCTCGGCCGCCAGACTTTTGAGCTCCTCCGTTTTACAAAAGAGCAAAGTGATCGATTTGAGCGGTGATTTCCGGCTCAAAAATGCCGCCAAACATTTGCTTGCAAACGGTAAGCCGTTTGATGCGGCGTACGGCTTGCCTGAGTTGAACCGGCATGACATCGCTCATGCCTCGCTCGTCGCCAATCCCGGATGCTACGCCACAGCAGCGATCTTGTCTCTGGCACCACTGGTGAAGGCAGGGCTGATTGTTGAGAACAGCGTCATCATCGATGGAAAGTCGGGTGTATCGGGTGCCGGAAGAGCACCGTCGCTTCATATTCAGTTCGCTGAGTGCAACGAAACGATGGCGGCATATCAATTGCCCCACCATCGTCATACCCCTGAGATCGAGCAGACATTGTCAGCTTACGCAGCCGACGATGTGATCACAACCTTTGCAGCACATCTTGTTCCCATGAACAGAGGCATTCTCCTGACGAGCTATGCCACCATGAAAACAACGGTCTCAAAAGAAGAAGTCACAGAGGCTTATTTGAATTCATATAAGAACGAGCCCTTTGTCCGGCTCTGGCACAACCGAGGCAGCATGCCCGAAACGCGATGGGTCAAGGGATCGAACTTCTGTGATATCGGTTTTGCTCTTGACCAACGATCGAATCGAATCGTCACTGTAGCGGCCATCGATAACCTCATAAAAGGCGCCGCCGGTCAAGCGATTCAAAACATGAACATCATCCTCGGTATCGATGAGACGACAGGAATAGCGCAAATACCATCCTTTTTGTAGTAGCTGAATTAGATAGACTGGAGAAAAAGACATGTTGAAAGTGGCAGGTGGAGTAACGGTTCCGAAAGGCTTTAAGGCCGCTGGAGCACATGTCGGATTAAAGCGAAAGCGTAAAGACCTGGCGATCCTGATAAGCGACGTTCCAGCGACAGTGGCGGCAGTATTCACGACCAACGTCGTGAAAGGCGCGCCAGTGACCTGGAGTCAGCAAGTCGTCGCCTCAGGCGACCCGATCAAAGCAATCATCGTCAATAGCGGTCATGCCAATAGCTGCACCGGTCCTGAGGGTGATGTTCACTGCCGGCAAATGGCGGAGAGCGCGGCGCACCACCTGCAGTGCCAGCCCGAGCACGTCATCGTCGCCTCAACCGGGTACATCGGCGTGCCGCTGCCCATCGAAAAGGTGGTAGCAGGCGTGCCTGTAGTCACCGAGTTGCTCGCCGCCGACAGAAGCGCGGGCACAGCAGCAGCTGAAGCGATAAAGACGACCGACTCCTTCACGAAGGAAATCGCCATAGCATTCAAACTGGGTGACACGATCGTTCACATGGGTGGAATGGCGAAAGGATCGGGCATGGTTCACCCTAACATGGCAACCATGCTTGCTTTCATTACAACTGATGCCAGCATCACCCAGGAAGCTTTGACAGCCGCTATGAAAGAAAGCGTCGGCACCACATACAACATGATCTCAGTGGATGGTGATACGAGCACAAACGACATGGCAATAGTCCTGGCAAACGGATTGGCTGGAAATGAGACAATCACGAGCGTCGATGATCCGAATTTTGCTGTATTCAAAAGAGCATTGCACTTTGTCAATGAGTCGCTCGCCAAGTCAATCGCCAAAGATGGTGAGGGTGCGACCAAGTTTTTGGAGGTAGCCGTTTCTGGCTCAGGAAGCCAGGAAGATGCACAGAAGCTCGCCAAAGCGGTGGTTTCATCCAGTCTGGTCAAAACTGCACTATTTGGACAGGACGCCAATTGGGGACGGATTATGGCGGCGCTCGGCAGCTGCCAGGTGCCGTTCGATCCATCGAAAGTGAGCATTCAATTTCAATCGAGCGGCGGCACAATCGATCTGATGAATGAGGGCAAACCGACTGTGCTCGACAAGGAGTTCGTCGGTCGGATTCTGTGTGAAAAGGAAATCTGCGTCTCCATCGATCTGATGAGCGGCAATTCGTCGGCTCGTGCCTGGGGTTGCGATCTCAGTTTTGATTATATTCGCATCAATGGTGCCTATCAGTATTCTCTGGCCAACGGCACGAAAAGCATTGATCAAGCATCCGCTTCCTCACATGCCTCACCGGCTCTGGCAGTTCGATCCCGATGAAGCTCCGGCTGAATCAATCGGAATTGCAATGTTATTTTGAGGTGAAGGACATGTACAAGATCAATGACACGGATAAGAACCAGACAGTAGTTATCAAAATCGGAGGCAGTACACTCTCGAGTCTCTCCTCCTTAGCCGAAGTGATCGGCGACATAACCGCCCTCGTCAATGCAGGTGTGCGCGTGGCCCTGGTGCATGGCGGCGGACCGGCTATATCTGCCGCTCTGAAACAAAGCGGCAACCAATGCCATTTCGTTGAGGGCTTGAGAGTCACCGATGAGAAAGTCCTTTCCATCGCCAAACATGTTTTGGATGAACTCAATCATTCAATAGTTGAACATCTAAAGATGCATGGCGTACCGGCGTTCTCAATCAACTCGACAACCACGGAATACATGACCGCGACTAAGAAATTCCTGGCGCTCAAATCAGGTTCGCAAATGGACATTGGTTATGTCGGCGAGATAAGCAACGTCAATGAAGTTGCCGTAAAGAAATTACTG
>JAJPJO010000309.1 GCA_021324135.1 Pseudomonadota bacterium
AAGTGGTCGTATAAGTCCACTAGAAAAATCACGAAGCTCCTGAGCCTCGCGCTCTGTTCATGCGTCAGTGGAGCAATGTACATGACATTGTGGTTTTACTATATGCGCCTGCGAAAACCACGATATCAAATGATCTTCGGTTTATCTTGCCATCCTGCAAAAGCGCCTTGTTGCTTTTGTGATAAACGGATCTTAAATGCAAAAATGCACCTCAGCCCTTGCTCGAGGCTGCCAAGCGGTTAACTAAAAATTTTTTGCATGACTCTAGCCACTGGCAACCGGTCAAGCTTTGTTATGATCTGCTTTCCCTGATAGCAGGCAAGTTTGAACAAATGAGCTGCCGATTAGCCGCCTCCTCTTTCAGCTACAAGACAGCATTTGCCACCTTTACTTTATTGCTGGCTGCCACCGCATACGCATCAGCACAAGCACAAGCAGCACCAGGACAAGCTTCACAAGCACCAGCCCAAGCATCACCAGCACCAGCGCAAGTACAAGCATCATCAGAACAAGCACCACAAGCACAAGCGAACGGCACTTCGCAAGCTCAAGCCGGAAACAACACGGCACCTGGGGCTGCTCAAGGCGCCAATAACCCGGGCTTACAAGCAGCCGCCTCGCAAGCTACAGCTCCAGCCCTGTCTAGACCGCCGGCGCCGAAGAAAAAAATCGTTTTGACCCCAGGAATGCCACTGACCATCACGACCGCTAGCGAGAACATCAGGGTTACCAATGATGCGAAGCTGGCGAGAGATCAAGTCACGAATTACCCGGACAGTCCCGAGGCTCACTTTGTATTGGCAGTGGCTCTGACGCGCACGAGCCAGGTCGAGGAAGCGCTCAAGGAAATCAGGATCGCGCGCAAACTCTCGACGCAAAAGGGCGGCGCTGCGTACTTCGACAAGATGATTGACGAGTACGAGAATATGCTCGGCTACTACCCAAACGACAACGAGGTCCGCTACCACCTCGCCTGGGCTTATTACATGAAGGCCTACGTTCTGGCTCGCTACTCGAAATCCGTGATTCATGGCGGCGCTGCAAATCCGAATCAGACGGCTGTCAACGCCAAGGGCACAACTGCTATTGTTTCGCCAGGCGAGCGGCAATGGCAAAGCGAATGGGTGCAGCAATCCGCCGTTTCGAAGCCTGACAGCAAACAAAGCGCCAGTAACGGTGCAGACAAATCCGATACTAAGGACGCAGCCGATGCTACCACTGGCGGTGCAGCGCCTGAGCGCACCGAGCATGGTGCAGGAGTCAACAGCGACACCAAGCTGATCAGCCAGGATGCCAAGATAGATACCAGCGGCGGTGCTGGCAATGGCGGTGCTGGCAGCGGCGGTGTTGGCAGCGGTAGTTCCGGCAGCGCCGGAACATTCCAGGCGGAAAGGCCGTCGGCAGACAAAGCACCGGATACAGTGGCGAAAGCCACACCGGACAATTTCGTTTTGTCCAACCCGCTCGGCAAGCAGATAGCTAACCTCGGTCCCGTCACTGCAATGGACTATGCCATGACCAGCGCCGCACCAGAAGTGATACCACAAATCAAGAGCTATTATGAGCGAGCTTTAAAAAAGCTCGATGAAGTGCTTGAGCACGAACCTGATGATTTGTGGGCTAACTTATATCGAGCTCATCTGCGAGCTGAATACTCCGGCGATATTGATGCCGCCATGACCGTTTGGCAGAGGTGCCAAGAGGCTCATCCCAACAGCCCCGCGCCCTATTTTTTCCTGGGCGAGGGTTATCTCAAGAAGGGTGATCTCAGGCAATGTTTGACCAACGTTTCTAAAGCAATTGCCTTAAGAGCGATCGGAAATTGAGACTATAGAGGTATTGGACGCAGTGATCTCGGTGCTATTCAACAAATCAGTTCAAAACGTCTTGAAGCTCCTTCTCGCGCTCGGCATTCTCTTTGGAATCGTCGGATTGATTTATTACGCCCACCAGAAAGCTGATGTGGAGCTCAATCAGTTTTCCAAAGAGCAAAAGAAAGAAGATGCCAGCGAAGCAATAACCATTGACAACTACGAGCTAAAAGAAGTCGATGCCGAGAATGCGTTGCACTGGAAACTCAGCGCCAAAAAAGGTGTGTTAGAACCTAATACAAAGGATGTGAAACTTGTTGATGTCGAAGTCAACTATTACAAGGAAAAGAAAGTAGGCATGCACTTACAGGCGCCCGTCGGTACGGCAAATGAATTGACGCGCATCATCGTATTGAATTCACTGGGCGACAAAAAGGTAAGAGTCAACGGTGATGAGAAACAGGCGCAAATCGAGACCAGCAAGTTGGAATTAACAAAAAACAATCAGTTCTTAGCAACCGGGGGTGTTAACATCGTCATGCCCGGGGTAGCCAAGGTGAGCGGAAAAACAGCCGAAGGCAAGTTCACCCAAACCAATTTAGACTCATTTGTCATTCGCGGGAATACACACGCAACGATTGACATATAAGGAATTGAAAAAGAAAGCGATCGATATGGAAAACGATTGAGATGTAAGTGGATTGATGAAGGTTAGTAGTATCAGACGGAAACGGAAGCAGAGCACAACATGACGACCCGGCAAACGAGCCTAAGACCATCAATATTCCTTGCCACCACAGGGCTGGTTTTGAACTGCCTGCTGGCAAATGCACAAGACATGCCAAAGCAGAGCGGACCAATCGATATTCAGGCAGACGAGCAAGAATTTGCCCAGGATCACGTCATCGCAAGAGGAAAAGTTAGAGTCCTCTACGGTGACACGACCATTAGAGCACCGATGGCGACACTGTATCGCGACGAAGCCGGATCTCCCAAGCAAGCGGTATTCACAGGCAGCCCGGTTCTTTCTCAGGGCAGCAATATCATCAAGGCAGCCAAGCTCACCTTCAATGTCAAAGAAGCGACCATCATCGCTGAAGGTCACGCCCATTCAGAAGTGCTCACATCAAGCATGGGTAATACTCCGCCGCCTGCAGCACCACCTCCCACTCCTGACACAGGCAAAAAGAACGCCGGCAAAAAAGGAAAGGGAAAAGGCGGCACCAAGGGCGGTGACGGCATAGCCAATCTCATCCGCAACGCCGAAACGGAAGAGCAACTGAAAGCCGAGACCGCTACAGCAGATACAGGCAAGGACGCCGCTGCCGATTCGGCTGATTCCGCCGATGCAGCCAAGACCGATACCGCATCCGGTGGCGAAGCGCCCAAGGCCATGATTGCAGACAAACCTCCACAGCGAATCGTCACTGACTCCGACAAACAGGAGTTCGATCGCAACACCGGCAAATTCGAAGCTATGGGGCACGTCCACGTAGCGACCGGCGACATCGATGTCGATGCCAACCATCTCAAACTGGTGTACGGCACAGACGGCAAACCGGAGGCGGTGGTATTCACGGGTGAAGTGGCGGCGCGCCGTGACAAAAACGAAACGCACGCAGACATAATGACTTACTTCCTGACCACGCAACGTTTGCAAGCCAGCGGCCATGTTCGCTCGCGCGTAGTTCAAGAGAAAACTTCAGCGGCTCCGTCCGCCAGCCCGCTCGCCGGTCTGAGTGGTATCGATGGCGGTGCAGCCTATGCAGCCGCACCCAAACAAATTATCGACACCAAGATTTTGGACACACCCGAATCATCCGGGCCGGACATAATTACGATCATTTCGGATTCGCAGGATTACAGCAAGAGCAACGGCCGCATGGATGCCGCGGGCAACTGCCGCGTCTATTACAAGGATACGATCGGATTCGGTCCTAAGATTACGCTGGTCAACAACGAAACCGGCCAGGCCGATCGGGTAATTTTCATCGGTCGCTCGCAAATTTCACAGCCGGGGCGGCGCTGGATTGGCGATCGCATAACCATGCTGGTGGCGGACCGTCGCGTGTTGGCCGAGGGCAACACACGCGCCATTATCGTGAAAGGACCCGGCGCAATGCCTTCAATGCCGAGTTCAAGACCGCAAGCAGCACCAGCAGCCGGCGGTCAATCTCGCTTAGCCAGCACACCAGCGCCTCGCAAGCGAGGCAACGCTCTGGCCGGTGAAAACAAGACAAGATAGTGAGTAGAAGCATGGCAACGAAACTCGAAAGAAAATCAAGCGAAGGTAGCAGAGCCGACAGCGGCGAAAAGACGCTCATCATCGACGCGCTCCAGAAGAGTTACGGCGGACGTAAGGTTGTCGATGGCGTCAGCTTCAGCGTCTCTCGCGGTGAGGTCGTTGGCTTGCTGGGCAGAAACGGCGCCGGCAAGACAACCTCGTTCGACATGGTATTGGGTTTGGTGAAGCCCGAAAAAGGATCGATCAAGCTGGGCCAGAAAGAAATCAGCAAACTGCCAATCCATATGCGGGCTCGCATGGGCATTGGATATCTGCCCCAGGAAAACTCCACATTTAGAAAGCTGACCGTGGCAGAGAATATCCGCCTCATTTTGGAGCTGACCGGCGTCAAGCGCAAAGAACAAAACGAAAAGATCAGCTACCTGCTCGGTCACTTCGGACTGGAGCATCTTCACGACGTGATTGCGGTGCAACTGTCCGGCGGTGAAAGACGCCGCCTCGAGATTGCCCGAACATTGGCCTCCGAGCCGGAGTTCATCCTTCTCGACGAGCCGTTTACCGGTATCGACCCTATATCGATTGCTGACATTCAAGGATTGATCAGACGTTTGAGAGACGAGTGGAACCTCGGTGTTCTGCTTACTGACCACAACCCCCGCGCCACTCTGCATATTACCGATCGCGCCTACCTTATAGATCGCGGCAAGATACTTGTCGCCGGCTCATCTCGCGAAGTGGCCGAAAGCCCGGTGGCGCGCAAGCACTATCTCGGAGAGGACTTCACTCTATGACCTGGAACCTGAAGCTGCTCGATCGCTACATTGCCAACGAGTTCTGGCAGCCGCTACTCTTCGGTATTGGTATCGTCACTGGTGTGTGGTTCGGCGCCGACCAGTTGAAGACAATCTTCAACTTGATCATGCGCGCCGGCGTGCCGCTCGATCTTGCTTTCACAATCCTCGGGCTGCACTTGCCCGAGATCATCGTTATTACAATTCCGATCGGCGTTTTGCTCGGCACATTGCTCGTCTTCAACCGCTTATCGGGCGACTCGGAAATCATCGCCTTGCGAACCAGCGGCGTCAGCTTCTATCGCATTATGGTGGCGCCATTGCTATTCGGCGTTTTCACCAGCTTCGTCAGCTTCGGCATCAACGAGGGCATCGTGCCTGTCGCCAACCGCACCGCCAAGAAACTAGAGTTCCTGGCCCTGTATAAATCGAAGCTGCCCGAAGGTCAGGCGAACTTTACCTATATGGAGCGCGGCAGCGATCTGACTCTCAATCGCATCTTCTATGTAGGCTATTACAACGACAATCGCTTGCACGATGTCATCGTTCTCGATTTCACGCGCGACAAACTCGTGCAAATTATCAGCTCGACGACCGGACTGTTCAATCATGGCGAGTGGATTTTGGAAAACGGTCGGTCGTACGTGCTCAACAGTCAGAGCGACATAACCAGGATTCTGCAGTTCGAGAAGCTGAAGCTGCCCGGGATCAAGAACGCCCAGAAAGTCCTGGACTCAGGCAACATCAAGCCCAAAGAAATGAACATGTGGGAGTTGAACAACTACATCGAAACCCTCAAGCAATCAAACGCGGTGTCAAACGATCTGCTCGTCCGCTACTATCAAAAATTCAGCCAGCCGCTCGCTTGCTTGATCGTTGCCCTGGCAGGCGCCCCGCTAGGACTGCTGGGCAGACGCTCGCGAAGCAACATCGGCTTGATCTACTCCGCCGTCGTCGTGTTCCTCTACTATGTGCTTCAATCAACCTCCGGAGCGCTCGGCGAATCGGGACGTTTGAACCCGATCATGGCTGCCTGGATGCCTAACATGGTTATCGGCATGCTGGGCGTGATAATCCTGTACATCAAGGGCAAATAGCGCCGGGCTAGATGAATTATCGTTAATACCAAAAGTGTCGGGCAGCCAGGCGGCGGCTTTGAAAGCGCGCGCGAACGGCTGGGGGAAAAACCACATTGACCTTCAGCGGTATTAACCATTATCTTTTGCATATATAAAGTGCTCTACCCCGGTTTCACTCGCACTCTGTGGCAAGTAATAGTCAAATTGTCGCCAATTTACACCGGAGAAAACGTCCGGCAAAGCGGTTCTGGCTTGGCATCATAATCGCCGCCCTGCTTGTGACGCTGCCGGTTTTGCCGCTTCGCTTTCTCGGCATTCCCGGTCCTGACCTGGATTGGCACCAGATTGAATCAATCGGCAAAGCGATGTTCGGTAAGCTTACATCGCCTGAGGCGAGAGAAAAGGCAGGCGAAAATCAGCCGGCACAACGGATCGGACGAGCGGACATCAAGCTGGTCGATGCCAGCCTGACCACGCTGCTAAAAGAGATATCGGAGAAACCGCAGGATCCCTCTCTGCATAATCGCGCCGGATTGATCTACACCGAGTTCAACGAGCCGCTAGTAGCCGTGACTCATTTTGAGCAGGCAATCAAACTTTGCCGCGAGCAGGTTCGCGCGCTGAAAACGACTGAAGATATCGCCCGCACCAGGGGTGATATCGCCGAAGCCAGTGACTGCATGCTGCAAATCTCCGAGTTGAACGTCCAGCTCGCCGCAGCCCATGGGGGTCTTGCCAGAGTTTATGAAAAGCTGGGCAAGAGCGACAAGGTTATCGCGCAATTGACTGAATTGAGCAAAGACATATCGCCATCAAAGGTGATCGAGTCGACCACCAACAGAAACGCGGATAGCAACCGGCTGAATGCTGCAGCCAATGTCAGATCGAGTGATACCAGACTTGATGCCGGTACAGCGGCGATTCTGGCGAGAGCCGATGCCTTGCGGCAAGCCGGGCGGATCTATGAGGCTCAGCAAGAGTATAAGAAGCTCACCGAACGTCTGCCGAATCTGGCTATCGCTCACAAGGAGCTGGGCATGACCGCGCTTTCGACGCATAACCTCTGGCTTGCTCAAGAAGAGCTTTCCAGGGCGGCATCGTTGAACAGCCATGATGCCACCACTCATAGTGCGCTGGCAGCGATTGCCAAAGAATTAGGACAAAACGATAAAGCGCAGCAGGAGTACGAAAGGGCACTGCAGATAGATCCCAAGGATTTGAACGCCGCTTTCACCCTGGGTAATCTGTACGCTGATGATGCCGCGTACCCCAAGGCGATCGCAGCCTTTCAAAAGGCGGTGGCGGCGCGCCCCGACTTCGGTCCGGCTCACAACAATCTGGCCACGATGTATTCACTCAACGAACAATACCGCGAGGCAATCAAAGAGTTTCACCAGACGATTCTTCTCTCACCAAATCTGGCATCAGCCTACTACGGTCTTGGAATAGCATGCCTGCATGAAAAGCAGTATCGCGAGAGCGTCCGCGCCTTCAGGCGAGCTCTGGCTCTCAACCCCGAGCTGAGCGATGCTCACAATAAGCTCGAGTACGCCCAGAAGAAGGTTTTGATGCAGGGCATGAAGACTTCCGAGCTGCCGCCGCCCGAGTCGCACACACCCGGGCTGAAAGCGCCTGCCGTGCGAACTGCGCCTGGAATCGACTAGCCGATCATGGACTCGACGGACAATGGTGTGGGCCCAAGCGAACCTGCCGGAATCGTCCTCATAGGCTTGCCCGGGTCGGGTAAAAGCTCAGTTGGTGCGGCTCTGGCTCAGCGTTTGTCCCTGGAGTTCATCGATACCGATGATGTGATCGAAGCGCATCTTCAGATGAAAGTAAGTGAAATATTTGCTCAACTGGGTGAGGATCGTTTTCGGCAACTGGAGCGAGAAACGCTCGAGGAGCTGGTTAAGAGCCGGCGCGGCCAGCGATTGGTCCTGTCGGTCGGAGGCGGACTGCCTGTGCCAGATCACAATAGATTGTTGCTGCATCAAATCGGACGGCTCGTTTATCTCAAAGCCAGCTTGAGCGAGCTGGTTAACAGGCTTAAATCAGATCAATCAAGACCTTTATTGAACCCCGGCGGCAGAAGTCGGACGGCGACAACAGATGAGCCGCCGGATGGCGAGAGAGCTCTGCATGAACGGCTGCAATCACTGCTTGACAGGCGTTCGCAAGCGTATGAAGAAGCCGATATTATTATCGAGACCTCCGGCTTGACAATCCCGGAGGTGGCCGCTCGTGTTGAGAAAGCGCTCAATACATACAGCCCAAATGTGAAGTAGCCTTGATAAGGGTATAGAATTGAACGATCGAATAAGACGTTGACTTACCATTCAGTCACTTACTTAGTATCATTATTGGCAAGCTGGCTTAAGGGAGCTGTGGCGGCGGTTCAGGACTAAAGGAGAAATCAGTGGTCACCCAAGACGAGCTTATGTACCTCCAATCTCAGTTGGAAGGGCTCGAATCGATATTCATGGAGCTGATGCCGTGCGGTGTTGAGTTGAAGCGCCAGCAGGTTCAGGATTTCTACGACAAACGATTGGATGCGGCGACCAACCCCGTATCTTCTGTAGCCCCCACCGAGCTGAGACGGCAGTTCAACACCAAAGCCAACCAGGTTCGCAACCTGGTCGACAGTGCCGAATCGCTGGGCGATGCCGGAAACAAGCTCAATTTGATCCGCGCTGCCGCATCGCTGCCTGAGGAACGCAGCCGGTCGGTCACCAACTCGGTCCTGCAGTTCTGTAAAGAACTGACATTCGAGGCTAAGGCTGATCCGAAGATTTTAGAAGAGATTTTGCAGAGCGGCGATTTGCGCCCGGTAGAGGCGCGCATGCTGCTGGCCGCTGCCATGTTCCTGATTGCCGACAGAGTCGATCACGGCAACCAGCGCCTTTCTTTGCGCGATCTTCTCGCTCAGTTCATCGGTATGGTAAAGGCGGAAAGACTGCTTGCCAGAAACGACCCATTTCTTCTGGAGGCGCAGTGCGCGCTCGAGGCACTCGATATGGAAGAAGCCGAGAATCAAGCTTGAGGATCCAGGTCATAAACGGACCGAACATGAACCTGCTGGGCAAGCGCCAGCCGGAAAAATATGGTCGAGTCGACCTCGAGTCCATCAATCAATCTCTGCGCGATCT
>JAJPJO010000262.1 GCA_021324135.1 Pseudomonadota bacterium
AGCGGCTCGCACCTCGAAGTGCGCGTCGCCGTCCAGTTCAATGAACTCGACGCTGCCACCAAGGAGCTTGGTCGCTTCTCTGGTTTCCGCGCCTCTCTGCTCCGGCGTACCGCTGGTGCTCGACTCGCCGTACGAGCACACAACCGAATGCGCTTTTCGTCCGGAATTCGTCTCGCCGGCAATTATACCGCCGCAACCGAATTCGATATCATCAGGGTGGGCACCAAATGCTAGAAGGGGAGCCGTGTCAGGTGAGCTCAACGTATGCTTCCTCCGCCAGGTCGATGGTATCACGGGTAACGTACTGAATCTCGGGAGCATCTTGCTTGCGCAAGTATTCTTGTTCGCTGGCACCGGATATGTAATGCGTGCAGTGAATCACCGATTGCATCCAGCGCAAGCGCTCATCACGCGATGGGCTTATCTGTTCCTTTTTAAACGGTACCATCGGCAGTTCGACATAGGCATCGCCTCCCTCATGTAATTTCAAAGAGTCACCTGCAAAGCGAGCGCGGGCAATCTCATGCTCATACTCCAAATCCACGAAGAAATCAACGATATCACATGCCGCCCGTCGAAAGTCTTGATCGCTCGAGCGCACAATTCTCATGCCGTCAATCAAACCTAATTCGCGATACATCTCCAGGCAAAAGTCGGCAACGTTATTTGATGACACCTTCTTAAAAACATCAATCAGGGGATGATCGATGTAATTAGGCAGTTGTGAAATTGTTTTCTCCTGCCAGCCGGACTGAATTCGCTTAGCGTATAGCGGGGAAAATTTGCGCTGAATTTTGTTCTCGAAGGCAAAGTTCAGCTGCGCGGGCTCGTTCGTTTTTCGATGCCGGAGCACCGTCCTGGTTTCACGTGGGTCGTGGTCGCTGTCGTGATAAAAGAAAACGATCTCTCCTCCCAGCTCCTTCTGCAAACGCCGGGCGGTTTTAATTTTAGCGACGAGGAAACGTTTGGGATAAAACCCGCATGGTTGCTGACCAAAGCATATGACTGGTGCGCTCATGATGCCGGTTCCTCGATTATCTTTCTCTGGCCCAGGACGCCTTGCAATACCAGGCTGAGAAAAATGCAGGCAGCACAGCCAATCAGGGGAAACCACAAATATGAAATGTTCAGCGTGAAGTAAAGAACCAATATCAATATTTGCGCCACAACTGCAGCACAAAAGATGGCGTTTCCTTCCACCCGTTTGATGAAGAATGCCACCACAAAGAGTGCCAGCATGACGCCATAAAAGATAGAGCCCAGTATGTTCACCGCTTGAATCAGATTTTCGGAAAGATGAGCAAACAGCGCGATAAGAATGGCAACGACACCCCAAAATGCCGTAAAACATTTAGTCATGGACAAGCACTGGGCATCGGTCGCATCGCGCTTAAACAACAGGCGATAAAAGTCTATGGTCGTGCTGGTGCCGAGTGCGTTCAGTTCCGCCGCTTTGGATGATAAAGCAGCAGCGAAGAAAGCTGCCACCAACAATCCAATGACGCCGTGCGGCAATTCATTGAGGATGAAAGTTATGAACACGTAATCTGCATTGTTAGCCTTGACGCCCTTATTGCGTTCGCTTAAATCTTGAGTGGCATGCGTCCGAATTTTCTCTTCTTCTTGCTGCGCAGCTCGAGCCGCCGCAAGCTCGGCATTCGCCGACGCCTGATCATTATGGTTCCTGGCTCGCACCCAGCCTTCAAGATGCTCCCTGGCGCGCGCATGTGCTGAATTGAAATCATTTTGATAAGTAAGTAGCCTGGCATCGTTTTTCTGAGCCTGCACATAACTGTTTAAGGTCGAATCAAAAAACAGTGGTGGTTGCTGGAATTGATAGAAGACGAACATGAGTACGCCGATCAGTAAAATTCCAAACTGCATCGGTATTTTACAGACAGCGTTAAACAAGAGTCCGAGCCGGCTCTCGCGCAGAGACGAACCGGAAAGATAGCGCTGAACCTGTGACTGATCGGTTCCGAAATAGGAGAGCATCAAGAATGTTCCGCCAAACAGTCCAGACCAGAACGTGTAACGCTCCTGCGGATTGGCTGAAAAATTGACGGCATTCAACTTCTGGCATCCACCAGCCAATTTCACTGCATCTCCAAAAGAGAGCTCCGGCGGCAGCTTTCCAATTAACAGGAAGGCAGCTAAAAACATGCCCAGGAAGATTATCGCTAACTGATACTTCTGGGTAACGCTTACCGCGTCACTGCCACCAAATACGGTGTAGGCCACAACCACGGATCCAGCCAGAACGATAGTCCACTGCAGAGACCATCCCAGTACAGTGGAGAGGACTATGGCAGGCGCGTATATGGTCAATCCGGCGCCAATACCGCGTTGCAACAGAAAAAGAGCGGCTCCGAGCAAGCGCGTTTTGGTATCGAATCTCTTTTCGAGATATTCATAAGCCGTGTACAGGTTAAGCTTATGGAATCGCGGCAGGAAGAAAATGCAAATGATCAAAAGAGCCACGGGAACACCGAAATAGATTTGCAGAAAACCAAGCCCGCTGAGATATCCCTGCCCCGGCGTTGACAAAAAAGTGATGGCACTTGCCTGCGTAGCCATGACGGACAAGCCGATTGCCCACCATGGGGTTTGCCCTTTCCCTTTTACATAGCTATGAAGATCGCTGTGGCTTCGCGTGTACCAGACACCGTAAATGGAGATACCAAGTATGGTGCCGATCAGTACGACGAAGTCGAGCCAGTTCATCGGCAATACTCCATAAGCAAGAGGAGTAAAGAAAGCCACAGCGCAAAACTGGCAAGAACGAATAGATAAGCTGCTGTCCACGTTCTAGGCCATGGCAATCCGGTGGCATTGCTGTCATTGGTTTCAGCTTCAGGATCAGCGGTGCCTTTCATCTCAACCCTCAATTGCCGTTTTATTTGCCAATTGAAACCATATTTGCGAACAGGCGATAAGCGCCCGGAACACCAGCTGGAAGCTGGCGGAAAAAGCCAAGCCCGGTGTAGATGTAATATCCCTTCCCGTACTGCGCGACCAGCAAGGCGCCCTTAACCGGGGGTTCTCCAGGATCGTTGCAGGCAAGAATGGGTGTGAAGTGATCGTCCCACTTGTTAGGAAAGTACAAGCCGCGTTCTTGCACCCAGCCATCGAAATCGGCATTGGTAATTTTGTTCGGCGCGTTCAGCACAGGATTTTTTGGATCTAAGAAAGTGATCGCCGCCTTTTCATCGGTGACGCGATCAGGAGAGATATGAAGATCGTAAGGAGCGATCTTGTCTGCCTTGAGTTTGTCCGGCCTGTTGTATTGGCTTATGACCGTGCCGCCCTTCTCGATATAAGAGAAAAGCGCAGGTAAGGCCCCAGCGATGTGATTGCGAACATTGAAGGCTCGCACACCGATAACCACAGCATCCAAACCCTCAAGCTCTTTAGACGTCAGATTCGCATCATCCAACGTTCTCACTGCATAGCCCATCTGTTGCAGATTCTCAGCAATGCTGTCTCCGGCTCCAGGAAGGTAGCCGACGGTCCGGCCTCTGGTAGCAAGATCAAGGCTGACAGCCCGCATCACGGTTGGTGGCTGCAACAGTTGCGGCGGCAGGTGGGCATAGGTTATCTCCTGGCGCTGGTTGTGGTATTTGACACCATGAACTTCGGCAGTGGCGAGAATTTTCGCCGTCGTCGCCTTCGCCGGCGCCACGATCGTGAAGACAAATCGGGCCTTTTGCCCGACCCTTTTCAAATCAAAGGCGTGCCTGGCCGGCTTCACTACCCAGGCCTCAGGCGCCTCCAATTGCAAGCTTCCGGATGAATTCGCGCGAGCGGCACTGATTTCAACCTCGACGGCACGAGAGGACCCCGGGGTCATTACAACCGCGTCTGAAATAAAGCGAAGCGAGACAGGAGGGATGACGTTCACTCGCCGATGAATTACATTGCCATTTGAATCTTTTGCAATTTGAGTTGGCTCATCATGCAGAACAAGCGTCTGTCCAGCCAGCTCGAAGATCTCTTCAATTGGAAAAGCCGGACCATCTTCTGCGGTGCCGATCAGGTTGGCATCATCGACGTGAAACATCCCGGCTGTGCCCTCAGATCGCAAATAATAGGGCTGTGTCAGCGGCGTGGTAGCAGGCAGATTCTCGACGGCGTCGAAAGAACTGACTTTGCCGCTCTGAAGATCTTGCTCTCTTTTGATTTCTTTTTTCAATGTTGGAAAACGCACTGCCAGCCAGCGCAGCGTTTGCTTATCTACGCTGGGCGACTTTGCACTAACGGCGATGTGCAACTTCATCGGCTCACCAGGCACTACATCGGTGTGAGAGATGATGGCCTCGGTTTTCAACCCAATGCATTCCTTCAAAATCGTGTCGAGCTGCGCCTGTTTGTCTCGCACGACTGGATTCTGCCCGGCATCTGTAAGAGCAAGTGCATTAAGCCGACTGCGGAGCTTGAGCAGTGCTGGAACACTTGCAGCAGGGTTATTCACGTCGAAGCTGGTAATAATGTCGGATGCATCTTGTCCGATCTCGCCACCACCAGTGATGCGGTTCCAACTGGTATCAACACCATCCATGATGTCATGGACGGCAGGCTCGCCGTCCAGTAATTGAAACTGCTCAACGCGTTTATCACCGGGTCCGCCCGGCATGCGGAAAGTATCAAAGCCCTGCGTTTTATGCATTGAGCGACTGGCGCTGGCAATGTCATGAAACGACTCTCCTGAAACAGGATCTTTTCCGGTTGCGTCGATTTTCAGCAGGGCGTCAGGATCTTTGATCTTGTCTTTTTGGAATGTAGAAGCATTCCACATAATTCGCTTCGGCTGCCAGGGAGGTAAATTCTGCTCGGGAAATGCATGTGGATCGCCGGCTAATTTAAAAGCTTCCAGGGCCAGGATCGCCGATGTGGTGTGATGACCATGTGTGCCGCCCGGGGTTGGTGAGAAACGGGTGATCAATACATCCGGGTGAAACAGGCGAATGACGCGAACTATATCGGACAAAACTTCCTGCTTATCCCAGACATTCAGCGTTTCTTGATAATTCTTGGAGAAACCGAAATCAATCGCTCGAGTAAAAAATTGTCGCGCACCATCGATTCGCCGAGCAGCCAGTAACTCCTGAGTGCGAGCAATACCAAGCTTTTCGCCGAGATCGGCTCCCAAAACATTTTGGCCGCCATCGCCGCGCGTTAGCGAAAGATAAGCCGTGCGATAGTTGCGACCGCGCGAAAGATAAGCCAGTAATTCCGTATTCTCGTCATCGGGATGCGCTGCAATGTACAGAACACTCCCCATCTTACGGAAGCTTTCCAGCTCATGCAAAATGGCTTGCGGCGAGTCGCTTCTCATTTCCTTTCCTAAAAGATAACCGGGAGAAAATGACGTTGCGCAAAGAAGCAAAATGCATATGATTGCGCAACGCCACCTTCCCACTATTGTCAGCTTCAAAGTAGTGCCAATGAAATTTCTCACTGCAATTTAGAGATGAGACTTTCGTTCAACTTCACATAACCAGTGTCATTAGCTTTTGTAGCCAGTTCCATCGAGTGCTTAGCGGTTGCGATGGCGCCGCTCTTGTCACCCATTTTGGCCTGAATCTGAGCCTTCAGGTAGTTGGTGAAAAATGCATCTCGTTCGGCCACTGCCTTATCGACCCACTCTTTGGCTTTTTTCACATCCAGGTCGTGGTCGTAATAGAACTTCGCGGCCTGGAAGTATGGCTTCTTCTCTTCATTTGATGCCATCACTTCCTCGATCTGCTTCGTCAGTTTTTCCACATAATCGACTTTCAATTCGATTGGGACCATCGTTTTTTCCCAGGCGAGATTCATCTTCGCTGAATCATCTCGAATATCGTTGAACTCGATTGTGAATGTTTCCAGCGGATTTTGCAGCGCGATCGGTTTGGCCTTGATCCGCACGACATCCGCTTTCTCGTCATACTTATAGGCGCCCCATTGCTCCGAGCCCTTGTTGATGATGATTGTCCATTCATCCTTTCCAGGAATGGTCATCAATGCATAAGTTCCAGCTGGAACTTCGGTGCCGTTCAGCTTAACCGGTGTGCTGAAGACAACTTTTGTAGCCGCGTTAGCTCCAGTGCGCCAAACCGATCCATATGGAATCATGGCGCCGAATATGTCGCGGCCTTTGACGCCAGGTCTGGAATAAACCACTTCGATATCAGTCAAGCCGATATGCTGCTTTATGGTGCAGCTCGGGCTCGGTTGCGGAAAATCAACTTTCGGCGCAGCTTGCGTGCTTGAGGCAAAGGCAAGGGCGCATGCAATTGATAGCCACATTGGAATCTGCTTCGACTTCATTTATCGTATCCCCCATGAAGAACGACTTTTCCTGTCGGTCACTGAGAGATAGTATTACGAATTTCCACTGAAAAGTCGCGCATTGACAATTATTTTGCAAGATTTGTGACTAGAGCCAAGAGCGCTTGACAATCGCGAAAACCAACACCTGCCGCAGACGATGGGACTTGTGCAGCCTGCAAAAATCAAGCAAGGTATGTAGGTATCTGCCCGGTTTCTAAGTATCCTCCAGGTGCATGCTAATGCAGCAAAAACCGGTTCAGCTCCAGCTGATTCAGCCTTCTCACCTGGCCAAATAACGACCGGCTCAGCAATAAATTCTCTGGCTTCTCGTCGCCTCCACGCTCGCGACGCGTAACGAACTTTCAAGTATGCCAATGGGCAGCGCAACTTTTCCTGATGCGCCGGGTATTCAGTTGCAAGTTGAGGCAGAGAGCAACGCGACATACAGGAGCATACAACCGACCTATGAATTCGGTCTTTTGCAAGAAAAGCAGTGATATATTCGATCCCTTCATGGATCACAGCGAGAGCTTTCTGCTTGACCCGTATCCGACGCTGGAAGGTCTGCGCTCCGGCGGTCCGGTTATCTGGAGCCAGAGAGGAAATCATTGGCTCATAACCGGGTTCGACGAAGCCCACAATATTTTGCGAAGCAAGTCCTTTAACAAAAGGATTGAAGATTGGAAACATCCTAATGTGCTGATGCGTCCTGTGCTGAAATTTCTGAGATCTTTCAACAAGCAAAGCATCATCCTTCAGGATCCGCCTGAACACACTCGTGTCCGAGGATTGATGAATAAAGCTTTCACACCATCGGCGGTGCATCGTTTGGAACCACATATTCAGCAGCTGACCGATGGCTTGATCGATGAGTTCATCTCTCGAGGGAAAGCTGATCTGATTGCCGAATTCGCATTCCCTCTGCCCGTCACGGTTATTGCCGAACTGCTCGGAGTAGACGCCGCCGATCGAAGTCGTTTCAAAGAATGGTCCACCCTGATCACCGCCAGCTTGCGAGGAAGTGTTTGTCCCTATCGAGCGGCCGTTTCACTCAAAGCCACGCTCGAGCTGCGCCAATATCTCAGAGAAGTGATTGCGACAAAATTGCGCATGCCGCATGATGATCTGCTTTCTGCCCTCGTACAGGTACAGGATTCAAACACCGAGCAGCTGAGTGAGAAAGAGCTGCTCGCCAACAGTGTTCTGCTTCTCATCGCCGGGCACGAAACGACCGTGAATCTGATTGGGAACGGAATCAAAGCGCTGTTGCTCAATCCGGCTCAACTGGAGAAACTGATCGCCGATCCGGCTTTGATAAATCAAGCGGTCGAGGAAATATTACGCTACGATCCTCCCGTGCACATGGTGCGCCGCATCGTCGCGGACTCACAAATACTTGCCGGGCACAGGCTGCGCAAATCTGAAGCGATTACGATCTTGATCGGCGCCTGCAATCGTGATCCAAGAATTTTCGATCAGCCGGAAAAATTCGATATTTGTCGTGAGCACAACAA
>JAJPJO010000507.1 GCA_021324135.1 Pseudomonadota bacterium
CATGCTGGTTGAGACGCAAACGCATGTGATGGCGAAGAGTTTCTTCGATCCGTTTCCGTCGATTTTCCATGTCCTGCTCTTCCTTTTGATACCGGTAGCGAACCTGTTTGCCTGGCTGGCGGTCAGATTCAATTTGCGCAATTTTTATTCGGTAATGGCGCTCCTGAGCGGTATGTCGCTTGGCATAGGCATTCTTTATTCATTGATGCTTTTGCCGGTCACACCGACGTTTGCATTCCTCGTATTTATGGTGATCGGTGTTCTTGGATTCGCGCCCCTGCTCAGTATCCCGGCAACCATGCTGGCGGGAAAAACGATTTGTCAGCTTGCCGACAAGGAAGATACCTTCTTTGATGCGCATCAACTGAAACATCTCGGGCATCTGATCATTCTGATAATGGTCATATGCGTCGAGCTGCCGTCAACGACGACTCGCATTAATCTGTCGATGGCTGACAGCACAGATCCGATTCTGCAAAAGCAGGGTCTGCAGTTTTTGCGGCAGTGGGGCAGCCGTGAGGTTCTTTTGCGTGCGTGTTATGAGCGCTCCGGGCGAGCTACCGATATATTGGGTTCGCTTGCTGAAAATCTGCATCCGGTCAGCGTTGAGAAAGCAAGACAGATTTATTATCTGGTCACGGGCGTCTCATTTAACTCCGTTCCGATTCCGGCATCTTTTCGCGGAACCATTCAGCACGCCGGGTTGATCAGCGATCCTGCCGGACTGAATGCCGACGTGAAGGATGAATTCGATCTCGACCCGGACATTGCCGGGGAACTCGTCAGTGGAGTAGCGCGTGGTTTGTCCGTTTCAGATTCAAGCATAAACGGCTCTGTCAATGCTGACGGCACAGCCGATCTCGACTGGACGTTTACTTTTGAAAACGTATCCGATATCGCTCGTGAGGCAAGAGCAAAAATTATATTGCCATCAGGGGCGGTGCTGACGAAGGCAACGTTGTGGCTTGATGACGTTCAAAAAGACACGACCATTATGCCGCGAGGATTGGCTCGGGAAACCTATCAAGAAGCAGTCAAATCGCATAAGCGCGATCCGCTGCTTGTGAGCATGGCGGGCAAGGATACGATTTTGGTTCAGTGCTACCCGGTCGTTAAGGGGACGCGAACGAAAATTCGTTTGAACATGGTCGCGCCTATGGAAGTGGTTGGCAACGAGGACGTTTTCTCGCTGCCGACGTTCGACGAGAGAAATTTCGCGGTCAGCAAGCCGTACAACTTTTCGCTGAAAGCAACAAACGATTTCGTGTTGCAAACCGTTCAGCCGCAGTCCCTGGCCCGAATGGGACCGGGTGAAGCGGGGCCCTCTTCTGCAAGGGACAAAACGTTCACTGCCTCAGTCGAAAATGATGCTCTGGCGCGCTTCGCCGCCACTGTCCATGTTAAACGCGGTACCGCATCTGGTGCTACGAGCGAGCCGGCATCGCAAAAGTCCGCAACAGCAGCGATGCGAAACGGTTTTATTCCTGATCTGACCATCGTCATCGATCAATCGGCAACCATGTCCTCGCATATGCCCGATATAATCAGCGCTTTGAAGAAGGCGCCGGAGGGTTTGAGGGTTTCCCTGATTTCGGTTCTCGACGGCGACAGTGCTCTGTGCCTGAAGGCGAAGACTTCATCGACTGAGTATAAAGAGATGCTGAGGCAGCTTGAATCCAGGTCCTGCCAGGGAGGGCAGTGCGACTCTTCGGCGTTACTTTCGGCACTGGCGAATGCCGGATTCGCTTCCGCGCAGGGTGGTACCAGATACGATACCGGAGACGTTCTCTGGATACATGCCGCACAGCCGATTGATAATGGTCAAGCCGAGAACATAAGCCAGAGATTGCTCTTTGACGACGGCACCAGTCCCTCTCTTTACGATCTGCAAGTTGCTTCCGGACCAAACAGCATTTTGAACGATTCATTCAGATGCGCAAATTTATTCCGCGTCGAGAGATCTGGAAAACTTTCAGACGACATCGAGCGTTTCATCACTGAATGGAAAGAGCGCCTCTGTCACAGGCACAGGGACGCTTTGTTGAACTCTGTGGTTAAGCAAGAGCCGTATCCGATTTTTGAGGATGCCATCACCCCGGCCGGCAAAAATGTATCGATGGAGCGTCAAACTCTGGCAGCCTACAGAGAAAGCATTAAACTCTTTTGCCAGGGCAACAAGTTTGCCGCCTATAGACTGGCGCAGCAATATCACCTGGTCACGCCGGTCTCAAGCGCTGTCGTCGTCGATGACGGCAATTTGAAGATCAAGCCTATGGCGGAATTCGAGGGCGGCAAGATTGAACAGTTCGCTTTGAAGACACCGCAGGAGATGATTGACCAGGCGTTCAAGCACCAGGTGGATCAGCTCAATTCGTTGAGTTCTGCTGCAGGTAGTGCTGACACGTTCTCGCATATGTCGGTCTCCGCACCTGTCGCCAAGCCAATGTCAGCGCCGCCTCCGCCTGCAGTGGCAATCATGTCGGAGTCGGATAACAACCGGGTCCTTCGATCGGATGGACCCGCTAACAGCGCCATTTACGCGGACAAAGATTCCGGTGCTTCTCTAGCCAGCCCGGCGCGGATGAGGCAAGCGCAAGTGCATCCGCAGGTGATGATCTACGACGAGCGCCAGGAAGCAGCCGGTTCGGCGGAGCGCGAGAAGGCTTCAATGCCACTGCCGTCATCGTCTTTCTCTGCGAATAAATCCCTCTCAAACTACGGGATGTTGCAAAATCTGCCGAGCAACCAGCTTGCTAAGGAGGAAAGTCTATACGCGCGTGCCGAGAAGAAGCAAAAGAGCGCCTTTAATGAAGGACTGAGCGACTCGAAGATGAGCGCAACGCGGATTTATGAGGCGCCCAGGGTCTTCACCGGCACGAAAACTGCACAGGTATCGACTGCAATTGCACCGGCCTCGCCGGGAGCGGCTCCGGGATCGGCCGGTGCCAGACGGCTCCTGATTCTGGACGAGGGCGCCGCCGGTTCGCAGACTACAGCCGTGGGCGGAGCCCAGGTCTTCACTAATGGTCAGGCGCCGATTTTACAAGGCGCGACGAATGGAACCATTGGGCCGCAGCAGTACAATGCAGCTGAGCCGGGCATTGAATACTATGAGCGCCGAGACCGGGGTTACACAGACGGATCGATATTTCTACTGCCGGTTCTTGGACTTCTGGCCGGGCTGATGGCTTTGCTGGTCGTATTTTTCAAGAAGTTGCGCGACGAGAATGCGCCCTGGTGACAAGGCTTGATCACCGTTCTGGGTTAATTAACCTGCCGTGCCTCGCACTCAAGCCTGGTTCTGTATATTATGGAGGATAGACGCATATCTTCCAGTGAGCTTTGGAGGAAAAAGGAATGGGAATTCAGTATCGTCAGGGAGACGTTCTACTGGTCAAAATGGAATTGGCTGCTCTGCCGACAGGCGCAGTGGCGCAGGAGGGCAACGATGGGCGCATAGTGCTGGCCTACGGAGAAGTCACTGGCCATGCACATGCCATCGATTCGGCTTATGCAAAAATGTATCAGTGGAACGGGGATCGCCTGATCGAAGTAAAACCAGGCGGACGTCTGGTTCATGAGGAGCACAATCCAATTGATCTCGAGCCGGGCTACTATAAGGTGATTCAACAGCGCGAGTACGAGCCTGGCTCGTTCCGCACAGTGGTCGACTAGCCGAACGTTCGAGATTCGCTGTCAAGCACCGTCAGGGTGATCATGCTTTGGCGCGCAGCAATACTGATTTGCGTGCAGAAATACCGATTCGCGCAGCAGCAATACCGATTCGCGCGCAACACCGATTCGCGCGCAACACCGATTCGGCGCAGCAAGTACCGATTCGTGTGCAGCAGTACCGATTCGCGCGCAGCAATAACGATTCGTGTGCAGCAATACCGCTTCGGCGCTCATGTAAAGCATTTGCGTCTGTCTCAATTTGCAACACTAAATCGGGCGATAGACAGGTTGGCGCGCAAAATGTGAATATAGGTAGAAGAATCGTTGGCACCAGAATAATATCAGGCGCATGACTCAACTGTCCGACAACCTTAATCATCTCAACGATGAGCACAGGCAGCTCTTGGAAGAGTTCAATCAGGGCTGGACTCGCCATGAGAAGCAGCCGAATCAGGTGCAACGCCATGCCGTCGTGCTTGATGTAAAAGAGCTCTACGCGCGCTCCGGATTGAAAACGCCCAATGTCATTGTTTGTGACAGCATTTTTCAGCTGACGGTCTATCCGCTGTTGATGGCGCTGATGCTAAATGAGCAAACCAACGACAAGACCATTCCCTATTTGCGCAAAAGCCTGAAGATGCCCCCCTGGGGGCGTTTATGGGAAAATCTCGACGGCCAATTCGGACCCTCCGATCTGAAGCGTTTGCGTGTCGAGAGTGATAAGGCTCGGCAGAAGGACGCACAGAAGGAACTGAATCGCGTCATTCATCGCATTTATGAAACCGAAGGCGGCACGGTTGATACATTCGAGGCGCCGCGCTTGACCAATATTGGACTGCAGATCAATTCAAACTTCCAGGCCAGCGTCAAATCACTGCTCAGTTCTTTGAAGCAAGACATGGATGGGCAAGTTCAGGATGAGGCTCTGGCGAAAGTTACTGAGAGTCTGGCTCGCATCAATTCAATGTACACGAGGATGGAGACGCAGCTCGATCTCCAGCTTCTGCCCCAAATCCTGGCGAAAACGATAAACACATTCAAAACACTTTTGAGTTCTCAGGACTCACAGTTGTCCTCTGGCACAAACGATGCAAAACGAAGCAGCGGGAGCGAGGACAAAGGTGATGAATCCGAGATCTTGCCACTGATAAGACAGGCAAAGGGACTGGAAGACACCTCGCATGCCGGCCGGCCAATGTTGAACGGATATGGAACGCGCATGGGCGCTTATCGCGATCCGGCCATAAGACTGATTGCCAGCGGACTTCAGGTCGAGCTCTTCAGGAAGTCGCGGGTCATGCAGTTTTTCCCGATTCATTTCTTCATCAGAAACATCGATAACAATGCATACAGCACTCGCAACTTAGAATGGCTCAACATCTGGAATCGACTCCTGGAGCGGGCTTACGCTTTGCTGTTTTATGAAAGCATCGCTTTTGTCTGTGAGTATCCGATCTTATCGAGACTGGACGCGGAGCAGCGCTTCCATGATGAAAACGGACCGGCTCTCAAGTTCAGCGATGATTTCAGTGTCTACTTCTGGCGCGGGCGGCGAGTGAACCGCGAGCTGATCGAGTCACCGCAGACGATTACAATCGAGCAAATCGAGAAGGAGAAGAACGTCGACACGCGTTCAATACTGATCGAGCGGTATGGCTTATCCCGGTTTCTTCAAGACACCGGGGCTGTGAAAGTGCATGAAGACGAGTGCGGCGTGCTCTATCGCAAAGCGTTCGAGCATGGCGACACACTCACGGACGAGCCACTAATGGTGGTGATGGTGACAAACTCCACACCTGAAGCTGATGGCACACGCAAACAATTTTTCCTGCGCGTACCACCCAACGTAGCCACCGCCCGTGAAGCCGTTGCCTGGACGTTTCGTATGGACCCGGACGACTACGAGCCTACCAAACAGTCCTGAGCGCACTTGCAAAAAAAATCTGAGCCTCACCAGTGCAAGTCTGTGCCTCACGAAGGCCAGTGCAAATCGGTGCCTCACCAATGCCAGTGCACATACGAGATGAGAAGCGATGCGGCAATCAGGATCAGCACGAGCATTACCGGTATTAATGGTCTCACGCTCGTATCCTCCGGCGGCGCCGGCCAATCACTTCGAAAGAAAGAAAAGCTTGGAAAGAAACGATTCTTGGTTTCCAAATTCCAGAGCAACCCGGCGGCAACATAAACGATCGGCGCGAGGATGAGGTTGCCCAACCAGCGCACAGTATAGTGTCCATCGCGACAATAGAGATAGCCGTCGTAAAACCAGCTGCTCGAGAAAAGGGTGATGGCAATAACGATAAGCAAATATTTTCTCGGCTTGATACCTTTGGCGACCTGGAACAAAACGCCCAGACACCATGGGGCTGTGAAAAACGCCAGTAAAGACATTCCGGCGCCCGTAACTATGTCCCATGTCTCATCATCAGTGAAGTGTCCGGCAACAGTAACGAACAAAAATGCCGGAATGAATATCGCCAGCTTCCAACGTAGAGTCAGAAAGCGAAGATACTGGCGCCACTCTGGTAATAAACGTTTTGCATCGCTCAGCAGAAGCACAAGTGCAACGATGCAAAACGAAGCCCAACATGCCACATAAATATTTGCGCTCGAGGAGTCCATATCGCTTCGCGAAGCTCCAATCCTAAAGATAATACCCACTTCCGGGCAATGCATCCAGTTTTGTCTTAGGGTCTGACATATCTTATTTGTAAAATTTCAAATCAGCTAAAACAGGCGACTTTTGAAACGCTCGCCACGTAAGGGTTAGCGAGGTCTAGGAGAGCTACGCTATCTAAGACCTTGACCCATATAGATATGTCACACCCTAAGGACGGCTGAGGAGAACGGCAACGGAGAGCGGATGAGGAGAATGACTGTAGAGGGCGATGAGGACTGCCTGGCGTTTGCCCTGGAAAGAAAAAGGCGATGCACTCAGTGCACCGCCTGTGGTGTTGGTGGTTTTGTCGAGGACTACGAGGGAACGTTGAAAGAACCTTCTCCGATTGGCGGATAGATATCCTGTTCCTCTTCCTCTTCCTCGACGATGGCGGAATGGCCCTGGAAGCCGGTCCCGGCAGGAATCAGTCGACCGATGATGACGTTTTCCTTCAAGCCGCGCAGCCAGTCTTTCTTCCCTTCAACTGCAGCTTCGGTCAGGATTCTTGTCGTTTCCTGGAATGATGCTGCGGAGATGAAGCTCTCGGTGTTCAAGCTGGCTTTGGTGATACCGAGCAATACGTCGGTATAAGTTGCCGGCTCTTTTCCGTTTTGCAGAGCGCGCTCGTTTTCCATCTCGATAGCGAAGCGCTCCATCAACTCGCCTGGGAGCAGGATCGTATCCTTCGGATCGTCCACGCGCACTTTGCGAGTCATCTGTCGCACGATCACTTCGATGTGTTTGTCAGCGATTTCGACGCCTTGCGAGCGGTAGACCGACTGCACTTCATCCACGAGGAATTTCTGGGCTGCCTCGATGCCCATCAAGCGCACCACATCGTGCGGGTTGGGCGGTCCATCGGTGATTGCTTTACCGACTGTGATTTTTTCACTGTCTTCCGCGAGAATGTTCATTCCGGGCGGAATCGGGATTTCCTCTTCGGAGCTGTCATCGTAGACCATGTAGAAGCGATGCTGATCGTCTTCGGTCGTGATCTTGGCGCGACCCGGACGCTCGGCAAGAATAGCGCACTCTTTCGGCTTTCTGGCTTCGAGCAATTCCTCGACTCTGG
>JAJPJO010000085.1 GCA_021324135.1 Pseudomonadota bacterium
ACGGCTATATAAGTGCGTTTTGCTTTTCGCTCCGACATCTGTTGCGCCAGATGCTTGTGAGCCAGATCGGTTTTGGCAGCAACGATGAGACCGGATGTATCCTTATCGAGGCGGTGCACGATGCCGGGACGTTCCACCCCACTGATACCGGATAAGGTGCTGCGGCAATGGTACAAAAGGGCATTAACCAGCGTTCCCTGATTCACACCGGCGCCCGGGTGAGTCACCATGCCCGCCGCCTTGTCGACCACTATCAACTGATCGTCCTCAAAAACGACATTGAGCGGCAAATCCTCCGGCACCACATCCAGTGGCTCCACCGGAGGTATTCTTATCGAGATTGCATCACCCTCTTTCAATCGATGAGAGGCGCGGGCAGCCTTTCCGTTTACCCACACCAGATCCTGCTCGATCAGCTTCTGAACTTGCGCGCGCGAGAGATCGGGAACGTTTTGGGCAATGAAGCTATCGAGCCGAGGCTTATCGGCAGTCAAAGCATCGCCGCAAGTAAGCTCGATCTCTTCAAAAGGCTCGAAATCATCAAACTGGTCAATCATATCAGCGCCAGAGTGGAGCTCTCTGTCAGCCATTCGCATTCGCCTCAGCCTTAGTGCCGGTTTCAGCAGCTTTGGATGGCGACATGAACATAGCAATTGCGATCAGTCCGATGCCGACATCGATAAGAACGTCGGCCATGTTGAAGACGGGGAACGAGACGAAGACGAATTCGAGGAAATCGGTCACCTTGCCTTGAGTGTAGCGGTCGACCAGATTTCCCACGGCCCCGCCGAGCAGGCAACCCATGCCGACTTGCTGCACCACCGGCAGTGGCGCCTTCGAGAAGACGGATTTGCCGATCCAGACCAGCAAACATATCGTCAAAGCCGTGGCGAGAATGCCCATAGCCTGCCCGTTATGGCTGCCCAACGAGAATGCAGCGCCAGGGTTGGCAGTCAAAGTCAGTTGCAAAAAACCAGGCAAAAATGGTCGCGACTCACCTGCGGACAGATGCGCCAGAGCCCATTTTTTGCTGAACCAATCAGCCGCCAGGCAGAGCCCGAAAACAGCCATAATCAACGTCAATCGTTTTGATGGCACAGCTTCGCTTATTTGTCGCCGCCCTTGTCGCCACCACCACCGGTGCCACTTCCAGCACCACTACCACCGGTGCCGCTTCCCGCACCACCACTGGTGCCGCTTCCGGCGCCACTACCGGCGCCGCCATCGGATTCCTTGCCGTCATCGGCGCCAGGCGGTCCTTGCATCATGAGCTCACCATCAACCGATGCCGCCGTCTCGGATTTGTCGCTGCTTTTCTCCTCGGTAGGAAAATCTTTGCCTTCCGGAACGACATTCAATCTGCGAGTCAAATAAGTCAATCCGCGCAAGTTGGAGCGCGATCTGTCGGTTATAGCGATTGTAGCCATGAGCAGCTCGTTGTGATTGCTCGTGTTGGCGTGGATGATCCGCTCGAGAACGCGATTATCGATCGGACGCCAGAAATCTTTGTTCGACGGTTGCGGATACTGAAGCGGTTCGCTCGTAATCGAGCCGACTGCAATCAGATCGGAGGGCAAGTCGACGTTTAGCCTGGCTGAATACTCTTGCCCTGACTTGACTTGCTCGGGTGCTATGAATGAAGTCTCGAGGTCTTTAGCCAGTCCAAAAGCGACGCGAACCTTCTCGTAATCGATCCGATCGCCGACGATTTTCCAATCTTTGTTGAGCTTCTTCAGATACAGCTGTCCCTCGGAAATCGAGGTGAGAACGCCCTTTGCCTGAATTGCCGGCATCTCTTTGGCAGTCGTTCCAAGAGCGCGGTCGCGGGAGTCGACTGTCGCGAACTTGCCTTCGATGCGAATTTGCTTTGTCTTGGAATAAGATTTCGCGTCCGGATAGGTTTTCCAGAAATCTTTCGTGAGCTCCTGAACCGCCTTCTTGTCGAGTCCGTCATTGTTTATGTAGTCATCGGCGTAAAACTTCATGACGTTGTCGAGATTGTGGGCATTCCATTGCGTTTCAATTTCACCAAGGAAGTTCTCGATTTCCTGGTATTCCTGCTTGTACTTCTCCTTGCTGGGCTCGAGATTCGTATCAGCGGAACCTTCAGCAGCTTCGGTCTTTGCCGCCGGGGTGGAAGTCGGGGGCTCAGGAGCGGGCGAGGTCGATGCAGTGGGCGCTGCCGGGGTCGCAGCCAGGACACGGGCGCCCGGCGAGAACATCGAAATAGAAGCGGCCAGGCTGAAGGTTGCGGCCAGAAGCGTTTTAAAGCGCATGAATCGACTCCACGAGTTGCAGAAGAGGCTTTATCCCATTCAAGTCATTATATATTGCCTTGCTGATTCTTATTGCCAACCGTTAAAAGCATTAAGCTGATTACTTGCGAAGGTCGGCGCGGGCTGATTGAAGACTCATACAAAAAAGCGCCACCATTGCGGTGACGCTTTGATGGCGGTGAAGATCCCGGAGGAGCCTACACCGCCGGAACCAACAATTCATTCATCTTGTCGATGTTTTCCTTAATGGAAGTAGCCGATTGCTTCAGGGCATCAGCCTCTTCGGAGGTGAGCTTGATTTCCACGATCTTCTTCAGACCGCCCTTGCCGAGCACGGCAGGCAATCCGATGTAGACGTCCTTCAAGCCGTATTCGCCATTGGCATAAACGGCGCACGGCAACAAGCGATTCTTATCACGCAAGATGGCTTCCACCATCTGCGATACCGAGGCTCCCGGCGCATAATAGGCGCTCCCGGCTTTCAAATATTTGACTATCTCGGCGCCGCCGTCCCGGGTGCGCTCAACCAGAGCATTGATCTTGTCTTTGCTGAGCAGCTCGGAAATCGGAATACCATTGACTGTGGCGAAGCGAGTCAGCGGGACCATCAAATCTCCATGACCGCCGAGCACCATGGCGCGCACGTCTTCGACGGAGTAGCCGGTTTCCATGGCGATGAATGTTTGGAAGCGGGCGCTGTCCAGCACTCCGGCCATGCCGATAACCTTTTGCGGCTGCAGCTTTGTCGTTTTCCAGGTCAGATAAGTCATGACGTCAAGCGGGTTGGTGACGACGATGAAAATCGCATCGGGAGAATGTTTGACCGTTTGCTGAGCCACGTCTTGGACGATTTTGGCATTAGTTTTCAGCAGATCATCGCGGTTCATGCCGGGCTTGCGGGCGATTCCGGCAGTAATGACGACGATGTCCGAGCCCTTCGTGTCGGCGTAGTCATTCGACCCTGTCAGATTGCGGTCGTGAATGTTGATGGGAGAAGCCTCGAGCATGTCGAGCGCCTTGCCTTGCGGCAGCCCGTCGACGATATCGACGAGGACCACATCAGCGAGATCCTTTTCCGCAACATATTGAGCCACCGTCGCTCCGACGTTGCCAGCTCCAACTACTGTGACTTTGCTCACGTTTTTCTCCTCCGCACTTCAGGGGCAGACCCTCGGTCGCGGCGCGCTCGCCCAACCTTGTCAGCCCTCCCAGGCTCAGCCTTGATTGGTTAAGAGTATCACGTCAAAACTGCTTTGCCCCTGCCGTTAAACATTCGTTTCTCCTTTGCGCTCGCCTGGCTCGAATTCTGCCGATCCGTGCCAGTTCGGAGCCTTGCCGGACAGGGTTAATGAACCCCGCCCGCCAACTGGTAAAAAGCCCATGGACGATTAATGAAACCTGGCTTATGCTTTGATCAGAACGGTTTTACCGTAGCCAAATGGGGAACCTTTAAATCGGGAACCCTTTTGACAAAAATTCGTCGTTTCTACCTCGCTACCTCATCCGTCGCTGGAATCAATGGACCGAAAGTTCGTACATGTAAAGATAGTCATCTGTGCAGTGCTGCTGTCATGTCCGCCTGTGTGCGCCCCTGAGGCGGAAGCGCAGGAGGAGCTCCTCAAGCCGGACGTTCCGCAGCTCGACCAGCACAAACCCAAGCCCACGGAGAAGGCTCCGCTGAAAGGCGGCATCCAGCACACGGCGAAAATTGCGCCCGAGAAGAAGCCAAAGAAGAAATTCAAAGCTTCAGCCAATATGATGCCTTTCTTCGGCAGGTCACAGGTCGGGTCGCTCGACAACAACAGGCTGAATTCATCTCTTGACCAGACGCAGCTACAGTCCAAAGCAGAAAGCAGCTTCGGCATCATCGGCGTGCGATTCGTCTCCTCGCCCGGCTTCCCGCCCGTGGTCAATACGGTTTTTCAAGGAACGCCCGCGGCTGAAGTCGGCATCATCCCCAACGACATAATCTTGGCAATCGATGGCGTACCCACCACAGGCTTGACGCGCGACGAGTGCTACGACTTGATCGTCGGCACGCCCAATACACCGGTGACGCTATCTCTGCGGCGCGGCAGCACTTTCTTCGCCAGAACGATGAACCGCATGGATTTGAATGAATTGAACGATCCGCGCATCAAGCGGGCTTACATGTTCCATCTTTAATTATTGGTCTCTGAAGCGTTTGTTCTTAATGCGTTCATTGTTAGAACCGGTAGTTCTTCTTTGGCATAACATCTGCTAAACTTTTTGCCATGAAGTTATGTTTTGATGCCACCAGGATTGGTGGCGGACTCAGCGAAGCTATCGAACTGGCAGCCGAAAAAGGGGTGCCTTCGGTCGAATACACTTTCGCCCCCTTCGAGGCTGACGGCAAGGGGGGCGGCGTCGAGAAGAAAGAACGTCAATTCCTGAAGAGCCTCGCTGATCTGTGCGGCGAAAAGAATGTCGAGATTGCCTGCCTGAGCCTCGATTACACGCACGTCCCCGGCAACGAACGATCGTTCCGCGAGTTCAAAAGCATGCTGGTCAAATTGTGTGAAGTGAGCGCCATCTTGCGTTGTAAGCGTCTTGCCTTCTGGCTGAGCCCGGGGTTCAAGCAGGGCGAAACGGCAAACGATCGAAACAACATCCACGAAACAAACGAAGCCATAGACCCGGAGGAAGAGTCCGGCAACGCCGCCAGGAAACGGGCGAAGGGCGATAAGACCGCAGCAAAAGCGGGAACCAAATCATCGAGCAAAACCGGCGCTAAAGAGGCTTCCAACAAGCGAGCTTCGAATAAAGGATCCGGCGATAAGGTCTCTTCGACTAAAGGCTCGTCCTCTAAAGGTTCTTCCTCGACCCAAAGCGGTACGGGCAAAAGCCCAACAGCGAAAAATGCCACAGCGAAAACCGCCACAGCCAAAAGCACTGCCACTAAAACCGCAGTGTCGGAACAGATTGACGTGGCAAGCGCACCACCAGCGCGACCAGATTGGAAGGAATTGTTTGAAAAGGAATACGCCGTATTGATGCCCATCTTTGCGGAATACGAAGTCAAACCGCTGCTGCACACCAGCACACCCATGCGTTTGCGCGGCGTGTCATTGAAACACTGGCATGCGATGGAACCGCAAGATTGGCGCGATCTTCTTTCGAGCTGCCCTGAGCTGGCGCTGAGTTTCTCGCCTGGAGACTGCCTCTGGCTCGGCATTGATTACTTGCAAATTCTTTCTCACATCGTCACCGGCATCGATCACATCGAAGGACACGACGCTGAAATTAACCGTCCTCTGCTGAAAGACAGCGGTTTGTTCGGACCCTTGTGGTGGCGTTACCGGCAGATCGGAAAAGGACAAGTGGACTGGGGACAACTCATAGAGACCCTCAAACTCTTCGATTACAAGGGCGATTTCTCGATTCAGCTCGATGACGAGTTTCTGGCCGGCGACGAGTTGGCATTGCTATCGGCGCTCGACGACAGCATCAGCAAAATCGCACCATTCCTCACATGAGCAGATGAAAGCAAAAGCGAAGACGGTCAACTTCTATCTGCACACGCACTGGGATCGCGAGTGGTACTGGGGCTTCGAGCGCTATCGAACTCAACTGATCGCCGTGCTCAAACAAGTGATCGAGGGTCTCGAGGATGGCTCCCTGCCCAGCTTTCATCTGGATGGACAGGCCTGCGCTCTCGATGATTTTCTAGCGGTCGAACCTGATTATCTCAGTCGCGTCAAATCGCTCGTCAAAGACGAGCAGCTCTTCGTAGGTCCCTGGTATGTTTTAAACGATCAAATGCTCGTCGGCGGCGAGAGCATGATCAGGAATCTCGAGTATGGACTGGAACGCTCGAGGCGCTACGGCAACCCGATGATGGTCGGATACTGCCCCGACACTTTCGGACACAGCCAGGATTTGCCGCGCATTTTGAGAGGCTTCGGCATCGACACAGCCATTGTTTGGCGTGGTGTGCCCGAGCTCGACAATGGTCCGGAATTCGTCTGGCAAAGCCCCGACGGCAGCGAGGTGCTGGCAGTGCTCTTCGCCAAGGGATACCATCAGACCTTTATTCACGAGGCGGAACGCAAGGGTAATGGTGCGGGCATCAACGACATCATCAGGACTCTCGATGGCTGGTTGGACTCGGAAGTCTACTCGCGAAACATTGATGCAGTCCTGGTCCCCGTCGGCGGCGATCATGTTGGTCCACCGCGGGACATGAAAGCGATTCTGAAGCAACTAAAATCGCAATTGAAGTCGCACCTGAAATCGGATCCGAGATCGCAGCTGAAGTCGCAGTTGAAACCGGATTTGAAATCAAAAGCGAAGTCAAAATTGACACCGACATCGAACGATGCACCACATGCGGTGCTGGCCAAATGCGTTTGCTTGAGTGATTATTTGTCTGAGTTGAAGAAAAGATCAGATGAATCGGATGGACCCGTGCGTTTCATCCAGGGCGAGCTGCGCGATAACTCGAGCGCACTCGAGCACGCTGCCGGCTATATGCTCTTCGGCGTCCTTTCCTCCAGACTTTATTTAAAACGCCAAAATCGTCTCGCTGAGCACAGACTTGCGAGAATCAGCGAGCCGCTATATTCCATCGCCTCGCTTCTCGATCTTATCGAATACCCTCAAAAGGAGATGGAGAACGCCTGGCGCCATCTGCTCCACAATCAACCTCATGACAGTATATGCGGTTGCAGCATCGACGCGGTGCACCGAGAAATGCTGCCGCGCTATGCTTCAATCCATGAGATTCTCGACGTTCTCGATAGAAGAGTGCGCGAGGTTCTTTTGCTTACGGATGAAACCGGCACGGCTTCCGTCGGCCGCGAGCATCTGGATCTTGCCGATCCGGATATCGAGCTTGCCGCAATAGCAGTATTCAATCTCTCGTGTGAGGAGTTGAGCACGCCCGTTCGTGTTCGCCTGGCTCTGCCTCAGAAAAAGGAAAAAGACAAAGCCAAGACTGCGAGCTCGTCGAGCGGCGCGAATCAAGAGAAGGCGACTGATGCTATTGCCGATGCGATGGCCGATGGTATCGCTGCTGGTGCGGACTACTTGCGCACTATTTTGCCGCAGGGAACGGACTTTCAAATAGAATCGATTTCAGAAGCGACTGAGCTCTTCGGAGCGACAGGTGATCCGCCGGAGTATAAGAACGTAGACTTTATCGACTGCTGGATTGAGGCACCATCCATTCCGGCCATGGGCGTGGGATTCATCCCGTTAAACAACGGCCAGAAGCACGGCAGCAAGAGAAAGGCAAGCCATAGCGCGAAGACAGCCACTGTGAAAACGGGGCGAGGCATTAGCAATACAGACCGAGTGAGCGATCGAAACCGGGCCATCGGCAATCCTGCACCATGCCTGGTGACAAACAAAAAATTGTCGAACGGGCTCTTCACAGTCAGTGTCGAGGATGACGGCGACCTGGTGGTAGCGGCCGGCTCAGGCTCTGCGCAAAAACAATACAGGCTGGGACACATCATTTCAGATATTGCTGACGCGGGCGACTCCTACAATTTCGACCCCATCCTCGACGACCAGCCGGTATACGCTCGTCTCAAGTCCGTTTCGGAATGCAGTCACGGTCCACTTTGCGCCTCGCTCAAACTGACCTACGAAATCGATTTGCCGATTGGCATCGAGGAATGCGGGCCCCCACCCAAACCTATGAAGGACATGGAGAATCTCTGCTTCTTCAGGCGTTCGAGCGAGACTCGAAAACATGAAATCGTCACCACCGTTTCGCTTAAAAAAGGCGTGCCAATCGTCTTTTTCCATACCGAGTGGAACAATCAATCTGCCGACCACAGGCTGCAAGTGAGCTTCAAAACCGGCGCGCGCGTAAAGACTACATGGTCGGAAAATCACATGAGTCTCGTGAAGCGCAAGGTCGGCAAAGCCCAGGTCAACCTGCCAGCGCCCAGATACACCGAGGCTCCGCTCGATCGTTTTCCGGCGCAGCGATTTTTTGTCGCTAATGAGCAGGTTTTTCTTAACACGGGCTTGCCTGAGTATGGCGTCGACGCTGACAAAGTTGAAATCACCATTTTGCGCGCCTTCTCAATGTTATCCCGTAAGCGGCTTCTGACGCGGGGAGGTGGTGCCGGTCCTTACATGGAAGTTCCCGACGGTAATTGCATCGGGCGAAACGTTGTGACCTACGGATGGGCACCACTGGCTGGGTTCGATGCTTCGAGCGGCTTTGCTCAATCGAATGTTGCCGCTTCCAACCTCTTCGATGCCGTTCCTTTCGACGCTATGGAAGCCGACTTCGATGCTGTGGGTGAGGCACACGAAAAAAGCTCGACTCCGTGGGTGCCTTATGCGTACCGCCTGGCAGAGTTGTTCGAGGGGAGCCACTGGTCTACACCTGTGACGCGTGAGGGTATGACGCTGATTCAAGAAGCCCTGCATGAGGGCAATACGCCTGACTCGCGATCTGTCTTGAGCATCGACAACGAAAAAATAATTCGCACTGCATTTTACTCAAAGGATGATGGTGACTCGTTCTTGCTCCGCCTGCTCAACACGACTGGCGATGTCCAGGGCGCGAAGCTGCGCATAAATGATGACGACCTGAGTGTCCGGAAAGTCAACCTTGATGGCAAACATCTTGGGAAGGTCTTGAAGCCGGTCGAAGAGCAAGATGGCTCAGCGGTCTACGATATTCAGTTTGGGGTCAACGAGCTGATAACCCTGCGCTTGAAACGAAGGGGCACATGAAATCTGGTCGGACTATCCGCGACCCTCTCTTGGTGTCTGCCGGAACGAATTTTATCGTCATATGACTATCAAAACTGAGCAAATCTTATCGTCATATGACGATAAAGGACCCTCGTATGGCGCTTTTTAGAACGCTTTTATCGTCATATGACTATCAAAATTCGGCATTTTCTATCGTCATATGACGATAAAGGCGACTATCCTACTGGGCCAAGTGAAGGGGCAGCTGCCTTAGCTCCTCTCGCGGTCGCCGTTACCGTGGCAGCCGATCTTGCTAAGCTGTAAATATGGTCATAAACTGGGTACAGAGTAGCCAGGAAAGCCGTTTACTACAGGAAGGTCAATGTGAGCGAAGTCAATCGCGCAATTGGATTTCATCAGCAGCCGGATAGAGAGTCGGGCAACCAGCCGGATTGGCATTTGAACAGGAAGTGCCGCCGAGCTGGGAATCAACTCATACTGGCTGCTTGTGCAACCCTGGCGATCGCACTGCCCGCAGTGGCTGACAGACCCGATCCGGGCTCGACGTTGACCGTGGACCAGCAAAAATCGTTGAAACGAGCCGTCGGCTACGCAAAGAGCGGCAAAGGAAGCAAAGCCGCGCCCATTTTTGATTCGGTGCTCAGCAGCTGTACAGACCTGCCGAAGTGCATAGAAGTGGCATCCTACACCGAACAATACGGTCACCAGCTTGCCGACGTGCGGCGCGCCATCATGCAAAAGGCGCTCGAGATGTCGCGAACGCGAGAGGACTTCATTCTGGTGGCGCTCAAATCCAGACAATATGAGTGCTTCGAAATCACGCGCCAAGCCATTCAACAACTGATCAGCTTGTCGAATACGCCCGATCAGCTTACCGATCTGGCCCACAAAGCAATGGAAGTTTCGCTCAACGACGTGGCGCACCTCGCAATGGAAAAGGAGTATGCATGCATACACACGGTTCCCGAGGCGCTCGAATATGCGAAGCAAGTGCACCTGATGGGCATGGATGATCTCTTGCGCAAGGTGATCAAGGACATGGTCGATGACGAGCCCAACGCGCATCAGTTGTGCATGTTGTTGCGCAAAATCGAAGGGTACAATCTCAAAGAGATGAATCGCTACCTGTTGAAAAAGGCTCTGGATCAAGCCGCGAGCGTTTCGGAGTTTAACGACATTTGGGAGGCAGCGCGCCGCCATCATATGAACGACATTTTCGAAGTGGCTGCCTACAGAGGCAAGAAGATGATGCTGTACCAAAAAATTCAGCGCGATCAGGCTGCGTATAGGGAGCAAGTGCAAGCCTGGCGGGAACAACAAAATTCCAATCAGCAACGCGCGCAGCAGGAGATTATGCACCAGAACAGCGGTGGCGGCGGCGTACCAAGCGGATTTTAGCAATTGAAATTCTGTGCGAGAAACGGCAAACGGCTATTTGTGAGAGACGGCTGGGGATTTTCGATGACTGCGAATGGGTGGGTAGGCTCCGCAATTCGTGCCAAAGTCATGCTGGGACACTATCTGTCCAGCGAAAAGAGCATGGTGACACACTCTACCAATACAAAGGTTCCGACTCGTGAGAGCATCTTGAGGCATTTTGGAGAAAAGAACAGCTCGTTCTTCCACATCCTCAGCATTCACGATGTCTCCTTCAGGAACATCATTCACAGCATAGACACAGGGTACCTTTTCCACCAGACGATTATTCAGCTCCCTGAGCGATGACTCTTTGCTTTGTTGGCTAGTCCAAGAGGAGTAGATGGCCCCGCAAAGAGCGCAGATAACAATCGAAATCATAGCGACTCTACGCATATCAGCAATTATAGATCGAGATGGCGGAGAGCAAGGAATCTGGGATGGAACAGAATCACTCACGCCGGGGGATCGTCCGGGGATGATCTTCCACTCCATACCACCACCATGTTCCTGCTGGCGCAGGTGGCAGTCTTCCACAAAGCATCAAAATGATTGCCTCACACAGGTCGACAATTGATTTCGCACTGAAAACCGGAATGCCACGACAAAAGATTTGCATGGCATCCAGGAGTTGCCACTGTGCGATTTGTTCAGCCGTGATGTTGTCCTGCTCTTGGAGCATCTTGCACGTCTCTTCAAAAAGGAGCACAATCACTTCGACCTGTTCATCCGACCAGTTATCGTCTAAGTTCACACCACAGCTGTCTGGTATGACCGTACCCACGCGCCATTGATGAACAACCTCAGCCAACCATTGATTGTCAGCGACTTTAGGCTCTGCGACTTCCACAAGATGTTTCAAAAGGATTGAGACAATTACATCAAATGCCCAAAATCCTTGGTCGCGGAATCCAACATAGACTGATTTAGACATGACTTGCGTACCATTCTAAGGTGCCGCTTATCAATATACAACATTCAGTGTTGCGTGCAGATTCGATAATGATGGTACCGTATTTAGTGGCACCGCTGGTTTCTTCAACCGCTCAAGTCGAAACGTCGCCTGTCGCGTTATGTCAAAATGTCTATGAGGAGATACCACTATCTCGCACGTGGATGCTCGGAGTACGCAACTCTTGGGTAGACGAACCGGCACAGATGGCTATAGCATGACAACCAGTGCTCGGTTGGATGCAATTTGCGCTCTTGTCGAATCGCACAGACTATTTCCTGTCGAGAAGAAATTCTCTTTCAATATCTTCCGCTTTCCCGGTCAATTGGTGCTTGCGCAACAAACTAGCGTATTTAGAAACGATTGCCTTAGCCAACTTTTTGTTGTAAGACCCTTTCGTCCTTCGCAAGGCACCAATTGCTCTTTCGTAGAATTCAGTTGCATCAACAATGCAATCTTCGCGCTCATATTTTGTTGCTGACTCGTAGGCGCATTCCGCCGTTATCTCGTCGTTTTCCGGAACAAACACGTCAGGAAGAGGCGCCCCCTTCGGCAAGCAACCCTTGGTTTTTTGATGTCTATAGACACGTCCTGCATCCGCGGAGGATTTAGTCGTAGAGACTGTTCCCACGATAACACCATGCCCCGCTTCAGGCAATCTAAGCCAGGTAGAAAGCTGTCCAGTCCGTTTTGCCTTGCCAACTATTTTTCGAGGACGTACGACAAATCTATCTCACCATGTGTGCGTCACCGCCCACACGTCCAGTCTGTATTCAACAATTGGCTGATCGACCCTTGACAGATATTTCAAAAAAGATTCGCCCTCCTGCTGCGGTGGCAGGTCGTCCGGATCCACAACCTCCAACTCAGACCAAGCGATGAAACCTGGGGAACCATCGCGCAGCATGCGATGAACAATCTTCTCAGGAGTATCGTTTAATACTACTGTGCAGCCAAACGGCAATTGGTCTGGCGGATTGCTGGTCATGGACATACGTAGCTGCCCCGCCTGCTCGTCGTACCAGGCGTAGAAAGTAGCGTGTCCAACCGAGGGATACTGGATGCGGGCTTGCTTGAACCAAGCATCAGAAACTTGTATCAGGTGAGCCTGAACGGCATCAGCTATCTCGGGAGAGTCACAAGCCGGATCCTTCGAAGTCCAGCAAGTATTAGCAAACTCCACTCTGTAATTCTTGGGGTTCAGAACAATCCTCTCGGTCGAAAGCTCTGTTAGTTGAAGCAATATCGAGGTCACTGGCATCCCCCTCCTGACTGAAGCTTGGAATTATGACCGTTCTTTATCAAATGCTTCACTGTCTCACGAACTGCCTCAAATGCTCGATCGAGCACGTGCTCATCTTTTAGCGTTGCACACACTGCTTGAATCGGCATCACTTCCTCTCACAAATTCGATGATACCAAATCCGGTTCGCGACGGAGTCAAATAGATCGACCTGTCCCCAAAGAGTCTATCTTTGCTGCCGTCAACTTTGGTGATTTCCCCAAAGAGACAATTGCCGCAGAACAAAAACATCGGCACAATGGAGCCAGCTATACTTGAGAGAAGTAGTGCTGTTGCCGAGGGCTCATTACCGTGACTGATCAAGCCCCGAAAAATAATAAGATGACAGATCGCGGTGCTGAGAAAAACGTTGAGAAAACACCTGAGGCAGCCGAGCACCGCAGGGCGATCGCTCGTGAAAAGAAGGAACAGCTATGTGATAAATGTGGCAAGCCGCGCGTTAGCGGCTCAATAACGCAGTGGATATTTGGAACTAAGCATTGCTTTTGCCCGGAATCCGCTGTAAATACAAAGCTCGGCTTGTCAACTGCGCTTTGCGCGATCTGCGGCAAACCGCTTTCAACCGGCGCAAGGGGAACCGTTACCCACTGGATTTTCAGAAGTGAAATTTGCGATTGCGCTAAGCGCAGTCGCGATCAAATCATAAGGAGAAACAGTGCTGACGGCTCGATCTGTCCGCATTGTCGGAAGGTCAGGCGTCGGCTAAGAGTCGGAAGTATGACCTCCTGGGTATTCGGAAGCACGACCTGTACTTGCGAAGATTCAGTCACGTCTCAGACTGATGCTGCCGCTGCCTCCTCCGCCGTATCTCAAGCAGCCAATGAAGTTCGCCGAAGTCCAGCCGCCCGCTCATTTGGAAAACCCGATCATCGATTCGACTACTCGAGTAGCGATCCTCTAATCGGCCAGCTTCTCTTCGGCGATTTCAAGATCATGGACAAGCTTGGCGAAGGAGCGATGGCTGTCGTTTACCGTGCAAGACACATCTCCTTCGATCAATTGGTTGCCGTGAAGACGGTAAAGACAGTTGATTCCGAGATGATGGCCAGGTTCCGTCGTGAAGTGAGAACGCACGCAAAGCTTCGCCATGAAAATATCGTCGAGCCCATTACCTGCCTCGATGGTCCCGACGGGAAACCATATTTCATCATGGAGTATCTCCAGGGCATCAGCCTCGAAGAGCTCCTATCAGCGCACGGTCGCATGGAGCGTGAGGAAGAGGTTGCCCACATTGCAGTGCAAATTTGCAGCGCAATTCATCATGCCCATCAGATGAAGGTAATCCATAGAGATTTGAAACCAGCCAACATTGTTATTCTCTTCAAAGATCGAAAAATAATTGCCAAGGTTGTCGATTTTGGATTGGCGAAACTCGAAGAAGAGTTCCAAAGAATAACGCTTCAAAAAATAACGCAGCCGGGAGATGTTCTAGGTTCGCCCCTCTACATGAGCCCTGAGCAGTGCAGAGGAGAAGCTCTAACCACGCGCTCCGATGTTTACGCCCTGGGTCTGATCATATACGAAATGGTTACGGGTCGTCCTGCATACCAGAGCGAAAATGTTCTAGACATTATCAAGGCACACTGCAACGAACAGACGCGCCCGGAGCCAATGGTCACCTTGAGTCCCGAATTTCGGAACATAAAAATGTTGGAGCGCATCGTGTGGAAGGCGATCGAAACCGACGCAAACATGCGTTATCAAACGGTCGCCGATTTTAAGAAAGACATAATTGAGTGGTGGCACTCACTGTTACCTGAGCCTGGCATAGAACGCGAGATTGAAGGCATCGAAACAGGCATCTTCTTTTCTGAAAGCGACTTACAAGAACAACAGAAATCCATCTGCGCCGTCGTCGCTGTGGCACAGTTACAGATTTTGCAGGAGAAAGCGAAGCTGCTCAACTCCGGTACAGAGAATAGCGTCTGGAACCCATCAACAGCGGTTTCTGCCAAACCCTCATCGAGCCGAGCCATGGTAAAGATGCTCGTCGTTTTGCTTAGCGGTGCGATGTTTTCCGCACTACTGGCTTGTTTCATTATTGTCAATCTCGACGGTATTCAATCAGCATGGGTAAACAGTTGCATTCTGCTGACCAAGGCTATGCGATTCGGTCCGCCCAAGACAAATGTGTCAGTTGCAGCAGCCTCCGGGACTGCACATGTTGCTCCCAAACCTGCAGCCTCCAAGGTAGTAACTCAGTCACCTTTTGATGAAATGCAAAAGATCTATTACGGACATAAGGCTGAGTTCACTCACATAGCCGGACTCCTCAGCACGCAAGGTACAGGCAATGAACTTGCCTCGAACGATTTTTTCAGGCAGCCGAGGGTTAGGATGACTCGCATCAATCAGAGTGGCCTTCTTAGCGGCGTCGTGAATTACAATGCGGCAAACTATTGCGCAAATTTTGCGCGAAAGACACAGCTTGAAGAAATCTGTTACTGCGGCACTGTGGTGGTGTTTAAATGGCCGGTGAAACGCAGCGTTTCCGAGGGGCGGACGGTTGAATCGTTAGCTACGATAGTGTTTGATTCCAACAATTTTCGCGATGCCAATTTCAACAATATGAATGAAGGTGGGCTAACAATGAAAACCATGCGAATCGAGCCTTCTAACTGGATGATGACGCTAGCTATCAAAAGATGATACCAATGGCGGTGCCTGACCGTGAGCTGTGCAATTGAACCAGTAATGGCTATAATGTTCATGTAGAACCAGCTGGCTTCAGAAATCTTGCAACGACGTACAGCTGCGAGCGCGCAAAGGAGTGCACATGAACTATATTGGCATCGATGTTGGTGGCACGAAAACCGCAGGCGGGATCGTAGGTGAAGACGGAACAGTGTCGAAACGGCTCTCACTGCCGACGCCAGTCAAGGAAGGTGGTCCAGCCATCCTGGCCAATGCGATCGAGGTGGCGCGTAAGTTGCTCGATGGGGCAAGCAATGTCAAAGCCATAGGAGTTGGAACCGGCGGACAAATCGATGCCGAGCAGGGTGTAGTTTTTTCCGCCACAGCCGTGCTTCCTGGCTATTGTGGGTTGCGCATTGCCGATGGTTTCAAAAATGCGCTTGGGTTAGAGACGAAAGTCGACAATGATGTAAATGTTCTTGCACTCGCTGAACATCGTTTTGGAGCTGCGCGGTCGATCAAAAGGGGCACAGTCGTTTTCCTCGCGCTGGGCACCGGGGTTGGTGGCGCCATCCTCATTAATGGAGAACTGCATCACGGAGCCACCTGGACGGGAGGCGAGCTGGGACACATTCTATTGAGCATCGATCCCAATGCGCGTTGCGACATTGGCGGCGCGAAGGGAACGCTGGAAGCCTACTGCAGCGGTCCCGGTCTGGTGCAGACCTATTGCGAATTGACCGGCAACAAAAACGCCGAACTGACCGGGGAGCAAGTTGTCTCTGAGGCAGACAAAGATCCATCAGGTCCAGCCGCCAAAGCCATCGAGCAAACGGGCGAGTACCTCGGATTCGGTCTTGTAACTCTCGCAAATGCACTCGATCCAAACCTGATTGTAATCGGTGGCGGGCTTGCATCGCTGGGTGAGAGGTTGTTATTACCGGCGCGCAAGGTTTTGAAAGCGCATGCGATGCCAGGCCCGGGACAGTGTCAAGTTGTAAATGCCGAGCTGGGAAATGACGCAGCAATTGTCGGGGCAGCCAGCCTGGCAATGAAATTAGAGTCGGCTTTGCCTATACGCTAACTGTTCGGGGTGGCATTCAAGGACCGATCAGCTCGCGAAAGATGCCTCTGTCGTACTGAAATCCTACAGGCTTAACGCGTAAATCTCCGCGATACGGATTGCTGTAAAGCAGGACCAACAGCACATTCAGAGAAAGACACAAGGTAAGCATCGTGGTCATTACCATTTGCGACCGCCAGCTCTGAACCGCGAAAAAATAAGTGAATAGAATCGTCAAAACGCCGCCAGAAACTAGCACCGTCCATAGTACCGCCGGCACGCTGCTGTTGCTCGCAACTATGCGATATCGCCTGCTATCGGAAAGAGAGGTCAAGGTGACAAGCGCTTGCGAATAGCTGAGTTGCTCATGATTAGAAGTTGGCTCATACACATTAAACGTTTTCCAAATCTTTCGCAGAGGTTTCGTGCTTTCCACGGTGAACTGACCCGCTTCAGCCGAGTTCCACTCTACGTCGAGAATTATGGAAACGTACTCAAGCAATGCTTTCTGTATTTCAGCACGAGTAGGCTGCGGGAACGAATCAGCTAGATGGAATAAATCAGCTGCGGCGCTTGCTTCCGTTTCTTCCATCATGCGGGCTTGCTGATACTTACCTTGGACATCAACGACAACCAAGCCGAGCAGAACAGCGTAGAGCGTACCGACGATGCCGACGAGATAGCCGGCCACCTCATGATGCTCGCGCAACTGCGGAATGGGGAAGCGTTTCCGCACGAACAGCATGCCTGCAACTGAAAGTACTGTGCTGCCGACAACAACAAGAAATGAAAGCACGATGGCGTTCATACAGTGGAGCCTCCGCTGGAACCGAACATTTATACCATCGCAGGAATAACGTTGAAGCAGTGCCGGGGCTACAAAATTAACACATGCTGAAATTAGAGCCGGTTGCCAAGAGATGAGCATATTATTGGAGCAATCAAAGCAGCCTCGCAGATTACTAAACGGTATCCTATTAAGTGACACCATTAGTGGTGACAGAGTCACCGTGGATAACTCATACTCGCTCACGGAGAAATCATGCTCGCTCAACTTGAATCATCAAAAGCACTTCCGGCACCCTCCGCCGTTCATCGCCTGCAGGGAAAGCCGTTGCGGAGGTGGTGGCAGGTCGGTGATTTGTTCGCTCTGAAGCGCAAATCAATAAAAGAGGATAAGTACCAGAACCCCTCCATCCGAGCCCAGCTCTTGTTCTTGCTCCAGCTTCCCTTCGGTATGGCCTTAATGAGCCACATTGCCGGTCCCAGTCCGACGACCACCAAGATGCTGATTCTAGCCGGTGTTGCGGGTGTTGCCGTGTTTACACAATTGGCATACGCCTTCAAGCAACACTGTAAAATTCTCACCGAGGTTGAGGAAACTGGAGATGGAATCGTCCTGAAAGCGCCCTTCTTCACAAGAAGAATTCATTGGTCTGAGCTAAACGACTTTTATTCGGTCGACAACGACGACTACCTTCTCGAAACCACTTCCGGAGAGGACTACGTTTTATCCGGCGATTTGACAGACAGCGCCGGGCTCTTCGAACGACTCCGGCAGCATGTGCCGAAAAGCACTGATGTTTACAGTTGCAACTTTCGAGTACCGATTGGATTTATCGACTCAGCTACAATGGCTTCTTTTGCGGTGATTCTAGCTTCGGTTTTTCCCTTCCTCACCTGGTTATTCGTGAGACCGCCGTTGAGCCAGGAGACCATTGTCACACAGGTGGCAATCGCTGTCTTGCTGGTACCACTTTCAGTGGCAGCATGGAGAATTCATTTGAACAAGACAGCTGAAATATTTCGCATCGGGGATACCTCGTGCATGGTTCGGACTCGCACAGGCAGACAGCGCTTCGCGGTCGATCAGATCACCGCTGTGAAAAAAATTCTCGGATACACTCTGGTGAAAAGCCGCATTGGATGGTTCTTTCTCATCGCCGATAAGAGCGAGCCGGCTCGAGCGAAATTGCTCGAATGCAGCAATACAATACGTTTGATAAAGTAGCTCGCAACCGCCGATAGCGTCTCTGGCAAAACCAAGTGATATCAAGGCGTTCGACGCCGAAAGCTCGCCTGTAGCCTCAGCAAGGCGATCCGCCAGGCGTCTTTGATTTGTGTCAAAAACATGCTGATGAAGTATGATTCACGTGTGCGCTTTCCGCTTGACTAGTAGAATAGTTTCAGGCGTGTTCGCGACTCGCATCGGCTCACACCTGATTCAATGGTGATGGCGAGCGAGAGTCAGAGTCACAGTGAGCACGACCCAGAACAACTACTGCGAAAACGAACATTCAACCTTGGCTGTACCGCGCGGCGGCGAACCACAAGGTACCAACTCAAATGGTACTAGCTCGCACGACACCGGCTCATATCCGACCGTTTCGCGGCGCGCCCGCTCATCTGAGGGCACGAGTCCCGCGCCTGGCTTCAATCTCACATTCTTGATTCCGCCGTTTGCATTATTGGCAATATTTGCACCGCAAACATTAGCATCATTGCTGGCGTTATTATCGTTGGGCTTCGTCTGTTTCTCCTTTGATAGCTTCTGTTCAAAACTGACACGGCGTCTGCGCAGGATGGCGCGGCTCGGCTCAGTCAACAGCCCAGTCAACATGTCGTTTTCCTGCTCCTGGCGCATGCCGACAAATGTCTGGGCGCTTGGGATATTTTTGTTCGCCACGTGTTGGCTCTGCGGATTCGCCTGGCGATCGCCCAGTCTTCAACCAATCTGCATGTATCTTCACGTGCTTGGCACAGTCCTATACATAGCATCTCACTTTCTTTGCCTTCTCACCCTCGTGGCGCTTGCCAGGCTCATGCAGCTGCCTTACGCGTTTCAGCGTTCGCGCCGCACAAATGTGACATAAGCACGCCACCGATGCACACCGTCGATGCACGCCGCAGATGCGCGCCACCGATGCGCGCAGCCCTTGCACGCAGCCCATGCGCGCAGCCGATGCACGCCGCAGATGCACGCCACCGATGCACGCCCGCCAACGCACGCCGCCGAACAGGGCGGATGCAGGGACATAGACTGCGTGTGAGCCTGCTTACTCCGCGTCGAGGACAGACTCACAATCAGTAGCCACGCGCGGATCATCGACCAGGTTCTCTGTGCGAATCGCTCGGTCTCAGGGTGGTCCGCACTCGTAAGAGGGGCGTACGAGGCGCAGCTATGTCCCGTTCAATCCGCCAGCGAAAAGCGCGAAGCGCATCTCCCCACGCGCTTGCGCAATCCACTTGTTCTGGGGTTTTTCGGGTCTCCTAAAATCTAAGACGATGTCACGAGCGAAAAAGTTCAAAGCCCGAACAAAAAAATCGAAAAAATTTTCCGGCTTCCTAATATTGAGAGTTTCGCAGCTCGATTTTCCAATGATTGCTTGGTTGCGGCGGACCATTGTAAGCAACTCGCACTTCTTCAAGCAGAGAGAATCCGAGCTTTTTGCAGATCGCATTCGATGCGGCGTTGTTCACCGAGGGAAACGCATGAATCTCCATCCACTTCTCTTCAGCCTTGGCACGGCTGAGAATCAATCGCCCCGCTGCAGTCACCAACCCGCGCCCCTGAAACGCAGGTAGAAGCATCCACCCCATCTCATTTATAGGTAGCCCTTGCCATTCAGATTCCCAGATTCCAATCGTTCCGGCGGGTTTGCCGTCCGGCGCCGGGCAGATCGTGAAATACCAAACGGTTTTCTCCATCACGCTCGCCAACCGCCGCCGATGTATTTGCTCGATGCGATCGTGTGCTGTCGGACCGCCGAGATCGCGCATCACATCAGGGTCGCCCTCGAGCGCCTCAGTGAGCCACATGTCATCGCTGCAGTATTCTCTCAGACTGAGAGCTGAGTTCGATGCGAAGTTGTCGTTTATGGATTGAATAGTATTCATCGTTTTTCCCGGGCGACCTCGCTACTTTCGCCCTCTGAGAGACTTCCCTTGACAATGAGTATCGTACACGAGGCCGGTTTTTGCTGTTTTTGGCCTGTTTTGCGATACCTAATGTCAAGAAGCGGCTCTCATCGACGCATCATCATATTGTTCCCGAACGAGATCGAAGTGGCAATGCCACAGGCTTCCCCGCAGCCAGCCTTTCGGCAAAAGCGCGTGTCATGCCAGCCTGTCGGCATCATTCCAACCAAAGAAACACCCATGAAAGGCAGTGCCTTGCCCGTCCGCGGACGGACACTCAGTGCCACGTGGGGTTTCCACCATAGAGCCTGGCAATTCTACGAATGACAACCCGTCCGAGCGGCACCCATACTGACTTTATCTTGCAACGTTCAGATAAAGGTCAATGGAGATTACGATGCGTTTCAACAAGGCGAGGAAGTTCGCGGGAGCGTTGGCAACGACTCTCGTCATGCTCGCCGGCACTTTTGTCGGAGAGCCTGCGCTGGCGAAAACGGTTGCTGTTGAGCGTGGTCCTTTTGCGACGGCAATGAATCTGCCCGTCTATCAGTGGCAGGACACAGAGCGAGCCCCGAAGGCAGTAGTACTTGCTATTCACGGGCTGACGATGCATGGTACCGTATTTGATGCCTGCGCCCGCAAACTCACGACGAACGGCGCCGTCGTTATTGCCCCCGACCTGCGAGGCTACGGCGCCTGGTACGAGAGTGACAAACACACGCGTGTAAACTACGAGCAGAGCGAGAAAGACCTGCACGCATTGGTATCGGCTATTCATCAGAGATATCAGGGCGTTCCGATTTTCGTGATGGGCGAGAGCCTCGGTGGCGCGATGGCGATTCGACTGGGCGCGAAGCATGGAGATTCTCTGGGCGGGCTCATACTGTGCGCCCCGGCGATCAAGCTTCGCTACTCGTTCAGAACCATGGTCGACTCGATTGTGACATTGGTGAAGCCCGGTCATCAGCTTGATGTTTCCAATTACATCAGAACCAATTTCTCGGAAGATTCTCAAATCACCGAGGAAGGTCTGACCGATCCGCTCATTCGCAAACGGCTCGGTATGGGCGAGTTGGTCGAAAGTTGCCGCTTCATCGGTTCCACCCGTCGCTACATAAGCATGATACCGCCGGAGGTGCCCGTGCTTGTTCTGCAAGGCGAGGATGATCGCATAGTAAAACCAATCGGCGCCAGCGTTCTCGAATCCCAGCTCAAGACCACGGATAAAACGGTTCAGCTCTTGCCGCGGCGCGGTCACATTCTTATTGAAACCAGGCACGTTCATTCAGACACAATCGAGACGATCGCCTCGTGGGTGAACGCACAATCTGCCAAGTACGCCCAGCAATATTCAAAAACCGCGCAAGTCCCGGGTTTCCCTCACGCAACCCTCCACGTTTCTGGCGAGAGCGAGCCACGGAGCGTTGGCGTAAGTGCAAAGGGCTCGTAACGGCGACGTCCAGTCAGAGTAGTTACACGGCGGCGCAGGTTTTCTATTCCATGCTTTCCAGTTACAGATTAAACGAATGCGAATCTTCGGCTGGGCGCTTCACGACTCGATTTGACTTATGTGTCCACATTTTGATTAAAAAGTGTCGTTCGTGTCCTTTTTCTGGGAAAAATTCGCCGGGATGCAAAGAGTAAAAGTGTCATATATGTCCACTTTTAGCCAAAAAAGTGTCACTTACGTCCACCTTCATCCTCAAAAATGCCCTGTGCGTTTTTCGCCTCCAGTTCGAAAGCGAAAACTAAGGAGCCGAGTCACATCACCGAAGCCACATCACCGAAGTCGAATAAGCCAAATCACCGAAGTCGAATAAGCCAAATCGCTTTGGTAAAACCTTTGGCAGAACGCGCAGAATATGCCGAGCGCCGAGTTCATGCTAAGATCAAGCGCTCTCGGCGTTCCGAACGCCAGCCATCAAAACGCGTCCACTGACACTGGTAGAGCAATTGACGGAGCTCGATATCGAGGCGAATAACAAGCGCGAGGCGAATGATAAGCTCGAGGCAAACGACAAGCGCGAGGCGAATAACAGGCTCGCGGAGAATGAGCAGCCACGAGCCAAGAATCTGTTGAACCGAGCGGCGCCCTGGCTTGAGTTTGCCGCCGTCTGCGGTTTGAGCCTGCTCGCCTCGGCTGGGTACATTTATTGGCTAAACGGCGCTAACCTGACTTTGCTCTTCGACGGTTTCGGCTATCTGCTCACCACGCAGGGCTGCATCACCGTCTTCGATGCATCGCTCTTCAATCAAATCTTCACATACTGCACCTCCGGATTCGATGACCATCTGCGGCTCGCGCTTAGCGAGAAGATGTCGGCGGCGAGCGGGCTTTTCAGATCCGGTCCTTTGCTTCCGACCTGGCTGGCAGGCGCTTATTTGCTGAGCGGCAAACCTCCGACACCACAATACTGGGCAGTCGGAACCTGGGCTATGTGGGCGGTGCAAGCGCTCACTATCGGACTCATCTGGCTGGCCGCCAGAACGAGCTTCGGCTCAAAAGTGGCAAGAATAGCTGCGTTTTTCGCCATTGCCTATGCGCCTTTTATAGTAAACGGCAACAGGATTTCAACGGAAACACAGGCTTGCCTGGGCGTTATTGCGGCAAGCTACCTCTTTTTATACCTGGGCAAAAAGGATTTTGCTCCCGCCAAATCGCTCAATAACGGCTTTCTAAGCGGACTGGTGCTTGGGTTTCTGGCGCTTGCACGTCCCCCGTTTCTGTTACTGCCGGTACTACAGGTGGTGACACTCTCGATAGCCGGGCGTCTATCCAATCTTCGTTTCCCATTTGGTTGGCGCTGGTTCCTTGGTGTCGTATGCGGTGCCGCCATGCTGCTCGCACCGTGGGCAGTATGCAACAAAATACTCACCAATAAGTTCTCCATTGCCATAGACCGTTACGCGATATACAACCTGTACACCGGTTTAAGCACGAGGAGCCGCGGCTTCGATGTCATCCCGGGAGAGTTCGTCGAGCATCCTGAGCGGTTCAACATGACTCTGCACGAGGCGCTAAACAGAATAAGCGCAGAGGCTTCCGCCGAGCCGGTGGCATTCGCGCAAATGATGGCGCTGAAGCCGGCGCGGCTTTTGGACTCGCCTTGGAATGATTGCCAGACGAGTTGCTATGGCGTTCCATGGCTTGTTCAGCGGTATTGGCACCAGATGCTCCTGCTTCTTTCTTTTTTTGGGATTTCCGTTCTCTGGCAGCGCGCCCTGAAGGAGCGCAGTTGGTCGGCGTTAACGCCTGCGATTACATTCAGTCTGGTCATTTTGTACAACTTGATCCATGTTTTGTTCATCACCATGAACCGCTACACCTATCCAATTATGCCGGTGTTCATCGTCGCTGCGGCGTACGGATTGTTTGCGATCTGGCGGCAATGCAAGCACAAATTCTTGGTGCTCGGCGCCCTGGCAGCCGCTCCTCTGCCGTCCTTTTTGTTTGAGTCGTTTAACACACCCTTCGTTCCGCTGGTATCTCAGCTTGCATCGAGCGCCGGGGTTTCGATTATGGCTGCAGCATTGGCTTTTCTCATCTTCCTGGGGATGCCGGCGTTTGTTTCGCTGGCTCAACGGCAAATGAACTTCGAGCCCCGCACCGTACTCAATACCACTTTCGCGACGATCGCCTGCTCTTTATTTTGCATGATCGCGGCGTACTGCGGCGTCAGGCAAACGCTGGTTGCACTGCCCTGCGATGCGAAAGAGGATAATCTTTCCGTGAGCGTGGCGGTCCCAGGCGGCAATTGGCTCGAAGGACGAGAGGCGCGCGGATGGTTCGTCGTTGTCGATCCTGCCTTCGAAGGGTTCTCGCTCGAGGCGCTTCAAAGCTGCCGCTTTGCAGTGAATGGAACGGAGCTGAACACTGATTTGCTGCCATTGCTCATGACCGATCATGAAGAACGGAGCTATGCAGTTTACGAGAAAGCTTTTTCCCACAGCGGGAAACGGGACACGACAACGGTTCGACAATGGTATTGCATCGCGGTGCCACCACATTTAGTGCGGGCCGGCAAGGTTAACAACGTAGCCATTTCTCAAAAGGCGCCAGTCGACAAATCGAGCAGCACCATCGGAGTTCGCTTGATGTGCGATGTGCTCGAAGACGGCAAGGACGTCGCGCCGGCAGCCCTTCGCCAATTTTCCTGGTCGAAGGGCTTCACTGTCAATCCACCTCTGGATATGCGCATGCCAGCCACTTCAAAGGTGGTAGAACGATCCACCGACGACCCGATGTTGACGGAGACAGAAAAACCAGGTCGCTTGCGACCACGACTTTATCTTCTGGCGGTTGGCGGCACCCCTGGAGGAGGCGCGGATTATCCGGCTCTGACTGCCCCAATCGGCGAGGCTGACGTCATAACATTCCCGGAAGTCAGCATTGGACCAGGCAAACAAGACAAGGTCGTAACCCTCAATATTGCGCCCGACAAACTACAGCGCACTATATCTGGTATCAAAAACGGCACGGGTAATTCGATCCGTTTGAAGGTGTCAGGCGAGATTGTCGCCGAAGCCGGCTCGGGCGAAGCCAGCATTGCCGCGATCACGAACATGACCGCAACTGTTGGTTCAGAGGTTTCATCTTCTGAAACGATGGCACCGTTGGCTCCGGAAATAATCGCCGTTTCGCCCCAAACAACGGATGTTGCTCCTCCAAGATCATTTTCTTTTATCGACATCATACCCGCCTTCACAGACGCGGATGGCAAGGACATTCCGCTCGATGGTACCAGTCGGCGAGACTTCGAAGCGCGAGTTCGCCTGTTGATTGCGGGCAAGCCGTGGTGGGATGTATTGCAGTACGCGAGCTACAAAATCGAGCGGTCCGTCCGAGTCCGGAATCTCAGAGTCGAGGCAGCGCCGACCAACTTGCCAAGCCTGGGCAGGCAGAAAACGCTTCTTTTCCGCGCCCTGCCGCTGAAAGAAACGCCCGCACTCTGACACAGCCGTCCGCGCCTTGTTATCCTTTTCTTGATGTCATGCGTGCTAAACTCATGCTCCTTCTTGTTTAGGGAACATGCGTTATGACAGACTCAATTCAAATGCCTGGTCGAACCGACGTCGTTCTGCTGTCCGACGAGGACAACGTCTCCAAAGTGCTCGTCGCCGCAGTCTCGAACTTATGGGAGGCGGTCAACGAGTTGACCCGGTTGCGCCGCACGCATAAAGAGCATTACCTCGTCACGATCTTCGGGTCGGCACGAATAGAGCACGACAGCGAAGCGTACTATTGTGTCAAGGAGCTGGCTGCCGATTTGACGCGCCTCGGATGTGGTATCATCACCGGTGGCGGACCGGGACTGATGCAAGCCGCCAACGAAGGTGCTGCAAGCGTCGACGCCACAGCAGTCGAGCGTTCCATCGGCATTCGCATCGATCTACCGTTTGAGCCGAACGCCAATCCCTTTGTCGGAAAAGCTTACCAACACAAGACTTTCTTCTCTCGTCTGCATCACTTCATGATTATGTCCGATGCCTTCATCGTTGTTCCGGGCGGGGTGGGAACGCTCCTGGAACTGTCGATGGTATGGCAGCTCCTGCAAGTGCGGAAGCTCTATGACACACCTTTGATACTCATCGGACCGATGTGGAAGGAGCTCGTCAGCTGGGCGCGCAAATGGATGTTGCAGGACGACCTCGAACTAGCAAAGCCCGTCGACCTCGACATTCCGACGTGTGTCGAGCATAACTCGGACGCGGTCGAAATCATCAGGCTGCACCGCGAGAAGTGGCTCAAAGCCCAGCCGCAAATGAAATAGGTTTTCGCTCGTTACGGGACGCATAACTTAATCGACGCGCGGGACGCTGGGCGTTGGGCACGGGGCGCGGGGCGCTGGGGCGCGCTAGAGCTTCAGCAGTTTCGCTGCGTTCTCTTCAAAAATCAGACGTTTCTCCCCGTCACTCAATGGCAGCGCCTGAACGGCGGAAACCTCCTCCTCATAAGGATGCGGCAGGTTAGGATAGTCACTGCCAAACAGAATTCTTCTTGCGTAGGGCACCAGCCTCATCGGATCGAGACTGGCTCGCAGAGGCGATCTCGACGACAGCGCCATGGTGGTATCGAGATAGAGGTTATCGAATTTCTCCGTCAAATCGAGGTAAGCCAATGTATCCGGAACACCCAGATGAGCAATGACAACATTCAGTCGCGGGTGTCGAGCCAGCACTGATGCGATTCGCCCCGGTCCATTATTGGTGTTGTCGCTAAAAGGAATGGCGCCGACGTGCACGAGGACAAAACCACCGCGCTCGGCCGTGAGCGCGTGCACAGCCTCCAGGCGTGGATCATCGATGTTGATTTTCTGCACATCCTCATGAATCTTCAATCCGATGCAGCCGGCGGAGAGCGCTTTTTCGTAGTAGCCATCAACGTTTTCATCATCCGGATGAACTGTGGCTAGAGGCAAGCCAAAGCCGTCGAGAGAGCGCGCGGTTTGTGCCAACCAGGCATTCAGCTCCTCAGCCATCGCTGGTTTGTGCGCATAGCTGCAAAAAACAAATTGTTTGACGCCATGGCTTCGCAGTCCCTGAGCCACTTCTCCTGGCTCGGTCGGCTGCGTCAGCTTCCAATCGGAGTTCTCCACGAACCACCTTCGAATCGCCGCGAAGAGCCTGGGCGGATGCAAATGTGTGTGAATATCGATCATGGCTCCGGCGCTGAGTTGGGGCTGACAAGCTCTACAAGTTGCTTACAAGCTTTTGCACGTTCCCGTAGTTGTTTTCGATAGAGGCTTCTGAATTTGTAATTGTAAACGGAGGCGATGTTGCGTTTCGTCCCAAAATTCGCCGAAAGGATGATGCGAGGATGAGGGCGGGCGCGCGATAATGCTCGCCGGGAACGGAGCTGATGGTGGCAAGCGCCAATCAATGATTGACGCGAGATGCGGATGCTGCAATCTGCAATGCTCAAGATCACCGTGAGCCGCCTGCGGACGAGGAGGATTTCATGAGACACACTGGCAAAACTCAAACCCGTAAATCGACTGTTCTACATGCGGTGCCGAAAGTGGTCGTTTGCGCGGCGATTTTCCTCCCGCTGAGCAGTCTTTGGATCACGGCTATTGCAAAGTCCCCGCAGTTGAAAAAGGGTGAGTCGACCTACATGGCAAGCTGCGAGGCGTGCCACATGGCTGGGAAGAACGTCATCAAGCCAGGCAAAGATATTGTGGTATCCAACAAGATCCAAAGCGTCAAGCTCTTCGGCGATTTCCTGCGGGAAGAACATGGTGTAATGCCGTCGTTTAGGCGCATTGCGGATGACAAGGATGTGCTCGTGCCTTTGTACAAGTATGTGCGCACGCTGAAGGACCAGGATTGGCAATACTATCCATCCAAGGAAGTGCCCGAGACACAAAAGAAGGGTACGCCGAATAAGAACAAGGACAGCTCGCCCATGGGCAACGACTGACGGGTCGCCCAATGGGCAAAGACTGAGGGATCGCCCGGGCGCAGCTAGCTTGCGCAACCTGTGAATTCGGCTCGCTCATTAAGTTGCCGTCATCTGTGCGCGATCCCTCCTGCGATTGCGCGAGCTGCGATGGATTTCTCGAAGCAAGATCAAGCTGCCAGGCGAAACGAACTGCGCTAGCCGCGTGGCTTCGCGCGAGCTAAATAAGCTGAGAGATGCAGAAGTTATGTGAGTTGGGAGAGGGATGATGAACTCAGGAACTTTTTCTAAGCTCATAAAGTACCTATTGCTGTGTGTTTATCCGTTTCGTTAGCATCGAAGCATCTTTCTTCACTTGCTCGCTGCGTCGAACTCGTTAAACCAAGCTGTTTTCCACTTTCAGCTCTCAACTTCAGGCATTGATTTGCTCTGGGGTTTGTTAGCTGTTTGGGCGGATGTGCTTAATCGGCACACTCTGCTGCAACCGGCGGCGGCGTGCTTTTCTGCATGCGCTGCTGGGGCAATTGCTGCGGCGGCTGAACGCGCGCTTTTATCGGCGTGCTCTGCTTCCGCGGTTCGGCTTGGGCGGCGAATCGGCGTCGGGCATTTTATCGCCTGCAGTCCCGTGCGGGACTGGGTCCACCTTGAAGAGAGAAGAAACGGAACGAGGGTGCAAGCGCAATTACGCGTCGGCACACCTCAATCCAAGGAGAAACTATGAAAAAGCTGATAACAGCTTCGTTTGCTCTGATCGCCATGTTGGCACTTGCGGCTCCGTCGTTCGCGCAAGGCCGTGGCGGTCACTTCGCCGGACGTGGTGCGGTGGGCGGACACGTCGGCGGTTATGGCCAGCACTTCGGTGGCGGCGTTGGCGTCGCTCCTGGTGCTCGCTATGCCCCTGGCGCCCGCTACTCCCCTGGCACGCGCTTCAACCCTGGTGTCACTCAGGGCTATCGCGGTCCGGTCGGCGGCGTTTATCGTGGTCCGGTCGGCGGCGTTTATCGCGGTCCGGTCGGCGGTGTCTATCGTGGTCCGGTTGGTCGCGGTCCTGTCGGTCATGGTCCTGTTGGCGTTCCCGGCGGTCATGTCTATCCCGGCGGTCATGTGCCAAGTGGCGGATATCACCCCATTCATCCGGGTGGTGACTTCCGCGGCTGGCATGGCTATCATCCCGGCTATGGACTTGGCTATGGAATGCACGGCTGGCACGGCTGGGGCCATCGCGACTACGTCTGGGGTTGGCACCCCTGGCGCGGTTACTGGGGTCCGTACGGCTATTGGGGTCCGGTCATCGTGATCGACCTCGGCTGGTACAGCTACTGGGACGGCGTCGAGTACGTGTACTGGGACCCGATCGACCACTGCTGGGTTGACCAGTACGGTCGCATCGTCGGCTACTAAGCCCCCAAAGGTGTCTGGGTGATGGTGCGGTAAATGACGTTTGCCCGCGTGGACAACATCACTACCACCTGTCACCTGGGCGCCGGCAGAACGTCGGGTCCATGCGTTGATCGCAAGATCATCTGCATGGACCCGGCGTCCCCTGCTTTCTTTCGAGAACTTCTGGCGAATATTTTCCTGGCGGTTTTTTTATTTTGATACTACTTGCGGTGCTTCTACGTTTTCATATAGTATCCACTTTGGCTCCTGGTTTCTTTGCCTTTGCATCCTCGCTACCTCGGGCTACCGCATGTAGTAGAGCTGACCGCTTTTTTTGACGAGGCCAAAATTGACTGTTTTTGGCATCGTACCCGAGGCCATGGACACTTATATGGTGCGATTTTGGGGCTTCTGGTATCGGCAACGAGGCCAGAAATGGGCATTTTTGGCCTCGTTAAAAAAAATCGCGCCTTCGATAAAGTCAGGGCAACCGATCCAGGTTCGGTGCCTCTGTGGTTCGGCGCCTCTTGTGGTTCGGTGCCTCTTGTGGTTCGGTGCCTCTCGACATTTAACGTTCGGGTCGCCGTTATTTAAGGTCAATCAACATTTCAGGTACAAATTCGAAACATTCATCCCATAGACTCGATTCAATTTCGATATTGCTTACTAGCGTTATTATGAAAAAGCTCCACTCGACTGTTCTTACGCTGTCCATCTCTTGGGCACTTTGCGCACCGCCGGCGCTGAGCCAGACTTATGACTCTTCCGGTGTGTCATTCAATCAGCAGTGGGCAGCGCAAGCTCAGCCGAGCTTTCCCGCTTTGCTAAAGCAGTGGGTTCAAAAACAGTTGGGCGCCAACAACCAGCAGTGGGCGCCGCAACAGCAGTTCGCGGCTAACAACCAACAATGGGCGCAGCAGCAGCCGTCTGCGGCTAGCAATCAGCAATGGATGCCGCAGCAGCAACAGTTCGCGGATAGCAATCAGCAATGGATGCCGCAGCAACAGCAGTTCGCGGCAAACAATCAACAATGGATGCCGCAGCAACAGCAGTTCGCAGCAAGCAATCAGCAATGGATGCCGCAGCAACAGCAGTTCGCAGCAAGCAATCAACAATGTATGCCGCAACAGCAGTTCGCAGCAAGCAATCAACAATGTATGCCGCAACAGCAGTTCGCAGCTGCCAATCAGCAATGGATGCCGCAGCAGCAAACGATGCCCAACAATCAACAATGGCCGCAGCAACAGCAGTTCGCGGCTAACAATCCGCAATGGATGCCGCAGCAGCAAACGATGCCCAACAATCAACAAGGGGCGCAGCAACAGCAATTCGCGGCTAGCAATCAGCAATGGATGCCGCAGCAGCAGATGATGCCTAACAATCAACAATGGGCGCAGCAGCAGTTCGCAGCCAACAGCCAACAATGGGCGCCACAGCAGCAGTCGCCACCCAATAGCCAACAATGGGCACCACAACAATCTACACCAATTAATGGTCAACAATACGCGCCCCAGCAGTTCGTGCCAAACGACCAGCAATGGCAACAGTCGCCTCCAACCAGCTTACAGAGCCAACAATCGGTAAACAGTGGCAACGGGCAGCAGGTCGCCTTTGATAGTTACACGTATTCGCAGGTGGCGAATCAAACGTTTGCGCCAGCTATCGGCTCGACGCAGTCCACGGGAGCACCGCCATCCATCAGCTCAACGCAGCCCGCAGCGGGGTCACCGCAGTCCAGCGGGCTACCGCAGTCCATCGGCTCGACGCAGTCCACGGGAGCACCGCCATCCACCGGCTCGACGCAGCCCGCAGGGTCACCACAGTCCACTGGCTCGGCGCAAGGACCATCCCTGTACGAACAGCAAGAGATGGCACTCAATGAATCAAGCTTGAAGCAACAATACGACGACTGGAAACAACGCCAGGAGATGGACGACATCCTTCAGAATCGTGCAACCCCACCATCTACACCAAACAGCAACCCCGGCTCGGGTGGCTTCGGTCCAGCCAATGGCGTTCGCCAAGCAGTGGGACGAGGGATCTCGAGCTATGCAGTGCCGGCAGCCGGCGCATTAGCGACGTTCTTCTTGTTTAGAGCCATGCTTCGCTAAGGTTCGCCTCGCCACGGAACCGCCCGCCATAGCATGGTGCGCGACAGCATCGCCCGCCATAGCATCGCCCGCGACGACATCGCCCGCCACGGCATCGCTAGAGACAGTCATCCTCGTTCCCGGTCGCAGCACGAGTTCGTGCCCTCTCAAAACCGCGTCGACGAGCAAGAATCCACCCGGAACGCCCGAAACCATGCCGGTCAACATACCCTTGACGCGCCGGTGTTGGAGCGCGCGAGCATCAGCGGGAGCACCCAGCACACTTGAGGGCTTAAGCGCACCAATCATCCCACCAACAGCAGGAGCGATAATGGGACAAATATGCGACGTCACCAGTCCCGAGCAGCCAATCGCCAGCCGCGTTGCTTTTGGTTTCATCTCGAGTGATTTCGGACTTTCGATGTCACCATTCTTCTTCACGTTGATCTTCATTGCTTTATCGTTTGACCCAACCGAGGAATTTTCCAATCTTGGATCAAACGGTTGAAATGTTGACTGATTATATATTGGCTGATCAGGCGAGCTGTAAACGGGCGGATTCAAGGGCCCGCCGTATGAAGCGAACTGCGCACCGGGCACCAAAACGGATGTAGGAACGCCGCACATCGGAAGAGACGTGCCATCACCGGTGGTGACAGAGTCGAATTCGATTGCCAGACCACCTCCGGGACGAAGCCAGCGCTTCGGAGACACTTCGGCCATGAGCAAGTGTCGGGCTTTGTGCGCTTCGACAATTCTGCCCGTTACAACCGAGCCCTCAGGGATTCGGCGCCCGGAAACCCGGATCGAATCCAGCAATTGCGCCGTCACCAGATCGCCTGCCTGGGCGGTTTTGCTGTCTATCGGCTGCGTCAGCACTACGTCGAATGTCGACGCATTTGCGGCCGGCGCAATGCCGAACAGCCCCACCAGGAGCAGAAAAGCGACCATTCCGGTTCCAAGTCGCGCTCCGAGATTACGAACGGTCATATTCATGCGAATGTCTCCTGGCGCCTCAGGCGCCGCTGCACACCGAACTTCCACGGCGTATCGACGCCGCGTCTTCCCATAATCAAGTCATACACATAGAAGAGCTCGGCTACTCCTCTTCGTTAAGATCCCTTGCGCTGAGGAGCGCCTTCATTCGTTTCTCACAACATTCTCACAAGTTGCGGATTTAAATACCGAAGTCACATGTCAGACACGGCAGCACCCATAAAATCGGGGCATGCTGTCGCTCAAAGGCGTGCACGTGGCAGCGGTGTTTTAACAACATTGTTAGATTCAATCGCCACAATAAGTCTTGAATCTATTCACGATCTGGTCAATTTTTTGCCGTTTCTTTTCTAAGACCCTGTCACTCGGCTGCCCGTGCGGAGGTTCGTATGTCTGACTGGACCTATGTTTCAATTTATACAGAGTCAGCACTCAGTGGAATTTCGATAAGATACGGCGAAACGAAAGTTGGGCAACGCATCCGTCTTCTGCCCAGCACGGATAATCTGCGCTTTCAACATTCCCTCGACGTTAGTGTCAAATGCGGTGCGCGTTACGCTGTCATCGGCATTCCTGAAGACATCGGTCCTCAGGCCAACCTCGGGCGCACAGGCGCCGATCGAGCCTGGGAATCGTTCTTGCAATTCTTCCTCAACATGCAAGCCAATCGCTTCATCGATCCATCAACGATTGTTTTGGTCGGCGAGGTCGATCTCAGCGACATTAAAGAGGAGCTTGATATTCGCGCGAAGAAGAATGGCTCGGCATCAGTCACCGAGCTGCGCGACTTATGCGCCAAAATCGATCGCCGCGTTTATCCTGTGATTCTGCAAATCGTCATGGCTGGGCTGGAGCCGATAATCGTCGCCGGGGGGAATAACAACTCTTATCCAGCGATCAAGGCTGTGGTTAAGGGAATGCGAGACAGGCTCAACGATCCCAATTTGGCACTATCGACGGTGAACTGCGATCCGCATGCCGATTTTCGCATCATCGAAGGCAGACACAGCGGCAATCCTTTCACTTATGCCGATCGGGATGGATTGCTGAAAGCGTACTGTGTTTTGGGCGCTCACGAAAACTACAATTCCGAGGACATGCTGCAGCGGATGGCAAAGAAGAACTATCCACTCTTCTTCTGGGATCAGATCGTGCGCGGCGAGGAAACCTGGGAACAGCAGGTGCAGCGCGCCGTCAACTATCTTTCCGAACATAGAAGCATCAAGGGTCTGGAGCTCGATCTCGATTCAATCAAGAATCTGCCGTGCAGCGCCAAGACGCCCTTCGGCATCAGCGAGGAACAAGCGTTTTATTTCATTCACAAGGTCGCCAGCACTCTCGACACTAAGTACTTGCACTTATCGGAAGCCGCGCCCACACATGGAGAGGATGGCATGCGCACCGTGGGCAAGGTGCTCGCAAAATCGGTGGTCGAGTATGTGCGCGCCCGCGAAAGGTACCGAACGGCGCAGCTCCGCCCGGCACATGCGCAAGCTACAGCTTTTGCAGCAGGACACTTCGTTGCCGCCTACGAGTTCTAGAAATTCAGTTCACCAGTCGTCTGAATTTGGGAAAGGTTCGTCCGTGGAATAAAGAAAGGGATAAGCGTAGCGGCTATCCTCAGAGCCCAGCCTCGACCCCAGTTAGCCGATCGAAAAGAAATGGCTGATTCCCAGACTTCATCTACAGGCAGTTCATCGCCAGGAGTTTCTTCCTTGCCTCAGTTCAGCTCGCGTTATGAGCTGAATGCCAGGCTGGGTGCCGGTGGAATGGGGGCTGTCTACAAAGGCTACGATCACGTTTTGGAAAAAACGATTGGCGTAAAGATGCTGCTGCCGAGCCTGAAGAAAGAAGCAGCCATACGCTTTCATAATGAAGCGAAGGCGTGCGCAAAGCTCGAACATCCCAACATTTTGAAAGTGCTCGACTTCGGTCAAACGCCGAAAGGCGACTTCTATTTGATTATGGATTACATCGAGGGGCGCAGTCTTGCCGATGTAATTAAAACATCCGGTCCACTTGAAGTGGGAACCGCTCTGGATGTCTTTTGCCAGATTTGCTCAGGTCTTCAGCACGCCCACTCGCGCGGCGTTTTGCATCGCGACGTTAAGCCGTCCAATGTCATGCTGGCTCAAGAAGCTGGTGGAAACTACCAGGTCAAGGTCGTCGACTTCGGCATCGCCAAGCTCAAATCGGACGAGCAGAAACTGACGACCACCGGGGTCCGGATCGGCAGCCCTCTGTACATGAGTCCTGAGCAGGCGCGGGGAGAAGAAGTCGATCACCGCTCGGATATTTATTCGATGGGATGCCTGATGTTCGCCGCCCTCACAGGCGCTCCGCCAATCTGCGGCGAGTCGTATATGGACACAATCTCCAGGCAGATTCAAGAGCCGCCGCCCCGCCTGACGGATATGGCCTCGGATAAGGACAAGTTCCCGGAAGAGCTGGCTGACGTGATTGATAAGGCGTTGAGGAAAGATCGCGATGAGAGGCAGCAAAGTTTCGCCGAGCTGGAGCAAGCGCTGCTCACGGTGAAGGAACAATGGGCACTTCGCTCAATCATTGACGCGGCCAAATCGGATCACGACCAGGGCAAGGCTCAGAGCTTCAAGTGGTCGGAGCTTCTCACTCGCAGAAATCTCATGATCGGCGCCGCAGCCGTTGCCTGCACGGCTCTGCTTGCTTACTACGTGGCGACTCGCTCCGAGGTTCCTCAAGTAAGGGTCGAGGAGCCTGTAATAAAAGATGAGAACTCGGGCTTGCCGGATCAAAACAAGAACTTCTTCTTTCAGGACGTTGATAAGCGAAACTGGCTTATCGCCGGCGGCTCCATTCATGCAAACAAGATAAAAGAGCTGAAGTTCTACCGCAACAAGGCAAGAAATCTCAAAATCATCGATCGTAACTTCGATGATGAAGATCTGGTTTATCTGCGCTCTTTGCCATTTGAGGTGCTCGATCTAACAGCCACCAACATAACCGATAAGGGCTTGAGCACTATAAGCCACATGAAGAACTTGCGATCGCTGGCGCTAACAGATGTGCCTGGTATCACCGATAGTGGCATGCCGACGATCGGCTCAATGAAGCAACTCGAGATTGTTTCCTTAGCCGGAACGAAGGTGACTCCGAAGGGTCTTAGTTATCTCAATAGCTTGCCGCGTTTGACAGGTCTGGATGTTTCCAGACTGCCAGGCGATCCTGACGAGATTCTCGAGGCAGTAATCCATCTTCCCAAATTGACCGAGCTCAAGCTCGCCGGTTTGCCGATGAACAGTAAGCGCCTCTCGCAATTGGAATCGTTGAAAGCGCTTCACGCACTGTCTCTGGCGGACACTGGTCTGACTGATGCGCAGCTGGAACCTCTCAAGTTCATGAATCTTTTTCTCCTCGACCTCAGCAACAACCCAGTGACAAAACGCGGTCTGGAAGCCATAAATCCCAGAGCATATTGGGTACTGAATCTGACAAACTGCCAAAAGATTAGCAACGACGACGTTATTGCAATTCAAAAGGAACGCGGTCCGGCTGGGGTAGTTATCAGCAGCCACGAGGAGTTTCAGTGGAAATCGCGCAAGCGACTTCCCTCCAAGTTTGCCGCTGAGCCCTTGGTCGTTTGTTGGTACGATCCGGACGAAATGTCGTTCCCCGAGCTTCAATTTTTGAAAAAACAGTGGAAAGTGAACCGCTTGCTTACCGATGACGCAGCCGACCGTTTGAAAGGCGGAGAAAGAACGTCTTATCCCGACCTCCAAAAGTATTTCGACCAGTTGCCGAAAGGATCGTCGCCCTTCGATGTTCTCAGAGGCGATTGAAGCGCTTGAATGCAGCACTCATCGCTCAATGGCGAGATTCGGATGACTCGTTCGCAATCTTTTTACCTCGGCATCACTGAGCGTATCAACGTGGGCAACGGACAGTTTCGCCAGTGATTTCAATTGAGCAAGTCTGTTCAAGGTCACAGCCGTGACTGCGGTCATATTGAGGTTGACCTCCTGCAAGGCGGAGTCGAGAGGCAGATCTGCAAAGGTCGAATCGGCGGCGTCGGTGCCGTTCAAATCGAGAATTTCGAGCGACTTGCATTCACGCAGATAGCGAAACATCCTGGCATCACAGCCGGTGCTATCAGTTAAGCACAGCCCGCGGAGATTTTTGAGGTGAGATAAGCAAGCAAGAGCATCATCGTCCAGGTCCAAATCATTGATCTCGAGATATTGCAAATTGGGCAGTGCCGCGAGGTACTTCAAGCCACGCGCGTCAAAACGACGTGGTCCTAGCTGCGAGATAGCATCTGCAGGAGGCAGGCTGGAGATGATGGATGTCGCCCTGAATTTAAGTGCAGTCAGGCTTCGAATATGGGATATGCTTTCGAGGTCCTCTTTTGTGACAGTACGCCCGTTGATATCGAGAAACTCTATAGTTGAATTGGCGAGCAAACGCAGACCGGCAGCAGAGACAGCAGAGTTGCTCAGATCCAATCGATAAGGCCGGCTTGTAGCGATGAATGCTTTCAAATCTTCATCGTTCGCGCCTGTCGCGACGAAGTAACCCGATTGAGCTTGAAAAAACTTGCTTTCTTTGGCGGCACCTTTTGATCTGGTAGTACCGGATTCGGTGCCACTCGAAATAATGTGCGCAATGCTGAGACCAACGATTAGTGCGATTGCCGAGATCAGCCCGGCGAAGCGGACTGCTTTCCACCAATTTATTCTCCTCCGATGACTGTAGGCGGCCACCAACGTGGACTCGTCCGCTTCATTACCGAACTCACGCAGGGCCTGAGCGAGATTAGCAGCCGAAGCCCATCTCTTAGCAGGTTCTTTTGCCAAGCAAGTCGCAACAATATCCTCGAGCTTTCTTGGGAAACGGCCCCGAGGAAATGCATCAGCCAAAGCCGGAGGAGGCTGATGGGCATGCAAGCTTATCGTCTCAAGGGCAGTGTCGCCGGCAAATGGCGGACGGCCCGTCAGAATCTCGAAGAGAACACATCCAATGGAATATATTTCAGAACTCTCGGAATAGGGTAATCCATGAGCCTGATCGGGTGACATATAATTCGGCGTTCCGACGATAGCTCTGCCGTTGACGATGGTCGAATCCTGAGTTATGTGTTTTATCTTCGCCACGCCGAAGTCAATCAGCCGCACATCCAGTTCGCCAAGCTCATCGCCGAACACCATTATGTTCGAGCTTTTCAAATCACGGTGCAGAACGCCCTTCTCATGGGCATAAGCTAAGGCGTCGGCAACTTTCTCAAGTATTTTTGCCGCCGTTTTGCTCGCTACCGGACCCGACTCCTTGATTCTCTCTTCCAGGGTAATTCCGTTGAAGTATTCCATCACCATATATGGTGCGCCATTTTCGGTGCTCCCGAAGTCCAGCACCTTGATCACGTTGGCATGGCTAAGTTGGCTTGTCGCTCTCGCTTCATTTTGAAAGCTAATCAACTGCTCGGCTGTAATGGCGCGCAAACATTTCACCGCTACCCTCTTGCCAAGCAATCTATCGCGGCAAAGATAAACGTAGCCTGATGCTCCGGCGCCTATAACGGAAATCGGTTTGTACCTGTCCAGTGGGAATTGCTCGGCAGACAGATCGAGCTCGCGTTCTGCCTCCGCCGCGTCAGGTTGAGCAGCTCCTCGCGGCGCTTTTTGTTCCAAAGCGACATCGGTCGTTGTCGCTGCATCGGTCGTTGTCGCTGCAGAAGCCGGCGTTCCCTTTCGAAGAGACGATTCTGCCAGAGTGCGCACATCAGGTGTTTCGCAGGTGCAGCGATCCTTGCGAAAAACCCATTCAGTCATGCTTCCAGAGCGTCCACCCAATACTAACTTCTGGCAGCGAAGGCACATGCGAACCCCCTGAAGCATTTCCTCAGGCGGTTTGAGCGAGCAGCTGCAGAGCGCCATCCACTCGGTGATTCTGCCGCTGCCGCTTCCTTTGCGACGGCCGCAATCTCGACAAATCTGAGTAACCTCTGCCATACCTGTAGGTAAGTTCTCACCACGAGCCGATGGATTCCAGCCATATTACAATCATAGCCTGCACCCTCATGCCCGGAGGCTTCCTAGAGGCAACAAAACAGCGCCGTCAGCAGCAAACAGCCGGTTTCCGACAGTTCAACTACAGCACCATATGTATCACCGGTGTGACCTCGAAGCACCTGCGCCAACCAATGGGAAGCTACCAGTCCTGAAAAGCAAGCGAATACGCTGATCATCAAAATCGCGGAAATGCCGCATAGAGCAGCCGCTGCAGCCGACACCGCTACAGGCACCACCAGGCCAATCAGCACATCTTCGGGCATCTTTGTGCTGTCGTGCCATATCTTCCCTTTGCCTTCTTCTTTGGCATAGGAGAACCGACCAATTGCGTATAACTCGGTCCAGCGAGCCCAACATGGCGCCACCACCAGCAGTGCATATAGAACCTTCGGAGAGCAGCACAAGCTCGATAAGGCGGCAAACTTAAGAAGGAACACAGACATGCCGCACATGGCGCCGAAGTTGCCGACACGGCTGTCCAGCATGATTTCGAGCATGCGCTCACGAGAGCGGTGAGAGAAAATTCCATCGGCTGCGTCCATCAATCCATCAAAGTGAAGTCCGCCAGTCAGGGCAATCCAGGCGACCGTCAGAACCGCACCACTCACCAGATTCGGTGCATGCAATTTACTGACGCACAATGCTCCTGCGCCAAGCAAAATGCATCCGATCACAGCGCCGGCCGAGGGAAGATACTTTGCCAGACCGCTTAGAGAATTGTCATCAGCCTGGTCGTAAAATTTGCCGCGTTTGAGAGGCAGGGCAGTAACGTAGGAAAGAGTCAGGAGGAATCTGTCGATGATGTTCATTGTTTGTACTTCGGCCGCATCACTTTCCAGGAACCTCGGCGCTGTATTCTGGGCGCACAGGGAAATTGGCACAGTTGCTCATCACCAGAAGCGGCCTTTTGTCGGCGTAGTATTCGATTGCATCTTGAACCGCTTTCAAAATATCCGGATCGTGCTCCATGTTCCAGGCGCGCTCGAGCACCTGAGCTATAGCCTCTTCAGGGGCGCAACTGCTGCCCCCTTCTTCAATTTCCGTATCGTCGCTCCACGGCAAAACCAACTTGTCGGCAAAATGTGATATCACATCCGGTACCAAAGGCAATGGCTCCTTGCGCGTCAAACCGTAGGCAAAAATCATCCGATTGGAGGCATTGCCCTGAAAGACCTGATGCGGCCCAACTATATCGGATGCCCACTTCATCACGAGCAATGCCTGATCCGGTCGATCCGGTCCTCTATAACTGTCCAGCGGCAAATCCAACAAGCGCGCCAATATAGCAGCGAGCGGTCGCGATTGCGGGCTGTAGAACTCGATGGCTTCCGGGAGCAAGCGAAGACCTTCCAGCACACCCTTGAGAGTCAGCATGGTGGCGGCGATGGTGCGGAATGTTTCGACGCGAGTCGTGGACGGCAGAGCCTCGTCTTTGTTTTCCGCTTTCTTTGCCTGATCGGATTGTTCCTTGTTGTCGTTTTTGCTAATGGTCGAGTCATCATAAATCATGACCGTTCCATACAAAACGTAGAGCCAGTCCCTATCGGACAACTTCGATTTTTTTGCCAGGCTCTCCAGTCGCTTCAAAACAATCTCGCGATGATGCAGCTCGTTCCGCTCCTCATCAGATTTAGCCAGCGATTTGAGTTTAGGCATCAACTCTTTCGCTTCCTTCAATTTTCTCAAGAGGGCATAACACACCGATAAATTGAGGGTGGTATCGAAATCATTTTCAATCCTGGCGGCGATCTGGAAACGCTCAATTGCTTCTTCATACCGGTTAAGCGCCATGAGCGCGAAGCCGAGCTCGTAGTTGAGCGTCCCATCCATGGGATTGGTCACCAGGCACGTGTTGAGCAACATGATCGCCAGCTCGTATTCGCGCATGTCGATCAAGAAGTATCCTGCTTCAAATGTCGCTTTGGGATGTTTCTCAAACACTGACGCGCCTGATTCATCCTGGTTTTCGGACAGTGTTTCTCGCAAGCGTTTGAACGCCGCGGCCGCGTCGTGACGATTAGCCCCTTCCATAATCTCGGCACAAAGCTCGATTGCCTCAATGCTGTTGGGGTTGCCCAACCAAAAAGTGCGCAGCGCGTTCATGCTTGCCTCGAGCCGTCCCTCTTCAAGACAAGCTCGGGCTGTTCTCAAACCGTTTTTCGTCGCGCTCTCCGATGCCCCTGCGCCCAATGCCTTTCCTCAAATTACTTGCTACGTGTGTCAGCGATTGGCTACAAACCGCCTGAACCGATCACCTGAAACAGATTGGCACAATTCTAAGATATTTGGCTTGTGCGGCGGTAAGATCGGTTAGAATTTCCAAAACTCTGTCCGGCCGGTGGGCTGCGACGACGTTATGCGACGCTTTTGCGACGCTTTATTGGGAGTACTCAAAGTGACGACGCAACGAAAGACCATTATTGCCGGCAACTGGAAGATGAACAAAACGCCGAAAGAAGCTCGCGAGCTGGCTTCGGCGGTTGTAGAGTCGGTCAAGACCAAAACTGATCTGCCGGAGATCGTGTTGTGTCCGGCGTTTGTGGCACTGCATGACGTGCTCGAGGTTGCTAAAGGCACCCCAGTTAATGTGGGCGCGCAGCACATGGACTACCGAGACGAGGGCGCTTTCACAGGCGAAATCTCGCCGGTCATGCTCACATCGATGGGCGTCACCCATGTCATCATCGGTCATTCCGAGCGGCGCCAATTCTTCGGCGAAACGAACGCCACCGTTAACCTCAGGCTGAAAGCGGCTCTCAAGCACAAGCTTATTCCGATTGTTTGCGTGGGCGAGAGTCTGGACGAGCGAGAAGAAGGTCTCACGGATGCGGTTGTGCGTCGTCAAGTTGCCGCTGCCCTGATCGACATCGACGAAGAAAGCACCAAAACGCTGGTTTTTGCATACGAGCCCGTCTGGGCAATCGGCACCGGCAAGACCTGCGAGGCCGCTGAGGCAAATCGAGTTTGCTTACTGATTCGCGGAGTTGTAAACGAATTCTACAGCCGCGCTGAAGGTGGTCATAAAGGCGCGAAATCCACTGCCGGTGACCATGTTCCGATACTCTACGGCGGAAGCGTAAAGGCTTCTAATGTTGACGAGCAATTGGCGCTGCCGGACATCGACGGCTCGCTCGTGGGCGGCGCCAGTTTGAACGCCGGCGAGTTTCAATCAATTATCGTCGCCGGGGCGAAACGCCAGACGACGATGGCATCGAAACTGACGCGCTCAGGGACTTAGCGCCACACGCTTTCAAGCGTTACAGCCAGCATAAAAGAACCCTTTTATTTGTTCAGAGTGCAGGCTTATTCGTTATAATGGCCTGCTGGACCACTTGCATGGCAGAAATGCCTCATGCATGCAACTCTGGCTTTACTGCCAGGTGCACTGAAAACATGGAGAGGTGTCGGAGTGGTCTATCGTGCAGTCCTGGAAAGACTGTCTGCCTCACAAGGGCAGCGAGGGTTCGAATCCCTCCCTCTCCGAGTTTCTTCCCGAGACAAATTGAATCCCTGGGGTGATCGATCGTGGATCAGTTCACTGAAAAACTCGATGAAATAGATCAGACTTTTCGCCAACTGGAAAGCCAGATGGCCGATCCCTCCGTGGTTTCAGATCAGGAAAAATTTCAGCAGCTCGCCAAGACTCGGAGCCAGATGGAACCCACCATCGAAGCTTATCGCGAGTACCGCCAGACGCAAGAACAAATCAGCGAAGCCCAGGAGTTGCTGAAGGGAAAAGTCAGCGAGGAAGAGCGAAGCTATTACCAATCGGAACTGGAGAGCGCGCGCAAACGCGTCGATGAGCTGATCGAACGGCTGAAAATCTTGCTCCTGCCGCGCGACCCGAACGACGAGAAGAGCATCATGGTTGAAATTCGGGCAGCCGCCGGAGGCGATGAGGCGTCGCTTTTCGCGGGCGACCTCTTCAACATGTACACGCGTTACGCTAATCGTTTGAAATGGAACTGGCAGATCGAAAACAGCCACGTCGGCGAAGTCGGCGGATTCAAGGAAATCATATTCAGCATCAAAGCTGATGGCGCCTACAGCAAATTCAAGTTCGAATCAGGTGTCCATCGGGTTCAGCGCGTGCCGGAGACGGAAGCGTCTGGTCGTGTTCACACCTCCACAGCCACGGTCGCGGTTATGCCGGAAGCCGAAGAAGTTGATGTCGAGCTGGACGAAAACGATCTGGAAATTACAACGATGCGCTCGGGAGGCGCCGGCGGTCAAAACGTCAACAAGGTAGAAACGGCGGTGCGCATTGTTCACAAGCCGAGCGGCATTATGGTGGCATGTTCCGAAGAGCGCAGCCAGCTGCAAAACAAAGAACGCGCCAAGCAGATTTTGAGAAACAAACTCTACAAAATAAAATTGGAAGAGCAACAGAAGGCTATTTACGATCAGCGCCGTTCGCAGGTGGGGACGGGCGATCGCTCCGAAAAAATTCGTACGTACAATTATAAAGACAACCGCGTCACCGATCATCGACTCAACCTGAATTTCTCTTTGACGAAAACGCTTGAAGGCGATCTCGACGATATGATTCAAGCTAGCACCATCGACGAACAGCAGCGCAAGCTGCTTGAAGCCACAGGCTTGAACGGCGATGGAAATTGACGACGATGGAATTGACGACGATGGAATTGACGACGCTAAGCAATCGCACCTGAATCACGCGCTCACCCCCCATCAATCATTGCGTCCCGATCAATCATTGCCTTCCCATCAATCGTTGCCTTCCCATCAATCGTTGCGTCCCGATCAATCATTGCGTTCTGTCAAAACGCAGATCGAACAACTGCTCAGAGAAGCAGGTGTCGATGACCGAGAGGCGCGCGCGGAGACTGAATTAATGATTGAGCATGCGACGTCATTGCGACGAGCGCAACAGGTTCTCAATGAAAAAACTCAGCTGAGCGAAGAGCAAATTCATACTCTCAACTCAATACTTGAAGGACGGGCCCAGCGCATTCCTCTTCAGTATCTGCTTGGAGAAACAGTATTCATGGGACTGAAGCTGAAAATGCAGCGCGGCGTTTTTATCCCGCGATCGGATACGGAGATCTTAGTCGAGGTTGCAGCCAATAAACTGAAAAGCCTGCACGAGTCGAAACAGCGAAATCTGAAGGTTCTCGAGATCGGCGTGGGCAGCGGCGCTATCATAATCTCGCTCTTGAAGCTTCTACCTTTCTTAGATGCAACTGCTGTCGATCGACTGGACGATGCTCTTGCGCTCACGAAAGAAAACGCGGAAGCGCTCGGCGTTTCTCACAAGCTTAAATTGCTCAAAACAGCAGAATGGTGGGAGTTAGAGTCGAAGGACTTTGATGCCGTTCTTTCCAACCCACCATATATTCCAGTCAGTGACGCACCATCTCTGCCACCAGAGGTGGTGCTATACGAACCACCGGAAGCCCTCTTCGGATCAGACGAGGATGGGCTTGGATTCTATCGCAAACTCAGCGATGTTTATTCCAGTTTGATTTCACCGGAGGGCGGTCTCATAGTAGTAGAGGTCGGCGACGGACAGGCAGAGCCAGTTTCTAAGATTTTTTCGCAGGGTGGCTTGCAGAACATTGAAGTTCATAAGGACCTGAAGCGCCTGCCGCGCGTCATTGCATGCCAAGCCTCCAGTGCTGCCGCACGAGTGCATTGATCGGGATCGAATTGCGGGATCGAATTGCAGGATCGAATTGCGGGCTTGAACACGGTATCGACGGAATCCAGGACGCAGCCTGGAGTTTGCAGGCTAGTGCCCCGTCACCCCTTAGGGTGTGACATAGATTTCTATGTCAAAGTCTCATATAGCGAAGCTGAGCTAGACCCTGTAAAGCCAGTACTCATCAGCGTCTTTGAAGGTTACCCATTTCGGTCAATTCAAAATTTTAGAAATAAGATATGTCACGCCCTAAGCACCCTGGAAGACACCATGCAACCCCCGCCCATGCGCTTCCGCTGTTCCATACAAACTGCCCGGACCCATGCACTCTCTTCCATGCAAACCGCCCGGACCCATGCACTTCTTCTCTTCCATACAAACCGCCAAAACCTCAACTTCCCCTCGTCCGACTGAACGGTTCATTCATTCAATAATTCATCAGGCAATAATCATCCGGCACATTTACCGGTCGCATTCTGATCCTGTGCTATAGCGGTATGGAGAACGTCATACCTTTGGATAAGAATTGGCGATCTGTCGCATATACAGCAGCAATGCGGGCTTGGCTCCCAAGAAAAACCTTGTAAATGTCAAGACAGCTGTTAGAATGGGGAAAGGAGCCTGTCTTAGAGGGCGCAATGAAAGACGGAATCTTAAAAGCCATGACTGCAGACGGGCGCGTCCGTGCGGTCATCGCCACGACCACTGAATTGGTCGAGTGCGCGCGCCAGCGTCACAACCTTTCATACACCGCCACTGCCGCATTGGGCAGAGCCATGACCGCCGGCGCGCTGCTGGCGCGCATCGTTTTGCGCGATGGACAAGTGGCGTTGAAGTTCAACGGAAACGGACCCCTCGGTAGGGTGTTCGTTGACGCGTCGCCGAGAGGCACAGTCAGAGGCTACGTCGATAATCCCCAGGTTGAGTTACCACTAAACTCCCTGGGGAATTTTGATGTTGGGGGCGCCATCGGCAAAACCGGCTATTTGCACGTGACCGTGGACCACGGCTTCGGCCGCCCATATAGTTCGACCGTTGAGCTC
>JAJPJO010000368.1 GCA_021324135.1 Pseudomonadota bacterium
CCGCTCTTCATCACCCAGGCTGCATCGGTCACCATCCAGTCATGGGCGTGAACGATATCAAACGGCTTCTCCATGTGAAGCTTGATCGCATATTGCAATAAGCCGACGTTCAGACGATTCACCCAGGTGAGAAAGTCGGGCGTCGTGTCGCTCTGCGTTTTGACGCGATGAACTTTCACCAGTCCGTCCAGCTCGTGCTCGGCAGTGCCCGGGTGATCGGCGGTGACGACGTGCACATCCAGTCCCATATTGGCAAGCTCTTTCGATAAAGCCCAGACAACTCTGGCTAAGCCACCGATGATCCGCGGCGGGTACTCCCACGCCAACATTAAAATTCGTTCGCTCACTACTTGCTCCGGCTGATGAACTAAAACACTTTGCATCGACCCGGCTCGGCTTAGCTGCCGCCGGTCGCTCACTAGGAAAGCCTAGAAAAGCCCATGCAGTTCAAGATCTTACGATATATGGTCTTTGCGATCTATGTATATGAATAGTTGTTAGAGATGAATTTCATAATGGGCGAAGGTCCGGCGGAGATCGTCAGGCAATTATTCCGTCGCCAGCGGTCTGCCCATCAACGAACCGATCGCCTGCTCGGGCGTTGATTGGTCTTTTAGAATCAGCTCGACCTGCTCGGCGATAGGCAATTCCAACTGGCGCCCTCTGGCCAGATCGCAAACGGCGAAAGTAGTGTTAACGCCCTCAGCGACTGCATCGACTCGCTTCAATGTGTGCTCGAGCGTGGCGCCGCGGGCGAGGTAGAAGCCGACTCTGTAGTTGCGCGAGAGATCGCCCTGGCAGGTGGCGAACAGATCACCCATGCCTGACAGCCCGTAGAGCGTGGACTCGCGCGCGCCCAGCGAGACGGCCAGGCGTTTCATCTCGGTAAGCCCGCGAGTCAGCAATGCCGATTTGGCATTAATGCCGAGATTCAGTCCGTCGGAGCCACCAGCGGCGATGGCAATCACATTTTTCAGGGTGCCACCAAGTTCGACACCAACTACATCGTCGCTGGCGTAGAGGCGAAATTTTTTCGTGCTCAGCGCCTTTTGAACCAGGCGGGCATCAGCCAGTGATTCGCCCGCCACCACGGCTGCCGCCGGCGCCCCGGCGCGAATCTCGATGGCCAGATTCGGTCCGGACAAACTGATCACGCGAGCCGATGCGATTTCCTCTTTGATTACTTCGCTCATCCGCTTGTAAGTTTTCAACTCCAGGCCTTTTACGACGCTGACGATCACGACCTCCGATACGCGGCGCTTTAAAATAGCGACGGCTTGTTTGCTGAGATCGCGCAGTGACTGTGAAGTGCAGGCCAGGACGATTATGTCGGCATCATATATGGTGGCTTCAAGATCGTGGCTTACCGGCAGGCTCTCCGGTAAAGGAATTGGCGAAGGCTTGTCGATTACCGCCGTGCGTTTGATTTTCTCAGCCTGTTCTTGCGAGTGCGCCCAGAGGCGAACCGACTTCGAAGGATCCTTGGCCAGCATCACAGCCATGGTCGAGCCCCAGGCGCCAGCGCCTAGAACAGCTATTTTGCCAGCCGATTGCGAATTCATTGTTGCGGTCGCGAGTGCCCCGTGGCCGGATTGAAAGCAACCGCGCAGTTGCGCCCTGCCGCCTTGGCCTTGCTGAGCGCGCTGTAGGCGTAACTCACCCACTGCTCGAGACTCATGTCCTTACTTTCCAGATTGCAGATGCCGGCCGAGCAAGTGGCATAGAATCCGGCATGCGACATGGTCACATGTTGAATGGCGGCGAAATCGGAAAGAATTCTAGTCGCCAGAGTGACGGCTTCTGAATCGTCAAGCCCCTCGGCGATGATGCCGAATTCATCGCCGCCGATTCTGCCGATTATGTCCGATTGGCGCAAACGCCGGCGCAGAAGCAGCGAGAGCGCGGCCAGCACTTTGTCTCCACCGGGGTAGCCGTGCCGTTCGTTGATCGATTTGAAATAATCGACATCCAGAATAATCAGAGCAACCGTGCCCGAGCGCCGCTTGTATTGCGCCACTACTTGCTGCGCCTGCTCCATGAATGTGGTGTGGTTGAGCAAGTTGGTCAGGCCGTCTTTATGGAGAAGTGTTTTCAGAAAGCGCGATCTTTCCAGTCTGGAAGAAACGCTGTTCAACAGCAATGCAGGCGGAACCGGCTTGACGAGATGATCGTCGCCTCCGGCCCTGGCGCTTTCAATGCGGGCGTCGAGTTGACCTTGCGTGGTCAGAAAGAGAACGGGCAGCGTGGCGTGGCGCTCGTCCTGGCGAATGTAGCGCGCCAGCTCGTATCCGGTCATGCCCGGCAGCATGACATCGAGCAGAACCAGATCGGGCTGGAACTGCGACATGTATGCATCAAAGTTTTTCGGATCGGTGCAAGTGCGAACCTGATAACCGGCCGATTCCAGAAAAGCGCGAATGAATGCGGCTTGATCGGGATCGTCTTCCACGGAGAGAATGCGCGGCGGCTCCTGCCGTTTCTTATCGAGTAAATAACGCAAGCGACGAAACATCGCTTTTAAATCGACCGGCTTCTCGAAGTGAGCGTCGGCTCCGCAATGGATCGAGCGCACTTTGTCGAGAAAACCGCTTTGTTTGCTGACGATGATGATGGCCGGATCTTCGCCTTGCGGCATGGCCCGCACCTTCTCGACCAGCTCATAGGCATCGCCGTCGGGAAGCGGTATTTCGATGATCAAGCCATCCGGCATCGATTGGAGAAGCTCCGACATGGCCTGAGCGATGTTGCGTGCCGGGCGCACAACCATGCCGTTTTGATCGACCAGCTCGGCAATGGTCTGGAGATTGCTCGAATCCTCATCGATAATCAAAATTGAAGGCGAGCCGTTGTTATCGCTCGTGGACGGGGCGCCGAGATTCGAGGTTTCCGGCGCATCACCGTTGCCGCGGCTGAATATGGATGACAGTTCGCTGATGATGCCTTTCAGTTTGTTGACGTCGGCAGGCTGCGATGCAACATTGCCGCGCAAGAGGCTTTCGCAGTATTGCTCTCCCTCAGCGCCCAGTTGGGAAACTTGTTGAAAGCCGTACATGGAGCCTGATCCGGCCAGCCAGTGAAAATTGCGGGAGAGGCGCTTGATCAATTCGGCGTCGGAGGGGTTGTTGAAGAGGCCGTCCAGAATCTCAAGTATCTCAGCCAACCTTTCAGTCGAGCGTCTCAGATACTTGTCTTTCAGTTCTCCAAATGTCTCCTTCCATGATTGCATGCCGTTTCGGCTCCTGCTGTTCCTTTACCGGCTTAGAGCCGCTTGGCTGATGCCAGGGCTCGAAGCGATCAACTCTCGACTTCTCTTGTGTCCAAAATCTTCTGCACTTGCTGCGCCAGCGTGGTGGGATCGAATGGTTTGGTCAAAACGCCTGTGGCTCCCATGCGCTTCAACTTTTCGATCTCGGATGTCATCGCCTTTGCGGTCAAGAATATGACGGGAATGCCTCTGGTGGCATCGTTATTGTGGAGGGCTTCGAGCGTCGAAGGACCGTCCATGATCGGCATCATCATGTCGAGCAGAATCACGTCCGGCTGCTCCACTTCGGCTACTTTGATGCCGTCGACACCGCTTTCGGCCTCGACTACATCAAGCCCGCCAAGCAAGCTCAGGCTCATCTTGGCTATCTCGCGCGTATCCTCTTCGTCGTCGATAATCAGTACTTTCATGTCTGCATACCTTTTATAGAATTACCCCGCCTATCAAATCTTTGAGCTATGGCTCGCTGCTTACCCCGCTTTGGCGTCGTCGAGTATTTTTCTCACCTGGTCTCCAAGTTTCATCGGATCGAACGGTTTGGTGATTACCGCCAGAGCCCCGAGTTTCCGCATGTCCTCGAAGCCCTCGAACATTCCCTTTGTGGTCACGAAAATGACCGGTATTTCAGCCGTAGCCGGATTTTTGCGCATGTTGGTCAAAGTCTGCATTCCATCCATGCCGGGCATGACCAGATCGAGAAGAATTACATCCGGCTGTTCCTGCTCCGCCTTTTTAAGACCTTCTTCGCCGGAACCGGCCTCGATTACCATGGCTCCGCCCAAAAGACCAAGGCAGCTGCTGGCTATGGTTCGAAAGTCCTCTTCATCATCAATTATGAGAACCTTCATCGCCGGTGTCGTCCCTTCCTCATGCACGTACTAAATTAAACACCAATGAGTAAACGCCCAAACATCTTGTCAAGCCAGGCTTTCAGGACATCTTAACACGCTGCTCTAAACCCGTGTCGCATCAGCCAGACCAAACGTTATATACCCTCTGACACTAAAGGATCCTGGTACTGGATCCGGCGAAGATGCCGGGTGACCAATAAATATTGGCAAGCTGCCGCTCGCTTCTCAGACCCGATCGCTTCAGGCACGATCGGTCCAGGCGCCTGTTTCGATCCGGTTTGCTAGCTGGCCAGCTCTTTCTGAGCTTCTTTCAGGTCGGTCTTCTGGGCAGTGACGACCAGGGTTGAATCGGTGCGGGCCGGGGGGACGCGGAACCAGAATGTGCTGCCTTTGCCTTCTTCCGATTCGACTCCGATTTGACCGCCGTGTTGCTCGATGATGCCTTTGCAAATTGCCAGACCAAGACCGGTGCCGCCCTTCTTCTTCGCATCCGATGCTTCCACTTGTTGGAATCTCTGGAAGAGGAGTTTCTTGAATTTCTCAGGGATACCGCGACCGCGGTCGACGACGCGCACCTGCACGAAGCCGGCGGCATTCTCGGTCACCACGGTGACCGTCTGACCCTTGGGCGAGAATTTGATGGCGTTGGAGAGCAAGTTGACTATGACTTGAACGAGACGATCGCCATCGGCGTATACCACCGCATCTGATGGCATGATCTCGAGCTTGATGCCGTTGTTGGCCGCGAAGGCCGCCACCGATTGTTCCGAACGCTCCAGGATGTCCTGCATCGGCGTGTTGTCGAAGACCATGTCGAGTTTGCCGGCTTCCAGTTTTTCAATGTCGAGGATGTCGTTAATCAATCCGATCAATCGAATCGTGTTACGCTCGGCGATTGCCACCACCTTCTGGGCTTGCTCGGGCAGTTTGCCCATGGCGCCTACAGAAAGGAGGGTGAGTGAGCCGCGGATGGATGTAAGAGGTGTGCGGAGCTCGTGGCTGACCGTCGAGACGAATTCTTTCTTCAAGCGCTCCACTTCGCGGCGCTCGGATACGTCGAGGACGTTAGCCATGTAGCGCTCGCCTTCGTGCGATTTCAATTCGCTCAATGAAAGCTCGACCGGGAAATCTTCGCCGTTTTTCTTCAAGCAATCGAATTCGCCGATGCGGTTCAGTGCCTGGTTGAACAGCGTTTCCATGAAGGCCATGGTGTCGTTTTCGGTGTGCTCCGAGAAGAATTTGGAATCGCCGAACAGGGCAAGCAAATGGCGACCGACTATCTCCTCGGCGCGATAGCCGAAGATCTGCTCGGCAGCCGGGTTCATCGACTCGATGAATCCGTCCTGGTTGACAATCACCAGACCGACGATCATGTGGTTGATGATCGTTCTGATTCTTTGTTCGCTGGCGCGAATGGCTTCCTCAGCCAGTTTGCGCTCGGTGATGTCGTGGGCGACGCAGAACATCGCCCGTTCTTTCTCGGACCAATAGGCCGACCACGATACGCTGATTTCGCTGCTGTCCTTGCGTCTGACGCGGTTGTCGAATTGCGTGTTGCCTTTCTCGGCGCGCACCGATCGCACTGATTTGATCGTCTCGGATATGTCTTGCGGGGCGATGATTTCGATGAAGCGTTTGCCGAGAAGCTCTTCTTGAGTGTATCCCCAGTTGTCGTAACAGGCCGGGTTGACGGCGATGAATTTGCCGTCCATGTCGATCGAGCAAATGACGTCGACGGCATTGTCGATGACGGCGCGCTCTTTTCGAGCTGCTTCCATAAGTGCGTCCGCCATGCTGTGGAAAACGCCGTCGAGGTGGGATATTTCATCGCCTCCTCCGACAGGCGGGTTGAGCGCCTGACCGCGAGCCAATCTGAATGAGTTATCGGTCATCACGTCCAGTCTGTTCTTAATACTGCGCGTGAAAAACCATAGCAAGACGAAGGCGATCAATATGTTGAAGACGACGCCCGCCACCAGGAATAATTTCAGTATGGTTCTGGATCGATTCTGTTTCTCGGGGCTCTCAGCTTCAATTCGCCGTTCGTCCTCGGTCAGTCCTCGCAACTCATCCTGCAATTTGTCAGCCAGAGAGCGGATTTCCTTATACATGTGCCGGGCGCGGAATTGCGCCACATCTACGCGGTTGTCGTCGATCGCTGCTTTCGCCTCACCGAGGATCTTCAAGCCGGTGACCGTGATTTTTTGCAGGTTCTCTAAAATCTGTTGCTGCTTGGGATTATCGCCAACCAGTTTCTTCAGCTCGGCCAGATCTTGCGGGATCTGGCGCACAATCTTGTCATAACGATCGGAGAAGAGCGGGCTCTTCGTGATACTGTAGCCGCCCATGGCTACGCCGGCGTCGTAAAAGAGTTTGGAGAGCGTATTTGCCTGCGAGATGATCGCTTTGGATCGGACTTGCCTTTGCACCTCGACCTCAGCCCGGTGCAAGAGCTCCGTCAAGACGGCCAGGAAGACCAACTCAAACAACAACGGCACAAGGACCAGAATGGCTCCTTTGTGCACAATCTTCAAGTTTGGGATTCTCAGTGGCGGTAGCAAAAGAAACGTCCTTCCTGGCGCTGCCCCTTCCAAAAGAGTATATGCCACAAAATGATCGTTTCTAATTTAATCAGAAAAAAACCAGATCTTCAGCCGGTCATTTGCCCTTGAACGAATCGAGGAGCTTGCTGAGCTGATCCTGGGACTTGGACTCGTTGTTGCCCTGGGGCGCGGCGTTTTGCCTCATGGACATGCCCTGGCGGCGCCCGGCGCCGGCGGCACTGACTGGCGGAGCGGAGCGCGGTGCCTGTTTCGGCGCGTCCAGGCCCATCTCGGATGCCATGTCGTTAAACATCTGCTTGGTCTCGTCATCCATAAACACTTCCGCCTGGCTCTTCACGGCGGTATAGCCCTGAGGGGCGGCGAAGTAGTTGGGCGGCATGGCGGATGACTGGCTCCTGTAGGTATCAAGACCGACGCCGCTTTTGCCGTCCGCGGTCTTGTAGGTGAGGCGCAGGGGAAAGAACTTGGTCTTCGGCATGCCGTATGTATCGGAGAGCATCGAGGCGACGGCATCGGGAACCGTGATCTCATCAGCCACCCAGCACTCTGCCTCGCGTACCGAGCGCAGCTTGCCTGCTCCTTTTCCGGGCTCGACCCTCATGACGTATTGCGTCGCCTTCAATCCGGCCACGGCTCCGGCGCCGCCTTTGCTCCAGGGATTGCTGCGCATCTCGAGGGCGCGCTGATCGTTTTTGGTTATCTGCCGCTTCCATTCTGCAAATGTGGTGGTGAAAAACGATTTTGTTTTATCGTTGAACATAGTCACGTTCCAGCTCGGAGCCATGGTGACGATGTTGGCGCCGACTTTGGGAACGGTCCATTTCAGCCCACTTGGACTGACATACGTGTACAGATCGCCCATGGATGTGCTGCGTTGCGTCAGGATCCAGCCTTTCTCCTGGGCGAAAGCCGGAGCGGCAGCGGCGCTGAAAAGGAGGATAAAAACGCCGGCAATCGATTGTGATACCACTTTTCCTGATAGGCGAGATTGATGGGCTGAGGGCATGTTTTCTTCCTTGAGATAAGCGGCTTTGCAGCTCGAGCTTATTAGAGCGGTGCGCCAATGCTACCACTTCTGTACCCTCACAAGAGGCTGAGGAAACCAGGGTTATTTCGGTGCGTAACCAAGCGATGCCGCTTTCTGCAGATCTTCTTTGGCCAGGTCGTCGCGCTTGAGCTTTTTCCAGCATTGACCGCGCACGTACAAGGCCATAGCATTGTTCGGATTCAAGCCCACTGCCGATGTGGCAAAGCTTACCGCCTCGTCGTTGTGTCCCAGGCGCGCCGAGCTGTCAGCGGCAGCCGCGAGAAGATCGGCGTTCTGATAGCCCAGATCTTTCGCCTTGTTCGCCTCATTGACGGTGTTTTGAAATTGACCGAGCGAGTAGTGAGAAAGCGACATCAATGCCCAGTATTCGCCCATGCCGGAGCATTTTTTATGGTCGGAATTCAAATAAGCAAGAGCCATCTGAGGCTGCCTCAGTGCCAGGTAGACTCGGGCGCCTTCAAGGGGAACGTACATGTCGTCCTTGTTGACCGAGGCGGCCATTTTTACATCAGCCAGGGCTCTGTCATATTGCCGCATCGCCGAAAGCGCTCGGGCTCGCGACAAATATAAGGAAGAGTCGCGTTTGTGATGGGCGAGCATGCCGGTAATTTCGGCGGCCGTCTCCTGGGGTCTGCCCAGCCGCAAGAGAGCAGCGGCGCGACCCTTTCGCGCTTCGAACAGTCCCGGGTCGAGCTTGAGAGCCTTGTTGAAGTCAGCCATCGCTTCGTTCAACTTATTCAACTTCAAATAACATGTGCCTCTGCCTTCATAGCATTCGTCCACGTATGATGACTTCGTGCCGAGCTTCAAAGCCTGATCGTAATCTTTGAGGGCCAGATCGTACTTACCCAGGGCCCGATAAGCGTGGCCCCTGATCACGTAGTGGTCGGCGCTCTGCGGGTTTTCCTCGATATCGTTAGTCAGTTTGGCGATGCTCGCCTGCAGCTCTTTCTCGCGTGTGGTATCAAGGGCGGTGGCAGGTGAAACGATCGATGTAATCCCGAGCAGCATGATCGTTGCGAGCATTGCTGCCGGACCTCCTCTCGGGCGGCCAGACAATATCAGTCTCATTAAACAAGACCTCTAATAACCGTACAGCGTGGATGCCTTCTCAATTTTCATTATTACTCTCGGGCGGAGAACCTGGCAAGGGCCGAGCGCAGCCTCGGCTTATCACTTAATTGATCCGCGTGCGAGGATCGATGGCATCACGCAAGCCATCGCCGAGAAAGTTGAATGAAAGTACGGTCATGAAAATAAAAAAGCTCGGGAAGAAAATCAGATGCGGGTGGGTGCGCAAAGAGCGCCAACCGTCGCTGGCAAGCGTTCCCCAGCTGCAAGCCGGCGGTGACAAACCCAGGCCGATGAAACTGAGGGTTGATTCAGAAAGAATTGCCGCAGGAACCGTAAACGTCATGGCCACAATTACAGGACCAAGAGAGTTAGGAATCATATGTTTGAGGATTATGGCTATATGGCTCTGTCCCTGGGCTCGGGCTGCTTCTATGAACTCTTCGTTTTTCAACTGAATAAACTGAGCGCGCACGAGGCGTGCCGTTCCTCTCCAGCTGATCAGGGCCAGGGCAAGCAAAATTCCGCTTGTGCCTCGCCCGATCAAAACACCGATGAGAATCATGACCAGCAAGTCGGGCAGCGAATAGGCGATGTCGACACCGCGCATCATGATATTGTCGAGCTTGCCGCCCAGATAGCCGGCGATCGCACCATATACGGTGCCGATCAGGAAACCGAAAATGGCCGTCATCAAGCCGATGCTGATCGAAAGTCGCGAACCGAATATCACTCTGGCAAGCAGGTCCCGCCCCAGCTCGTCCGTGCCCATCAGGTGTTGAGCGCTCGGCCCGTTGAGCACCGCTTCGCTGGTCTCATCAAAAGCGAAATGAGTGAGCGGCACGTTTAAATACGACAAGAGAGCCAGAAAGCAAACCAGGGCGATGATAATCATCGCGGCATAGGCCGAGGGAATGCGCTTCAGTCGTGACCAGGCATCACGCTTGGCTTGTGCCATTATCGCCCCTCCTTGATCGGTCTTGCTTGCCTCGCTTGCATCTAACCCTCCACCTCCATGCGCGGATCGAGATATTTGTAGGCGATGTCGACGATTGTATTGGTGATGATCAGCAAAATGGAAAAGAGCAGCGTCGTACCCAGGATCAGATCGTAATCGCGATTGCTGACTGCGGTAATGAAGAATCTCCCCAGCCCGGGGATGGCGTAAATATATTCGACGACGAACGATCCGGTGATCAGAGCGGCGGTGAGCGGACCGAGGACGGTCACCACCGGAACCAGGGCATTGCGCAAGACATGTTTGACAACCGTGCTGAATCCCGACAGACCCTTCGAGCGAGCGGTTCGCACCCAATCCTTTTCGAGGATTTCAAGGACGCTGGCCCGCGTCAGGCGAGCCAGAAAGGCGGCCGGCCCGAATGCCAGTGTCACCGCAGGCAGTATCATGTGCCGGGGCGATTCCCAGAGGGCCACCGGCAGGAGCTGCAGGCAAATGCCAAATGTGAAAATCAGCAAGGCTCCGATGACGAATGAAGGCAGTGATATGCCGACCGTGCTGACAAACATGGAGCCGTAGTCGATCATCGTGCCTCGCTTTACTGCCGCCAGCGCGCCCAGGGGGACACCGACGATTATGGCCAGGCTCAGGCCGAGCAAACCAAGTTCGAGCGACACAGGAAATGCATCGGCGATGATGTCGTTGACGGTTCGATTCACGTATTTGTATGAAACGCCCAGATCGCCGTGCAGCAGGCGACCGAGATAAAGGAAATACTGCTCGTAAACCGGCTTGTCCAGGTGATATTTCGCCTCCAGGTTCGCCACTATCTCTGGTGGCAGAGTGCGCTCGCTGTCGAAAGGGCCGCCTGGAACGACTCTTACTAAGACGAAGGTCAGCGAAGCGATGATCCACAAAACCGGAATGGCGGTGATGATTCGCTTGATGATGAAGGTGAGCATCAGAGCGAGCCTCCGTTTTGTCCCTGGGAGGAACCTTCGCCGATCCAGGCCGACTTCATGTACTGAATGTCGAGGGCATTACATGCGATACCATGCGTCCATGGTTTGCAAAGGGCGTTGTGCGTGGCCAGGAAGAGAGGCACAATCGGCGCCTCGTCGGTGCACAAATACCGG
>JAJPJO010000081.1 GCA_021324135.1 Pseudomonadota bacterium
GGTGGTGCCGGCCTGAAGAAGATCCTTGCCTTCCTGACCGGCTTTAACTTCGACTTGACCGCCTGCAGGAGCGTGCGGACCATGCTGAGCGCCTTGCTCAATTCTGGCAGCGGTACCCTCTGTGCGTACACCACCGCTTTCGGTTTTGGCGCCCAATCCCTCCAGCTTGGTTGTCAGACTGCGTCCGGCGCCGTTTTGCTTGAGCGCATCTACTCTGGTCGCCAAACCGCTGCCCGATCCTTCCACGGTGCGAGCCGCTGTGCCACCGACTTTGGTGTCTACAGTAAGCAGATCCTTGGCGGCTGTCCCTGTTTTTGCTTCGATTGCCGTGACCTTCGGCACCACGGTTTCGGTTTTCGTGCCCGCTTCGACCGTTTTGGCCACGACCGCTTCGGTGCGGGCGACTATACCATCGGTTCTGGCTGCCGCTCCTTCCGCCTTGACCATTACGCCCTCGGTCTTTTTCAGACCGGCGACGGCATTGCGCAGCGACAGACCTTCCTGCTCGGCCTTGAGTCCGATTGTCGCTTTGCGGTAGTCGCCTATGAGGCTGGTTGTACCTTTTGCGGATCCGCCAACCGGGATGAGCAAGCTGCCTACAAATGCAGTGAAGTTTCCGGCTGCCTCGGCTTTGTCACCAGCGGTGCCGTTGGTGATTTGAGAGACGTAGTTGCTGGCGGCTTGCTTCAGAGCAGCAGAGGTCTTGCCGTCGCCAACGCCTATAGCGTCGGCTCCCAGGTTTTTGCCCAGAGTCGCCATGTCGGTGACCGTATGGGCAATGTTGAGAGCGGCGAACTCTTTGCCTGTCTTCTTGCCGGTTTTGGTGGCGATCAGAGCTTCTGTAGTATCGGTCTTCCCAGTAACGATCTCCAGAGTGCTCGATGCCAGACCACCGGCTGTGTCCAGGAAGCCGCCGCCGAAGCGGGTTGCCAGCCCTTGCTTCTGCTTGGCTTCATTTTCTTTCTGTGCTTCTGTTTGCTGGAAAGACCGGGCGACATTCGGTTTTCCAGCTCGACTATCGGCAAGCGATATCTGATGGGCAAGCAGGTCTACTTTCTTAGGCGGTTGAGGAGCGGCGGGTTCCTCGACCTTAAGTTTGGGACGTGCCAGCGGATCTACGGTTTTGGCTTTTGGATCTTCTTTCGGTGCATCGGCAGGCGGATTGGCGGGACCCGCGATCGAGGCAAGGTCGACCCTCTTGGGCGTTTTTTTGTCGGCGACAGTAGTAAGGTTTAGAGTGCTGTCCGTAGACGCAGTTTTATCAGGAGTTTTCTTGATCTCCTGAGATTGACTGGATAGAAGTTTATCAGCCTGGGAAGACATGGTCTGTTGTGGATGCCGCCGCTATTCCAATTTGCCCGTGGGACCGTTTTTGCTGGGTCGAGAACTTTTCTCGTAGGTGCATCTATGCGATATCGAGTGGTTTTTGACAGTTGTCAGGTGGTTTTTTCCCCAGAATACCGGCAAAAACGCCCCCAAACATGGGGAAAATACGAATTAGCCGCCCTCAATATGTAAAGAATGATCAGATTTAATCTCTAATATGATCATTACTCTGATAAATTCCACGCAAGCGAAGGTTTCTAAACCCGAATGCCCCGCAGGAGCGCCATTCTGGGCGTTGACGCCAGATGAAGCCCTGGCGCTGAGCGGCACTCCAAGGGCGGCGGGGAGAGCTTGCTGCAAAATGGCATCAGGGTGAAACGTCATCAGGTGAGACGCAATGCAATGGCAATTTATAGATGAAACGATCGAGGCGATTCTGGAGAAGGACCCGGCGGCACGCAATCGGCTCGAGGTCGTCCTTTGTTATCCAGGTTTTCATGCCATAGTTGCTCATCGCATTGCCAATGAACTCTGGCGCGCCGGCCATACCACGGCCGCGCGGTTCGTTTCGCATGTGGCGCGCGTTTTGACCGGCATCGAGATCCACCCGGGGGCGACGATCGGTCGCCGCTTTATCATCGATCACGGCATGGGGGTCGTGATTGGCGAGACTACCGTGATTGGAGACGACTGTTTCATTTATCAGGGCGTCACATTAGGCGCCGGAGTGGAAGCGCGTCAGGGCGAAAAGACGCGCGGGCAGAAACGCCATCCCACCCTGGGCAACAATGTGGTTGTCGGAAGCGGCGCTGAGATCCAGGGCGCTCTTAGAGTCGGCGACAACGTCAGGGTTGCCTCGGGATCGATCGTGCTTAAGGATGTGCCTGATAACTCAATCGTCGTCGGCGTTCCCGGTCGCGTACTCTACCGAGACGGCAAGCGCGTTGATGACGATAAAGTGACTCCCGACCCTGAGGCCGAGGCGATTAAACGCTTGAAGGAGAGAATTGAATCCCTCGAGCGGCAGGTTCAAAGCCTGCTTGCCGGCGGTGCCGGCGCTGTCAGCGAAGAGAGAGCGGAAACGAACGCTCAGGGGTCTGATCCTGTCGATGTCTTTCTTCAGGGGGCGGGGATCTAGGACGGCCTCGTGAGGACCGAGCCCGAGATGGGGATGGCAGCCTTGAGTACATTATCGGCTGGCCCGGTTGATAAGGATGTCATATGTTATGAGAATCTCTCACATAGGGAAGAGTAGAGGGTAGAATTAGACTGATTAGCTGGGAAGGGGGAACAATCCTTGGCCGAGAGCGAACTTGGAAAAGCATTTCAGACCCTGGCGGATGCTCTGACTATGACGGAGACTGAAATCACCGAGGAAATCAAGGTGATTGAGCAACAAATTGAGGAACTGAAGAGTAGAATCGTCGAACTAAATGCCAAGCAAGAAACACTGGCTCACGATAAATCCTCGATTTCCGAGATGTTTGGGCGCTACGCCACTGGCGATGGTGCGCAGAAAATAGAGTTTTAGATGTAATATTACAAATAGGTCTGGCCCGCGTTGGTGTGCCAACTCCGGAGTAAGTTCACCATGTATCCGAGCCGAGAATGACTGTAGCAACTTGTCCCTATTGCGGTGCAAAACTAAACCCCGGGCTCAAGTTCTGCGTTGTTTGCGGCAGGCACGTTACTACCGAGTCGATGGGCAAGCTCGGCGGCGGACTTCGTTCCGGATTTCGTCCGGCTGATATCACCCGTCGTCTCGACGAGTTGATCACCGTCGCCCGCTTCCGGCGTTCCCGCCGCTCTCACGACCTGGAGAGAGGGGCGCGCTTTGTCTTTCTCAATGTTGTCTACTTTCTTGCCGCCGTCGGATTGTTTTACGCTGCCGTGCAATTCAGTCTTGAGATGATGTATCCGGGCAAGTTCAAAGCTTCGCGCATCCCGATCGATCAGATTGTCACATCCTTCAGTAAATCTCCGGCTCAGAAGGCCGAGGTTGCTAACCCGGCGACACCGGAGAAACCGGGAGCCGCTCCTGCGGCCAGCACGGAAGTTGCCGATGATAATGCCGCGAGCCAAAAAGGCAAAGCAAAAAAGCCTAAAGTGAAAAAACGACAGCACCACAAGCGCCGCCTTCGCCAACAATCCGATTGAGCAAACCTGTTGAGCAAAACCGGTTTGGTGGATTGCTTTAAAGCGCCACCAAGCATAGTGGCATTCCGCGCCTCCGCGGCCTCTTCCCGTGCTTGCTGCCGTGAATTAAGGAGAGGAGGAAAGAAACAACTGAGTCAAGATGGCTGTTCCTCAACAATGGCGATGCACTGATCATGAGTTCTTCTTCCTTTCTCCATACTTTTCTATATGTTACTATCCACGCCCATGTGGATTGTCCAGCTTGCTCTTACTAAGCCGCATACGTTTATCGTTCTTGCGATCTCGATCTTTTTGTTCGGCGCTGTTTCGCTCATGCAGATGGCTAAGGACATATTCCCCGAGATCGATGTGCCGATTGTCAGTTGCGTTTGGACATACACCGGCATGTCACCGCGCAACATCGAGAGTCTGGTCACGACCGTAAGCGAACGAGCACTGGCTTCTACGGTGGCCGGCATCTCTCATATGGATTCCATGTCGCTCAATGGCATGAGCGTGATCAAAATCTACCTGCACAAAGGCAGTAATGTGGGCATGGCGGTAGCTCAAGCAGCTTCGACTTCGAGCGCTGCGCTTCGATCTATGCCGCCAAACATGTCGCCACCATTTGTGGTGCAATCATCGGCCACGGACGTTCCCATCTTGCAGCTCGTCGTCGCTAGCAAAGAGCTGGGAGAGGCCCAGCTTTTCGATCTGGCGAACCAGTTCATCCGCAGCCAGCTGGCCGTCGTGCAAGGTGCAACTATTCCCTTTCCCAGCGGCGGCAAATACAGGCAAGTCAGTGTCGATCTCGATCCGAAGGCTCTCTATGCCTACGGTTTGACGCCCACCGACATCGTGAATGCCGTGAACACTTCCAGCATTATCGCTCCAAGCGGCACCAGCAAGATGGGCAAATCGGAATATGTGATCACGCTGAACAATATTCCGAAACTGCTCGACACGCTCAATAATATTCCGGTGAAAACGGTGAATGGCGCCACGGTTTTTGTAAAAGATGTGGCTTTCGTGCATGATGGTTTTCAACCTCAACTGAACATCGTAAACATTGATGGACAGCGGGGCGTCATCATGAATATTTTAAAGAGCGGCGGTGCTTCGACACTGACTGTGGTGAAACGGGTTAAGGAAGTACTGCCGCGTGTAAGAGCGATATTGCCTCCATCCGTGTCGCTTGATATTTTGACCGACCAATCCAAGTTCGTTCAGGAATGCATCGACGATGTTGCATTCGAGACCGTCAATGCGGCATGCCTGACGGCCTTGTTCATGTTAGCCATTCTGGGAAGTTGGCGCAGCACTTTGATTGTCATTACCTCCATACCACTGGCAATCCTTTCGGCGATCATCTGCTTGCACATCACGGGCAATACCATCAATTCGATGACTCTTGGGGGTCTGGCGCTGGCCATCGGAATGCTCGTCGACGACGCCACGGTCGAGATCGAAAACGTGCATCGGCAGATGGGCTTGGGCAAGCCCATAGTCAAAGCCATCATGGATGGTGCAGAGGAAGTGGCCTTGCCGGCCTTCGTGTCCACGATATCCATATGTGTTGTCTTCTTGCCGGTCTTTCTATTGTCTGAACCGGCGCGATCGCTGTTCATCCCTCTTGGTCTCACGGTCAGCTTTGCCATGCTTGCTTCCTACGGACTGTCCCGCACAATCGTGCCGCTCATGTCTAAAACGTTGCTGGCTGCCGAGCATCACGGCGCCGACTACATTGAGCCCAGTCCCGGATTCTTTCGCCGCATACATTTGCTGATCGACAAAAAGTTCAATCAAGCCCGCGACGGTTATCATGAAGGTCTTGTCTGGTGCCTGCACCACCGCCCTCTGGTGGCCCTTTTGTTTGCTTGTTTCTACGCGGGCTCGTTTTGCCTGATTCCTGCCATCGGTCGCGATTTCTTTCCGCCGATCGATGCCGGACAGATTCGTTTGCACCTCTCGGCGCCTCCTGGAATGCGGGTTGAGGAGACCGAGAAAGTGTTCAAGCAAGTAGAGTCGGAGATGCGAAAAATTATTCCGCGGCAGGAAATAAAGGTTCTGACCGACAATATCGGCTTGCCCGTCAGCGGTGTCAACTTTGCTTTTTCCGACAGCCAGACAATCAGCGAAGCCGATGGAGAAATTCTAGTGGCGCTGGAGGAGCATAATCGCGCCCATCCGACGGATTATTACAAAGAAAAGATTCGCGACATGCTCGACAAGAAATTTCCATTCTGCAGTCATTACTATCAGCCTGCCGACATTGTGACGCAAATCCTGAACGCCGGACTGCCGGCTCCTATTGATGCAAAAATCATTGGTATGAATGCCAAGGAAAATTACAACCTGGCGCTGGCAATCAAGCGGGCGATCAAGCGAGTGCCGGGTGCGGTTGATGTTTGCCTGCATCAGGTCGAGAATGCGCCTGAGTATCTCTTTGAAGTCGATCGCACGCTTGCCAATCAGCTTGGTCTGAGCCAGAAGGATATTTCCAATTCGCTCCTGGTCAATTTGAGTTCGAGCTTTCAGGTGATGCCTAACTTCTGGGTGAACAGCGCTAACGGCGTTCAATACTATCTGGCCGCCCAGTCTCCCCAGCGAGAGATGTCTTCGCTTGGTGACATTTACAATATACCGGTGGGCAGCCCGACGACCAAGGAAAATGATGTACGGCCCGTGTTATTGCTTGCCGATGTCGCCAAGCCGACTCGAAAATATACACCATATGTGGTGAATCACGTCAATGTACAACCATGCTTCGATATTTACGTCGATTGCGAGCATCGCGATCTGGGTGGTGTCGCGGGCGATGTCGAGAAAACCCTCGATCAATTCCGCAGCAAGGCACCGCATAGTACGGCCATCATTGTTACGGGTGAGGTCATGAGCATGAAGACGGCCTTCGCCGGACTGCTGATCGGCCTGGCTGGAGCGGTGTTGCTTGTTTATCTTTTGCTGGTCGTGAACTTTCAATCATGGATCGACCCCTTGATCATATTGATGGCCATCCCTGGTGCTCTAACCGGAATTGTCTGGAGTTTATTCGTCACGCAGACCACCTTCAGTGTACCGGCGCTCATGGGCGCGATCATGACGATCGGGGTTGCATCGGCAAACAGCATTTTGATGATCACCTTCTGCAATGAGCAACTGCGCGAAGGCAAGAGCGCTCTCGAGGCGGCTGCCGAAGCCGGTAAACAGCGCTTTCGTCCGGTTTGCATGACAGCCACGGCCATGATTTTAGGCATGATTCCCATGTCGCTCAGCACAGGACAGAATGCCTCTATCGGACGCGCTGTGATCGGCGGGTTGACTGTTGCCACACTGTCAACTTTGATTCTGGTTCCATTGATTTACAGCTGGTTGGCGGCTAATCGCAAGAAAAACACAGAAGCACACGGAGCAGCCTGAGAAATTGAGATGCAACGATAAACAATACAGATCATCAGGAAAATCGAATTTTGCGATTGTGATCGTCATAACCATCGTCATCATTGGCATCTTGCTTGCCCTGGGTTTGATACCGAAGCTGAGCGAGCAAAAGATTTTGAATGAGAAGGAAACCGAGATCGCCTCCGCCTCCCGATCCGTGAAAACAGTCAGCGTTAAGCCGGCTCCTTTTGAAGAGTCCGCTACACTCCCTGGAAACATCGGAGCAATGCAATATGCCACCATCTATTCGCGCGTCGATGGCTATTTGAAGAACCGCATGGTCGATCTGGGCGATCAGGTGAAGGAAGGTCAGGTGATTGCCGAGATCGATACGCCGACAATCGACGAAGAGTTGTCTCAAAGTCTTGCCGATCTCGCTCAAGCAAAAGCGGAGTTAGAGAGCGCCAGATCAAACTTGAAGGAAGCGCAAGCTCAATCAGCGTCAGCCAATGCGCAAGTCAAGCTGCACAAAGCGGATCAAGAGTTTGCCAGTTTGACGGCTTCGCGCTGGCAAAACATGGCCCGCGACGGCGCCGTTAGTTTGCAGAGCCGGGACGAAAAACTGCGCGCCCTCGCTTCGCAAAATGCATCTCTTGAAGCATCTGCAGCAGAGGCGCGTGCCGTCGATGAATCGGTGACCGCGGCCAGAGCCAGAATAAACGTGGCACTAGCTTCGGTGGCATCGAAGCAGGCGGCTGTGCAAAAGCTCAAAGCGCAGCAGGCCTTCAAATATGTCAGGGCACCATTTGATGGTGTGATCACGCTGAGAAAGGTAGATCCAGGCGTTTTGATCACAGCCGGCAGCCAATCTCAGAATAAAGAGCTTTTTCAAATGGCTAAACTCGATGTGCTTCGCATTTATGTAAACGCGCCACAGAAAATCTCGAAGTATCTGCGCCCTGGAACGAAAGCGGAGCTTTTCGTTGCCGAGTTTCCGGAGCGAACCTTTCTTGGAGAAGTGACGAACGTAGCCGGAGCTCTCGACCCCCAGACACGATCGAGACAGACTGAAATCAGAGTCGAGAATAAAGACCACGTTCTCTTACCGGGGATGTACGCCCAGGTGAAATTGACCGTGAGGAGAAACGATGCCTGGGTGCGAGTGCCGAGCAATGCCGTTATCCCGTGGGGTGATGGGCTTGAACTCGTCACTGTCAAGGATGGCAAGGCGCATTTTCAAAAGGTGATCATCGGGCGCGATTTTGGCGACGAACTGGAAGTCAAATCGGGCGTTTCCGAATCCGAGGTGGTGGTGATCAACCCTCCTGATGATCTGCTCGAGGGCGATCCGGTCAGCGCCACTGCCGCGTCCAATAGGTGATCGATGAAGAGACTTCGCACCTGCTTATCGGCCAGACTGAGAACCACCCGGACAAAGCCTCCTGGACTGATATCAACCGCAGTCTATCTCTGCATAATGCTTCACTCGGCAGCGCCTGCAGATGCGCAGAGTCTTGAGCCCGCACCAGATGTGGTATCACCAGCCGATCCGAGTCAGGCCGCACCACAGACGGTGCCGATGGCCGATCATGATCAGTTGGCACCACAAGCGGTGCCGTTGCGGCCGGCGATCAGGGACAAGCAATCTGATTCACCATCTGCAAACGCTCAAGGGGAAGATTCGCTTATGCAAGCGGAAACGAGCGAGGCGGCGGTCTTTGTCACTCCCGAGGAGATTTCGGTTAAGCCCCCCGTTTTACGCGCCCTCATACAACTGCGCTCCAGCCTCTCTCCATATGAGATCGATGCTGAGCGCACAAAAACTTTGAATCTTCGCGATGTGCTCAAACAAGTAGCCGGGGAAAATCTGAGCATCAAAATATCGCATGCCGACGCGGAGTCCAGCAAATGGACTTTTCGCAGCTCGCTGGGAAATTTTCTGCCGACAATCACCAATCAGTACAACTACCAGTACATTCAAGGAAAGTATGCCAGCCCATTCGGACTGCTCACGAACGTCAACAGTCCATACATGACCATACCCTCGGGGCTGAACTGGACATTCTTCAGCGGCGGCGCCAATCTGTTCACTGCTCGCCAAACATTGCATCAATGGAAAGCGTCGCGTTTCGCTCTGGATCGGACCGCTAATGATATCCTTCTGGAAGCAGCGCATCTTTATTACCAGCTGGCCCTTCAAGATGTGGTTCTGCAAATTCGCATCAAGGCATTGGAAACATCCAAGACGTTGTGCGACAAAAATCGCATCCAGTTCAACAACGGCGCTATCACGAAGTTGGATCTCTTGCAGGCTCAGACCCAACTGGCTCGCGATCGACAAGCTTTGATCGCGCAGCAAGTAGCGCGGCGAAAAGCGGCCGTTGATTTGTCCACTCTCCTCAACCTCGATTGTGCTGAGGATATCGTTCTCAAGGAGCGGAGCATTCGAAAATTGCGTTTGGTCGATGATGATTTGAGGATTACCGAGCTTGTTCAAATTGCCATCGACAGCAGACCTGAGTTAAAAAAATGGGAACAGGAACGCCTGGCCGCTAAAGATGCAATTAAGGTTGCCTTCTCGCCGCTGGTGCCGCATGTCAGTGGACAAGCTGCCCTGGCCACCACAGGAGCGCTGGTGGCTCGCGCCAGTAATAACGCCGCCTCCAGTGCAGCCGGCACAGGACCTTTTGGTATCGGCAGTTTCTCCAGCTCGAGCGTCTCATCCATTGGCAATACAGGCAACCGGCGTCGTTTCAATCTCGCCGAGATTTACATGATCGGTCTTTCCGTGCAATGGAACATTGGCGGTATGGGCTTGAGCGACGCTGCCCGCGTCCAGGCAGCAAGATGGCAAGCGCGCAAGGCTCAGCTTGAGTTCGCTCGTGAGTTGACTCGTGTTTGCCAGGAAGTGCGCGATTCATATCTCGAGTCACTGAGTGCCGAAAATTTAATAATTGCCACCACTGACGCCGTCGTTTCCTCAGAAGAGCAGTTGCAGGTGGCAACCTCAAGATTTCGCGAAGGAGTTGGCACCGATCTCGAGTTGGTTGTTGCCCAGCGAGACTATACCGAGGCGCTAATTTCCAAAGCAAATGCCATAATTGGCTTCAACGAATCGCAGGCAAAATTGCTGCGGGCGCTTGGAAAAATTTCCGTGGACACTCTCAGCTCAAAGAAGGTTCTCACGCGTTAGCGGACAGCACTTTATACGAGCAGATCAGGCCTAAGCAAGGAGGCAGCGTGAGCAGAAAAAGAGCAGTAAATGCAAAATCATCAGCCGATCCCAAGTTCACTCATTGGCAATCGCGGTTCAAAGCGGCAACTGTAGCCTTTGAGCTGGGCAAACTGGATGAGGCGCGCACGGCTGCCTTTAGATGTTTGATTGAAGCGGAAAGTTTGCAGGACCGAGATTTTGCCATTCCGGTTTGCAATCTCGGCATTGCCATAATAAGCATGAGTCAGGCTAAAACGAAAGAAGCAAAAGAATATTTCGATAAGGGTTTGGGGGCATTAGCAAATCACTCCGATGCCGCCAGTTGCGAAGCGAGGGCGGCCGGACTGCGCTTCCTGGCTATGTGGCACGACGGACAGGGAGAGCACGCTGAGGCTGAGCAATGCCTTCTGGACTCAATTGAGATTCTCGAACAGCTTGATGATGATGATGCCTCAGCGCAACTTGCATATTCAATTTCCGATCTTGCCTTCTTGTATATCAGAACGGAGCGCATTGCCCAGGCCGAGCCTCTACTCAAAAGGGCGACTGAGTTGCTCGCCACTCACATCGGAAAGGATGATCCAAACTACGATTGGGCGAAACTTTTGTATCAGATTTGTGTGAGCAAACCCGACGAGCAGACAGTGATTGAGATATTCGAGATGGGCGCCAGTCAATTGCAATACAAAGTCGCTCATCATCCGAATTTCATCAGGGCTATGGCAGCTTATGCTCAAGAGTTGAAGAAACGTGGTCTGGACGAGCAGCTGCAGGAGGCCAAGCTGAAATTCGGCGGCTTAATTCAATAGTTGTATCGAGCATCGAGTTTATACCCGTTGAGAGGAACTGCTTGTGAGCAAAGAGAAAGACAAAAATAAACCGAAAAAGAATCCCAAGCAGGACGATCCGCATTTCGTTTCGACCGGCAGCAAAGAGAAACTCAAACGCAAAGAATATGAAGCAGAGCTTCGCAAGCTGCAGGTCGAGTTATGTCACTTGCAGGAATGGGCTAAGGAAAACGGCGAGCGCATCGTAATCGTCTTTGAGGGAAGAGATGCAGCCGGCAAAGGCGGAACGATAAAAGCGATTACCGAGCGCGTCAGCCCGAGGGTCTTTCGAGTCGTAGCACTGCCGGCGCCATCAGACCGCGAGAAAACGCAACTTTTCGTCCAGCGCTATGTTACGCAGATGCCTGCCGCCGGTGAGATTGTCATATTCGATCGAAGCTGGTACAACCGCGCCGGAGTCGAACGAGTGATGGGCTTTTGCTCGGACGAGCAATATCATCGTTTCCTCAGTCTCTGTCCGATGTTTGAGCAAACCCTCGTCGACAACGGCATACGTTTGCTCAAGTACTGGTTGGAAGTGAGTAATGAAGAGCAGAAACGACGGTTCGAAGCTCGCATCGAAGATCCGCTCCGGCAATGGAAGCTGAGCACGATGGACCTGCCCTCTCGCGAGCTCTGGTACTCATACTCCCGGGCGCGGGATGCCATGCTTCAAGGAACGGACACGGCGTTTGCCCCCTGGTACATAGTGGACTCGAACGACAAGCGCCGGGCTCGACTGAATATCATTTCACACATTTTGAGCCAGATCCCGTACGAAAAGGTCAAGCACAAGAAAGTGGCGTTGCCGGAGCGAAGCAATAAGCATAAATACAATGACACAACTGTTTTGGAAAGCAGGCGTTGGGTGCCCAGCCGGTATTAGAATCGAGATGGGCTAATCGCAAATCGCCTGGACTAACAATGGCTATAAGAGTAGGTCGGCTGAACTTCACGCGCCAGCATCTCTGCTTTTTCTTCGGCTGCTCGCTTGTCGTTCTGTTCATTTTGATTTATCCATTCGTCGATGGCACGATCATGCCTGGACAATCCTTCCGCGGCACTCTTCCTGCGTTGCGCCCGGAGCAAAAGGATCTTGCCAATCGATTGCACGAGCACATCACAAAACTTGCCGATGAAATAGGTGAGAGAAACTATTTAAAGATCGATCAGCTGCATGCCGCAGCTCGATACATTAAGAGCACGTTCCTTGCTGAGCCCGGAGTGAAAACGATCGCTCAGCCTTTTCAATTCGAAGGCCGCGATTATGAAATCATCATTGGTGAGCTTGCAGGAGCGAGCCGCGATCCTGAAGTGGTCGTCGTCACTGCTCATTACGATACGGTGGTTGGATCGCCAGGCGCAAACGATGATGGTAGCGGCATTGCCGCCATTCTCGAGCTCGCCGCCGCTCTGGGCACATCCCATCATAAACGAACGATTCGATTTGTAGCCCTGCCGACTCATGAGTATCCTTTCTGGGACGGCGATGGCGTCTCCAGTTACAGGTATGCCAAACAATGTCGCGCCGAGAATGAAAATGTGGTGGCCATGATTTCGCTGGATACCATAGGCTATTACTCAGATGAGAGATCGAGCCAGCGTCTGTTGTGGGGAATGGATAGCCTCTATCCGGACAGGGGCAATTTCATTGCATTCGTGAGCAACAATAAGAATCGCGATCTGGTGCGGCGAACGGTCAAATCGTTTCGAGAGCACGAAGCGTTCCCCTGCGAGGGTATGGCTGTGCCCGAGATCATTCCAGGTGTCGGCTTTTCCGATCATCGCATGTTCTGGCAATTCGGGTATCCGGGGATGATGATCACCGACACTGCCTTTTATCGATATCCCGGCTATCACAACTCGAACGACAAACCGAATCTAGTCGATTACAACCGACTTGCTCGAGTTGTATCAGGGCTTAAATATGTGTTGAGCGACCTGGCTGATCATTGATCGGTTCACAGCTTCTCCGCGCCACCCTCTGGACGCTCATTCTCTTTTGCCAGGCGGATTATGCCCAGGTTTATCAGAGCATCGAGTTCTTCCACGCTCCATGATTTGCGGACTTTGGGCGAGTGATACAAATTTGCGCGAATCAGCTTGTCGCCTGCACTGGTCACCTCGTAGAAGTACTCCTTCTCATAATAAGGAGGCGTTTTCACGATCAACAGCGAGCCCTTCTGAATATTTGCTTCCATAGATTTAGCGCTCGCGCACCACATGTGGTGTCAACTTGCCGTCACCTGCCGCCGCCCGCCGTCATCCTGCTGTCACCATATTCAGTGCGATCTTCGTCTTCGATCGCAGCGAGCTTTCTTCGTAGATCTGATACTGTTTCGCATCGCGCATCAGCTTCTCGACCGGATACTCTCTTGTATAACCGTAGCCGCCGTAAACCTGGACGGCATCAGTAGTCACACGCATAGCCATATCCTGGGCAAATGCCTTGGCCATGAGCGCATGATCGAGCCCTTTGGCGCCCTCATCGATCATGTAGGCGGCTTGCCAGGTCATCAGTCGAGCGGCTTCGATTTCTCGAGCCATGTCAGCTAGCATAAAGGCGACGGCTTGATGTTGTGATATCGGGCGGCCGAATGTTTGCCTCTCCTTCGAGTAGGCGATTGCATTTTGCATAGCGCTGCGCGCCACCCCGGTTGCACCGGCGGCGATGAAACTGCAGAGGCTCGGTCGAATGGCATCGACTATTTGGTCTGCTTTGCCCGGCTCTCCGATGAGATGCTCACGCGAGAGCAAGACATTGTTAAAGGCAGCTCTGCGCACCGGCAGTGCCCGCCGACCAATCCTGTGCCGTTGCTCTTGAAATACCAGTCCGTAAGTATCGTGGGGGACGACAAACATCCAGCCGCCACCGGATGTGGTTGTGCCATCATATGCGGTGACAATGTACCAGGGGCATTCTCCGCCGTTTACTATGAAGTTATGACTGCCGTTGAGCATGAAAGATCCACCCGACTGGCTCGAGACGACCAGATCGCTCTCTCTTGGATTGAAGCTGGCAAATCCGGCCGGTAAGGGATTTTCTTGCAGAGGCAACAGATACGATTGTTGTTGTTCGGTGGTGCCCTCCAAAATCAAAGGGAGTTGAGCGATTACCGAGGCTTCGATGATCCCGGCAATTCCGGAGCAGCCGGCTGCCAGCTCTTCCAGAATCAGACAGACATCCAGTGCTCCCAGCGCCAATCCTTCGCACTCGACAGGTATCTGGAAGTTGCTCAATCCCGCCTGCCAGGCTTGACTGAAGATTTCCTCGGGAAATTCCCCGGATTGATCGAAGTGCGCCGCCTTCGGTTTGATCTCATTTTCGGCAAAGTCGCGCGCCAGGTCGCGAAACTGCTGTCTTTCCTCATTCAAACTCAATTGCGGCATCTGCCTCTCCCTGTTTTTCAGCGCCTCTGTCGCGCTGGCATGTTTTCGGCATGTGATTCGCTGATGCCGGCTGCGTTCACTTATGTTACGGCTGACACATGCGCTTATCGCTTTCCTTAATAATTTAATCGATACTCCTGTCTGAGTAATTTATAAAGCAGCAAGAATGGCGGCTTAATGACCGGTTCTTCAGCCCGAAGACGCGCCTCTGTCGCGGCTGTTCGAGATTGAGGCTGGCGGCAGCTTAAAATCGGCTCACAAGAATAAGAAGAAGCTTGCATAGCACCCCTTGACCTTCTGCCTCGCAGGTAGTCATGATAAGGTCGCTTGTCCCCGGGAAAACGGGTTTCCAAGGGGTGGAAGCCGGGCTGAACCACATACGGTGGCGCAGTTCGCAAGCCAATCAATCCAGGATTCATGCACGTCAAAGTGGCACCATCCATACTATCAGCTAACTTCGCTAAATTAGGCGAAGATATCGCTCGCGTGGAGGCAGCTGGTGCCGACTGGATTCATGTCGATGTGATGGATGGGCACTTCGTTCCCAACATCACCATCGGAGTTCCGGTCGTGAAGAGCATTCGAGCCGCGACAAAATTGCCCCTCGATGTGCATTTGATGATCGAAAGACCGGATGATTACCTCGAGGCATTTGCCGAGGCCGGCGCGGACTATCTCACTATTCATGCAGAGGCTGCCGTGCATCTGCAACGTTCGCTCTCACACATTCGTAAGTTGGGCAAGAAGGCCGGCGTAGCGCTTAATCCATCTACTCCCGAGTCAGTGCTCGAGTATGTGATCGGCGACCTCGATCTGGTGCTGGTCATGACCGTAAACCCCGGATTCGGCGGGCAGAAATTCATCAAAGAGGTGGTGCCGAAGATCACTCGCATTCGCAAGATGTTCGACCAGGCAGGATATAAGAATGCCTGCCTCTCAGTGGATGGCGGCATCAATGCCGATACCGCCAGGCAGGTGGTCTCGGCCGGTGCAGACGTGCTTGTGGCGGGCAGCAGCATTTACGGAGCGGCATCGGTTGAGGATGCGGTGCATCAATTGAAACAAGCAGGAGATGGGCAGGGATGCAGATCTGCACAATCGCCAAGCAACTCAGGGCAAGCCGGCAATCAGCCGCATCAGCCTGTGAGAGGCACGGCTGGTGACGATTTATGTTGACGAGAAGAGGGGATGCGAAACAAGGAGCGTTTTGAAATGGCAATAGTTACCAGAACTCATGCGAGTGCAATCATTTGCCTGCTTGCTTTTTCGGCAGTGCAACCGGGCTTCTGCGATGAAGATTTCATACACGATGCAGCAGAGTTCGGTGGCCCGAGCGGCGGAGTGGTCAGGTCCGATCAAATGCTGGAGCTTGGCGTGACCACCTCCAACGGTTTGCGTCTCGAGGGTGAGCAGTGCCTGCGCCTGGGCAACGTCGATCGAGCCGTGCAGCTCTTGCAGCGCGCCCTCGAGATGTCCCCGGCCGACATGGACGGCCGAATCCTCTATGCGACCGCGCTTGAAAAGAAGCTTACGAAACAAAAGAAGAAGGATCCGAAGCTCTTCAATTTTTGCGTCAAGCAATGGTATTACGTCGCCAAAAATTCTCAGTTTGAAGATCAAAAATCGCACGGACTCAAGCACCTGGATAAGCTGACCGGCAAGCTGCCGAAGTGGCGCGAGCGACCGGCTAAGTATCTTGCGCGGGTTCTCATTCCTGAGGACGGCTCCGTCAAGGTCGCTTTCTCGAGCGGGAGCAAAGAAGGAAAGGAGCGCGAGAGAAAAGAAAAGATGGCCGAAGAGGCTTTGCGCTAGGCGCTTTTGATTCGACTGTTCACTGCTTCGTTTTCTTCACGAGCTTGATGATCCAGCGGACAATCGTTTTTACAATGCGGAATGCACCATATACGGTGCTGACAAAGCCGATCAACAGCCAGGGCATGCATGGATGCATATCGGCGATGTGCTTCTGAACCGTCATGAATTGCGGCTTCAGAGCGAGCCGTTCGGGATTGGACCAGAAATTGCTTTGCTCGAGAAATGGAGGGATCTGTTTATTGAATTCGAGAAAAAAACCGATCACCATGTTGAGAATGCCGAACACTGCCCACGTCCAACCGGCCGGATGAATAAACAACAAAGGCCAGAAGCCGATCAGAAGCAGAGTATCTGACAGCCAGACATATTTGCTGGTCGGCGGTATGACGAAAGGCAAAATGAAACCGACGATCCACAAAACCGTGCTCAGCAGTCCGGCGATTTTCAGAGCCGTAGACTTCTTGCGCGGCTTGCTCTCGTGCTCTTTGCCGGAACTGCTTTTATGGTTGGAATCGGAGTTTGATTCCTGCATTATGAATTCCCGTCAGTGTGTTGATGATTTTTATGCCATCAGATGGGATGTCGCTTTCTCTCAAGTTTTCTGCCACCAGTTTTGCAAAACCAACCTTGTCGAAAGCGCCCCATCCTCTCGACTTGAATTTTTTATCGAGCACTTCGGTTCGGCTTGCACCGCGGCTGTTCAAATCCTCTAGGGTAAACGGCTCGAGATAACCGTGGCGACGCAAATACAAATCGATCAGGCGCAGAAATGAGGCATCGGAAAATGTATCCTCAATCTCTCCACTCCCGATCATTAACAGTCGATCGCCGCTTCTCAAGCTGTCTTCGATGATCTCGGCCGATTCAGTGACGTCGGAGTCAAGAACGCATACGATCGGCAAAACGGTTAGCTCCCTCAATGTGAGATAGTGCCGAACTACTTGCTGTGCGCCGCCGCAGGCCTCCACGTTTACTGCCAAGGCGTTTAAACTCGTGCCCAGAATGCGCGCGAATGCAGGCAATAAGATTGTTTCCGTTTGCCCCTCGACTAGAAGGATTATTTCAGGCAAAAAGTCGCCGGGCAAGTTAGAGCGGCTCGCTGCCACGCATTCATCCCAGATCGAGCGCACCAGGTCGAAGTTTTCCTCGCCCCGCGCCGCTATATTTTTCGCGCCGGCAGTTAGATGCAAATTAGCGGGCAGCCGTGACAGGAATGAGCCAATCAATCTCATGCGCTCATCGTCTTGCCATGCCCCGGGTCTGTCAGCTAAATGCCAGTCGGGAGCAGATAATCTTGCATAATGCAACCATTGCTTCTCACTCTCAGCCAGATCCAGGCGCGATTGTAAAGGTTGGGAGTCTTGCTCGACATCCCTCTGCAGCGTCTTTTCCGTTTTCCACCAGGTGTCGAAAGCGATTTGATTGAACCGTTTCAAGTCTTCGAAAAACAAGAGCTCATTAATGATGCGGTTGCCTTCAATCGAGCCTGCATCCGCTGCCGTCCCGCCAAATGTTTGCAGGAAAAATACCGCCTGCGTATCGAGAGACCAGGACGTTTCCTCAGAAACGTGCGGCACAGACAGCGAAGCACGCGATGGTTTGCTCTGTTTTTTTAATGCCTTTCGCAGCTGAGAGCGCTTGCTTGCCGGTTCTTCAAATGCCAGGAGCTTTTGCAAAACCAGCCATAGTTCGAGATCGTTGGATGGCCTGTAGCCGTTATGACTCGTGCTTGCAGCGGTAAGCTGGTGGTTGGATTTCTTATTGTTCAAGCAGTGAAAACGATTTCCCCGTCAAAGTGATGCCTTCATACTGTATTGTTGCGAAAGTCGAATGCCCATGGTACTACTAATACTTCTTTATGTCGAACGATAAATTTATCGATGATGTCATCTTAAGCGGCTCGACCTGGGCAGCCATCTGGCATATGACCTGGCCTCTGCTTTTGCAAATGTCGAGCATATCGGTTGCCAGTTTTTGCGACGTCTGGGTCGCCGGCAAGCTCGGTTCGCAAGTGCAGGCAGCCATCGGGATCTGCGGGCAGGTCTGGTTTTTCATGATGCTGATGACGGTTGCATTGTCAGTGGGCACCACAGCCATTGTGAGCCGGCACTGGGGAGCACGAGATATCGACACGGCCAGGCTGGCAGCCAGGCAATCGGTCATATTCGCCGTTCTCTTTGGCTCGAGCTCGGCTATCGCCGGGCTGATCATCGCACGCTGGCTCCTGGGCGTGCTTGGGGCATCGCCTGAGGTGCAGGAGCTCGGCTGGCAATACTTGCGGGTCGATCTGCTTTCGCAATTGCCCTTCACTATCATCTGGGTCTGCCATTCAATCTGGCGTGCCATAGGTAATTCGCGCACCCCGATGATGAATTGGTTGATGATGGTTTGCGTGATCATCATTCTCGATTTCACGCTCTGTCTCAATCCGCTCCACCTGGGCGTTTCCGGTATCGCCTGGGCATGGGTGGCGGCCTCCTGTTTGGGTGTGATATCAAACGTCATCCTGTTGCGACAGACAGAGCTCGCTGATTGTGTGAGGCTGCGCGCCTTGATCAAGGAAGGCGTGTCAAAAGAATGGCTGCTCAAAATCTTTACCATTGGCATTCCGGCATGCATAACCGATCTCGCTTGGGTCGGTGGTTGCTTTGCCCTGTTTTTGATTTTTGCGCGCACAAGCAATCCCACTGCCTGTCAGGCTTCCTGGGCGATCGGCTTCCGACTGGAGGAAGTAGTCAGCTGCCTGCCCGTCTACGCGCTGGCTGCCGCCGTGTCGCCAATCGTGGGACAAAACCTGGGAGCAAAACAAGCCGATCGCGCCGAGCGAGCCGGCTGGCAAGTAACACTGGTCGGGGTGCTTTTTACCAGTGTCGTGGCATTTCTCTTGTTTTTCGGTGCTGAATGGTTGGCGCGCTTAATGAGCAGCGATGAAAAGGTGGTTGCGTTCTCAAAACAATACTTTCAGGTCGTCGGGCTCTCTCAGCCGTTTGTCGCCTTGTGGCTGATCTTATTTGGAGCGATGCAGGGAGCAGGATACACGGCATGGCCCATGTGGGCGGGTGTTCTGAGTATGACTCTTCTGCGCTTGCCGCTCGCCTGGATTCTAACGACGATGTACTTCGATGGTCCGATGGGTTGCTGGATTGGGCTGGCAATCACATCCGTCATTCTTGGACTGGTGGCGACCTGGCGCTATAAAACCGGCGTTTGGAAGTTGCAGAAAGTTTGACCGGTCGCTGAGGTTATTGCTACATCAGGTATCTCAGGTTTTGAACATCCTCCGGGCGCAGTTTCGCCGCCGCCGCTTTCGTCTTGGCTATGATCGCGGCCAGTTGCGAATGGTCCGGATTGAGGGCAACGGTGATTAGAAAGCCGATCCTCGAGTCGGTAATCACCAGGCAGCCGTCGTCCGTTTGCAGAGCCACTTGACTGAGCAGGCTCTGATTCATGGTCGCGCAGATCTTGGCGTCTTTTAAAAACGCGCCTAAGCAATGGATTGCTAAAAGTTCGGCATCATAATCAGCAGGCAAAGTGCTGATCAACAAGATGCCACCATGGCCGATGACACATGATCCGATAACGGCCGGCAATGCATCGATGCGTTTGATCGCATTGCTAGATGGGGAGCGAGCTCTGAACTTTCCAGGGGTGGGTTCATTCTTCTTCCGGCGCGGCGGCTGTCCGATTTTGGCCTGTCCCTTTCTAGGCCGATTGACCGGCGTCTGATCGGGCGCTGGTCGATAAGTAGTGAGGGTGCGAATTCCAACAGTTTGCGAAAATATCTGCTCCAGCTTTTTCACATCCTGGGCGTCAAGAAGAAACTTGCCAATATTGACTATGCGGCCTGTTCGTGGTTCCAGGTCACGTCTTTGTCTGACTGCTGGGATATAGTGAAGCGGCGCACCGGCGGCGGCGCTTGCCTGGAAAAGGGCTGAGGGAACGCCGAACTCCTGACGAAAAATCTCATTCAGCCTCAGCTTCTGTTCTTCCGTCAACATCGAGATGCACACGAGCAAGTGCTGCAACACACGCATCGCATTTCTTTTGTTGAGATTGTGATTGAGGACGACAACGCGCACATAATCGCTCACGGCATCAGCGTATCGGCGCCGCTCTTGTTCCGCCTGGGCTCTGAGAATATAGGCGGCTGCTGAATCGGCACCCGCATTTATGATCGCAGTCAGCTCGACGACAGCCAGGGCATAGTCGCCCTGCCTGTAGAAACGCATCGCTCGCCGTAATGTGCTCAGCTGATTCGACATACCAGGCCATGTTGAAAAGAGCACGCCTTCCCTATCTTATCATCTGGAATCTTCATTAAAAGTTGAGCCGGTGTTGAACTTTTTCGCTGCCGGTGTCGTTATACACATTAAGGGCTGAGGCAAGCAATTTGTCTCGGCAAATCTGCGCGCTGTCCATAGACCATTTCTGCTGCTTGCTTGATTGCTAAATCCGGCAAGAAGGAGGTTCATCATGTCACGAAGATCGCTTGTAAAAGAGCTCACCTACCAGTTGCCACGCTTCAAGCTCTGTCTGGTTCGCGAAGGTCCGAGGCGGGTGATGAGCAAAACCGTTTCGATAAGAACTCCCAACGATGCCGCGGCATACCTGGCGCCGCTGGCTATGGCTTGCGAAGAGCATTTTATTGCCTTGCATTTGAACATTAAGAGCGAGGTGCTCGGAGTGCATGAGATCTCGCACGGGACCTTGTCATCCAGCCTCGTCCATCCGCGTGAGGTCTTCAAGGCCGCCCTGATCGCGAACAGTCACTCAATTCTTTTGTGTCATAATCATCCATCCGGCTCGGATATCAAGCCGAGTCCCGAGGATCTCGCCACAACCAAACAATTGATTGATGTCGGTAACTTTGTGGGCGTAAATGTTATCGATCACTTGATAATGGGTCCGGCGCGAGTCGAGGACTGCTATAGTTTGAGGGAAAACATGCCGCATCTGTGGCCGGCTGACATATTTGCAGAGAATTAAGAACATGTTTGCGATCAAACGCCGCAAGACAAAAAAGGTACAGGTGGGAGATAAGTTCATCGGCGGGGACGCCCCGATTCTTGTTCAATCGATGACCAATACTCCGACGGAGAATGCGGCTCTGACTGCCCAGCAAGTCAAAGAGCTGGCCGAGGCGGGCTCCGAGATTGTCAGAATTACGGTCAACACGAGAGAAGCCGCGGCGATGGTGCCGCATATAGTGGCAGAGCTGGAGCGCATGCACGTTCAAGTTCCGCTGGTCGGGGACTTTCACTACAATGGCCATTTGCTGTTGAATGAGTTTCCTGACTGCGCCGCCGCTCTTGCCAAGTACAGGATCAATCCGGGTAACGTCGGCTATGGCGAAAAGCATGACCTCAACTTTAAGAGCATGATCGAGGCGGCGATTCGATTCGACAAACCGGTGCGCATAGGAGTCAACTGGGGATCGCTTGATCAGGAGCTTCTGGCCCGCATGATGGACGAGAACGCCAGGGCGAGTGAACCCAAGGATTCACACGCTGTTCTGATTGACGCGATCATTGAAAGCGCGCTTGCCTCGGCAAACATGGCTGAGCAATACGGTTTGGCGCCGGACCGCATCATCATAAGCGCCAAAGTTTCTGAAGTTCCGGATTTGATCTCCGTTTATCGTAAGTTGTCGTCCGCTTGTGATTATCCGCTGCACCTGGGCCTGACTGAGGCAGGTATGGGAACCAAAGGCATCGTTTCATCATCAGCGGCTCTGTCCGTGCTCCTCTGTGAAGGAATTGGCGATACCGTCCGGGTTAGCCTGACGCCCGAGCCCGGAGCCGATCGTTGCGAGGAGGTGCGCGTCTGCCAGCATATTTTACAGGCGATTGGCTTGCGATCCTTCATGCCGCGGGTTACTGCCTGTCCGGGGTGTGGGCGGACAACCAGTACGGTTTTTCAACGGCTGGCCAAAGAGATCGAGGAGCATTTGCAAGTTAATCGCCAGCAATGGATCGAGCAGTTTCCCGGGGTCGAGACCATGAAAGTCGCGGTCATGGGCTGCATCGTCAACGGTCCTGGTGAGTCAAAACACGCCGACATCGGCATTTCCCTTCCCGGGACGGGAGAAGAGCCGCGGGCGCCCGTTTATATCGACGGCAAACATATAACCACACTTGAGGGGGCCGGTCTGGCGAGAGAGTTCATCGCGATTGTGGAACGATACGTCAAAGAACGATATGGCAAGCAAGCAGTTCATTAACGTTTAACAAGCCCAATCGATGGTGCTTTGATGGAACTCAGACCCAAGGCAAGCGAATTTAAGGCCGGGCAGACAGTCTTCGATACTTTCGAGATCATCGAAAGAATCGGCGAAGGCGGCATGGGCTCTGTCTACAAAGCCAGAAACAAAATGCTCGACCGCATTGTGGCTCTGAAGGTGGTATCTCGCCA
>JAJPJO010000322.1 GCA_021324135.1 Pseudomonadota bacterium
ATCCAGGGCTGAGAATAGTCATGAATAGCCGATCCTCGCTTTACTCCCATCTCAAGTCGCCAATCTTTTTAGTTGTGAAACAGAGTCGGATAACTCAAACTATGTCAGGTAATTGTCATCCACTTCGTTCAAGCAGATACTTGAGACTATATATGTCGTTGTGTAGCCGTATCTTTGTTGTCTTATTTTAGAGAAGTTTAGCTTTGTCCAGATTTATGATACCGCGCATGATGGCGGGAAAAATGCCGGCGGATTATCTTCATGCGTTATTGCAATTTCAGACGCCAGGGCTCAGGTTGGCACCGTATGCGATATCGGACTGCCGCCCCTCGTGCCACTACTTATGGTGCCAACTCAAAGCGTTGGCACGCTGCCGCTGTCGGAAACCTGTTGCGGTTCTTCCTCAACGATCTTCGGAGTAATCAAAAGCATCAGCTCGGTTCTGTTTCTTCCCTTGAATGTGGTTCGAAAGAACGCGCCTAAAACCGGCATCTCAGCCATATATGGAACTTTGGAAAGAATCGCCGCTTCTTGTTCGGTGAACAACCCGCCGATTACAACAGTTTGCCCGTCCTTCACCCTGATCTCCTGAGTGATCACGTCGCGCACGTTCAGCAAAGTCACGGTCGTCTGGTTGTTGCCGGTGCCGAACGTCTGCGCCGGGCCAAGCGGTGTGGAAACTTGCGGACGAACGCGGATGCGAACGAAACCATCCTCGGTGACTCTAGGAAGAATGTTCAAGAAGATGCCCGCCTTGGCAAGCTCGACGTTCGTCGTCACTACACCGAGGCTGACCGTGGATGTGACTTTGTGCACAACTTCGTTTGCCACCGTAATCAGTGCTTCCGTGTTGTCGACGACCACCAGACTCGGGTTGGCTATGACCTTGGCTTTATTGGTCTGCAACAGGAGTTGCAATTGCAAATTGACGGCGCTCGGCATGGTCGCTATGTTTGCAGTACCGCCTGCTCCCGGTGCCAGGGTAACAAAGTTCAATCCTGTAGCTGATGATGCCGCAGGAGTGACGCCGGCAATGGTTGGAAATACGGTCGGCAACAACGAGCCCAGCAAGCCGCTGAAGGCTGTGCCCGGACCATTGGGAGTGACTGCGTTGGAGAAGGGCACGTTGGGCTGAAAGTTGGCATTGCTGCCCAAACCCGGCAGGTAGGAGATCAGTGGTGCCATTGAATTGCCCATCACTGAGGCGGACACGCCCTGCCCCTGTATGTTGAATGTAGCGCCAAGCTGGCGGACGCCCTGGTTCGTCAACTCGACAAGAGAGGCTTGAATATGAACTTGCTTGGGCCGCCTGTCGAGAATTCGAATGGCTTCCTCGGCAATTAGAACATCCTTCTCCGTCCCTACAACAATAACTTGCCGCCCGCGTGAGTCGGGAATTATGACGGCGCCGCCGTCGTTTGGCGGCACAATGTAATCGGCGGTTACTTCTTGGAATTGCCTTGTCTGCTGTGTGCCCGGATCGACTGATGCGTTGTTGAACCCTACACCTTCCTGGACCTGTTCGCGGGTGGAACCCCGCACCGTCCGTGGTTGCTGATCCCTTATCTTGGTTTCGGAGTCATCATTTGTGACAAGCCGATCCTCGTCGCTTGTTCCAGGCTCCGGATGAGGCGGCGTTTTGGCCTCCATCCTCGAGTTGAAGTCCGTGACATAGCCTTTGTTGAATATTGAAGCTTGCAAGATCATGGCGACGTCGAATGGATGTGCATAGCTCAGTTTGAAAGCCCTCGCCACCGGTCTGTTCAGTCCCAGCTCCGTCATAGCTTGCAGCGTCGCAACAATGACCGTGTTGTTATCGAGGGGCCGGCTCTCCAGTCCGGCTGCGGCAAGAACGCTGTCCATAGCCTCATTCAGGGTGACGTCTTTCAACTCGCCGGTAATTTTTGCATTCACCGATTTGTCGATGATTATGTTTAAATTCCCTCGGCGGGCAATCTCGGCAATTACTTCTCGGGCTGGTGTCTCGCGAAAGCTTATGTGATGCATGAGCTGTTCCTGGGCAAACAGCTTGAAGGGTTTGCGAATCTGCACGGTGCCCGTCACACTCGGCAATGTTTTGCGCGGAATGGAAGGTTTAATCGACGGGGTTTGAGCCAGTTCCTTACCGTCTGCGGTTTGTGCCAGGGCGCCGAGGTTGTGAAAGGCATAGCAAAGCATCAGGAATATGGCCAGAAATCGGGCCTGTTTGCCGCGGCCGCCGTGCATGGAGACGAGCACCATATACGGTGCTACGATTTTGCTTGCATTATTCGCGCGAGACTTCGCTCTCAGGCGAAACATCATGAATCCTACGCAGTGCTGCCAGTTTATCAGAACAGTCTAATTGTAAAGCAACGAGGCGATTTTGCAATTACTTCTATAACACCATTAGTGATGGCAGATCCAGAAGTCGACCGATTGGATGATGAAACTATATACGGTGCGGGTTTTGCGTATATACAATTGGCTTGAATGTTTGCTCGCCCTTATTCCTAATGTTTATTTCTCTGGGAGGCGCCTGACAAGCCAAATATGGCGATCTGGAGATTGTTGCGCGCCTCGCTCAGGTGAGGATTCAATCGCAAAGCTAACTGCAGTTGAGTAACCGCTGATGCCACATCACCTTTACCGTATAGTGCATATCCAAGGTCGTTTCGCGCCTGGGCATTGAGTGGATCGAGGTTCACCGCCTGCTGAAATTCTTTCACTGCTTCTCCGACCTTGTCATTGGCATAAAGGGCTCTGCCCAGCGCAATGTGGCTATCAGAAGAGGTCGGATCAAGCAGAGTTGCTTGCCTGGCGGTGCGTGTCGCGCTTTGCTTTTCGCCTTTTACCAGCAGTGCTTTGGTGAGAGCGACGTGTGCCCGGGCCGAGTTAGGCATGATCGAGATCGCTTGCCTGGCTGCTTTGATCGCACCGTCGGCATCCTCGGCAATAATCAGGGCATCAGCGAGTCCGGCCAGTCCGTCACTGGTCGGCCGCACTTCATTTGCTCGTCTGAATTCATCGATCGCCTCCGATATGCCGCCATGCCTCATTAAGCTTTCAGCATAAAAGACGCGGGCATCGCCGAATCCCGGATCGAGATTGATGGCGCGTTGAAACTCGGCTTGAGCAGCTGACTGGTCGCCTGCATCATCAAGCAATTTGGCCAATAATGTATGACCGATGACGTTGCCAGGATCAAGAGCAATGGCGCGCTTCATCTCCATGGCGGCGCCTTCATAGTCTCCGGCCAGGTAAAGATGACAACCAAGACGAATGCGCAATGCCGCATCTGAAGGGCGATCGGTTACATCGCGACGCAGCTTGATTATGCGATCGCCTACGGTGCGCAAATCCGTGTGGGTCAAATCGGTGCGGAAAAGATTGATCAAAGTCACCTCACGCTGAGCAGGCTTGTCAGCTTGTCTGGTCTTCTTGAGTCTGCTTTCCTGTTTGGGCTCCGCGTTTGCCTCTGCCTTTGTCGGCTCGGCTTTGGACCCATCCGCTTTCGCTTGCGCCGGCGCTTGCATCTGATCGCCTTCTGCCTCCTCAGCTGTCATGCGCGGCTCTGCATTTGCACTCGCGTCACCGGACTTTGCCTCGGGCGACTCTGATGTTTGGTCCGATTGCGATTGATTAGAATTCGGCTCATCGGCACTGGCGCCGGACTGGCTCGATTTAGCACTCAAGTCGCTAGCCTCGGTGCCCGGCTCATCCGCCGGCCTGCTCGCGCCTCGGCCTTTGCCTGTTCGTTTGCCTCTAAGTGCAGCAGCGCCTTTTAGCCGACTGCTGTTTTTGGCGGACGGGGATGAAGCTTCTTTTGTGGCGCCTGTTTCCGCCGAGACCATCATCGAGGCGAAGTCGCCCGAGCCGAGGAAAAGGCTCACTGACGCGAAGAATACTGCAAACTTCATGCTGTTTTGATTGCTCAATTGCATCTCGCCACCCACGCAACGCTCGTACACAACCGGATGAAAAGCGCCGATAAATTGTTATTCTTGCACTAGTACATACTGGAGTTCCTGAAGCGCGTTTGAGAATTATCGAATCGGCCTACGTACACATCCCCTTTTGCACGCACAAGTGTGACTTTTGCGATTTCGCCGCCGTGGCGAACATGGCGCATCTGGAGGACGAGTACACCCAGACGGTCATTAAGGAAATCGAGCAGCGTCTCGCTCGAACCGAGTCTCCCGTGAGGCTTTCTACCTTGTTTTTCGGGGGCGGAACGCCGGGGCTGGTGGCTACGAGTAGTCTCGATGCCATCGTCCAGACTCTGGCCCGGCATGTGGAAATCGCCTCCGATCTCGAGTTTTCACTCGAGACCACGCCCCATGCAATTACCGATCTAAAGTTGAAGGAGTGGAGAGCTCTTGGCGTCAATCGTCTCTCTATCGGGATTGAGTCACTTCAGGATGATGAACTATCAGCGATCGGTCGCGATCATACTCGCGATCAAGCTCTGCGTGGATTGGCTATGGCAGCGGAATATATTGAGAACATAAATCTCGACTTCATGTACGGCTTACCGACGCAGACTCTCTCAAGCTGGTCAAAAACGCTCGATGAGCTGCAAGAGCTGTGCGCTCGCTATCCTCAGATCAAACATGTATCCGCCTATAGTCTCGAGCTGGCGGTCAATTCTCCGCTCTTGATGCGGTTTCCCCGCAACTCCGATGCTTATCCGGAAGAGGACGCCTTCGCCTCTTATTTCGAAGCGCTTTTGTTGAGTCTGGCTCGTTCCGGTTTCGATCACTATGAAGTATCGAATTTTGCCAGGCCCGGATATGCTTGCAGGCACAACCTCACCTACTGGCGAAACGAGCCCTATCTCGCCTTTGGCGTGGGCGCCCACCGCTACGTCGATGGAGTGCGCAGCGCCAACTTTCGTTCCCTCAATCGATATTTGCGTGAGTTTCAAGGCGAGGAAATGCATGAGGTCATTGATGAAGGCACGCGACTGAAAGAAGGCCTGATGCTCGCTCTGCGTATGCGGGAGGGAATTGATGCGATCAGCTTCGCAGACCGGTATGGCATCGACGTTTTCACTGCCTACAACGATCAGATTTCAAAATTGCAGTCCCTGGGACTGATTGAGGTTGAAGGGCGGCGGCTGCGAATATCAGACAAAGGCGTTTTGCTCAGCAATTCGATACTGACTGAATTTATCTGATCCTTGCCGGATTCTTTTAACAAACTTGCATTGCTTCAGCCAGGTTAATGCAATATTAGACCGGGCTCGCCACCCCGCAAACATGGGCATTTCGCTGGCTTGAGCCAGTAACGACGCCGGTTTAGTGCTCTGACTGCCTGGGTATGGTGATATCGATATAAAAAGACATTATTTGAAGCTCTTAGTATGTATCACTCTAGTCCATAATTTGAAGTCCCTCGAGGCACGGCCTTGAAAGTTTGTCCAAAATGCAGTGATGAGTTCGAAGACGCCGTCGAGGTATGTCCGAACGATAAGGCGCAGCTGAAAACGCCCGAGCGAGACGCTCTCGTCGGCACCAGGCTGGCTAATCGTTACGACGTCAAGTCCGTGCTCGGCAAGGGCGGCATGGGAGTCGTCTACAGAGCTAACGATGAGCAAACCGATCGCATCGTTGCGATCAAAATGTTGCACTCGCACAAAGTCGCCGATTCCGAGGCTCTCAAACGTTTTAACCGTGAGGCTCGCACCGTTGCTCAGGTCAATCACCATCACATTGTTACCCTCTTCGATTTCGGCATGCACCGCAACCAGCCGTATATCGTCATGGACTTTCTGCAGGGACGGAGCTTGAAGGATGAGATGCAGAAGTGCGGGCCGCTTCCATTCGATCGAGCCAGCAAGATTTTCACCCAGACATTTGAAGCCCTGGAATTCGCTCATTGCCAACATGTCGTGCATCGCGACTTGAAGCCGGAAAACATCATTCTTTGCGAACATCGCGGGCAAGAGGATTATGTGAAAATTGTCGATTTCGGTTTGTCGAAGTTGCGCGAAGACGCCGATCGCGAAGAGATGCACATCATTACCAAAGCCGGCGATGTATGCGGCAGCCCTCCATACATGAGCCCGGAGCAATGCTACGCAACCTCGGTCGTCGATCCGCGCAGTGATATTTACTCGATGGCGATTCTCGTTTACGAGGTCCTCTCCGGCAAATTGCCTTACAAAGCCAAGTCGGCAATCGAGATGATGGATTGCCATTTATACGCGCAGCCGATACCATTCTGCGACGCCGCTCCGGAGCTGAAGAACTGCAATGAGACTACCTATGTGCTAAAGAAGGCACTCAGCAAGGAGCCGGAAAATCGCTATCAAACATGCACCGAGTTTCAGAAAGAACTGAGTGATGCCTTGCGGCGCGATTGGCCGAAGGTTCGTTCTTACCGCTATAGACTCGAGGATGTTACTTTTCAAAATCTTGAAGCAGAAGCAGATGCACTGCAAACCGGTGAGCATCCGGCATTGAATGTGGTGCAACAGCGATCTACAGGGCCCAATAATTCCGTAAGAGAGGTTATCGAAGAGTTCAACAAGGAGACCGCAGTGCACAAAGACCACGAGCCCCAATTCCAATACGAAGAAGATGACAGGCACATGGAAGAAGAAGAACAAAGAGAAGGCATTTTGGCGAAGTTGATGTCGTTTTTCAGGCGTGATACGGCTCAGGAAGACGAAGATGCGGAATTCGAGCAAAAGTACGGCTACAGCAACTGCCCATTTTGTAACGCGCCCATCAAGGCGCGCTTGAGGTTCTGCGTCAACTGCCAGCGGCAGCTTCCCTCCGCTCAAGAATGCGCCAAACTCAGGCTGCAGAGCGGACGGTTCATGAGCAAAGCTCGCAGCAGTGATGAGCCCAAGGGTTTCAGCCAGCGTGCCAAAATGCGCAGTCACAGCTCGGGCATGAGCGGCATCATGAAGATAGTCACACTCGTCTTGATCGCTGCCATCGGATATGGTGGCTGGATGTTGTACACGGACAAGCAAATGCAAAAGAAGGTCACGACCTTCGTAAAGCACCTCAAGTGAAGCGAACCTCTACCTGAAAACGCATGAGACTGACTGGAAGTGCCTGGCTCGGAAGGCGCAGACTAGCTCGGTCTCCAAATGCCCTTCATATTCTGCCCGATGCGAAAACCCTGGATGAGATTGTGTCGGGTCATCTGATAAAGCTCATGCAGGGCTTCTTGATCGGTAATGCCGTGCTTGGCTGCCATCGTGTTGACCTGATCCATCGCGACGGCTGAGAAATAAACAAGCACGTCATCATGCACCTCGCCGCGACCTTGATTGGGAAGCTTCAATATTGCCTTGCCGAAATCGTTTGTAAACGCATCCGCGAGTTCTGCGGTCAATAAGTCGGTGTAGAAGTTATCTGCTTTCATTGCCATCGTGTAATTAACTCACCAAATGCCTATAAAGAGACGCTTGCACCTGTAACACTGGAGTCTGGTTCTAAATTGTATGTCCGCTAATAACTTGCAGCTGACGTTTTACTTCTTTGATGTCTTGCCACATTAGCCACTTGGGGCTGCCTACCTCACGGGAATCGTTCCTGAGAAGATAGGAGGGGTGGAATATCGGCATTACTTTAGCACCATTCTTGAAATCAAACCATTTGCCGCGCACTTTGCTTATAGGGTATTTAACATTTAAAACTGATTGCAGGGCGGTGGCGCCGGCAAGCAAGATCAGAGGCGGCTGGATGAGCTCGATCTGCGCCTCGAGATAGCCCCGGCATTGCTCAATCTCTTGCTTTTCTGGAACGCGATTTCCCGGTGGTCTGCACTTCACCACGTTGCAGATGTAAATGTCCTTATCGCGATCTATCTCTTGCGAAGCCAGAATTTTATCGAGCAATTGGCCGGCTTTGCCCACGAAAGGCAATCCTGTCTCGTCCTCATACTGTCCCGGTCCTTCGCCAATGAGCATTAATTTAGCTTGGGGATTGCCGCGAAAGAGCACGACATTTGTGCGAGTTTTACACAACGGGCAGCGCTTGCACTGCCTGGCTGTCTCATACATCTCTTCCAGAGTTTTATAAGCCGCCTCTGTCAAGGCGATTTGCTCGGGCGGCTTGATTTGCTCCTTAATATTATTCATGGCTGTGGCCTCTATCACGCTCGGAGCGTGCAAGATTGATACACGGATCAATTAACCGATCCTGATCGATTTTGCCTTAGCGACATTTTTCTTGCCTGGTGCCTGCCGAATATAGTTTTAGCGACTTTGTATATGTCGCTTGCGTCTGCTTCTAAACGACGAATGTTATGACACCGCTTCTGGTGAAAATTGAATTGGCGGCTGCAGCAGCACCTCGGCGGTTCTACTCCAAACGCTTGCCGCTTGCAGATCTGCAAGCGCCACGCTTTCCACCGGACTGATATTTTGCCTCAGGCAACGCGAACCGATGCGGGCAAAACTTTCTGCATCACCGGTGGTGGCAAAGCGGCACGATTGATAGGCATCGGCACCAATAATGGTGCGGTCGTGCTTGCCGGATATGGCCGAGGCGAGGCATTCGGCTGGATCCAGCATCTGTACGGTCTTTCGCGACAATTCATTGACCACGTTATCGATTGCGGAGGACAGAAACGGATAATGAGTGCAACCATATATGATGGCATCTACGCCCTGGCTTACCAATTCTCGTATGTAAGGACGAAGCGCTTCCTGTGCTTCCGGAGCTTCGGTCAAACCTGCTTCCACGATCGGAACAAGAAGCGGACAACCAATTTCAAACACTTCGATGTTGGCATCGACCTTGCGAATTGCTCTGGAGAAAGCTTTTCTCTTTGCCGTAGCGTTTGTGGCCATAACACCGACGCGGGAAAGCTTGCGTGCTGCAACGAATGAAGCAGTATGCTCCAACAGATCAAAGACAGGTACTGGAGAGTAAGATAAAAGCTCTTCTCCGCTTGCCGCTGCGCTAGTGTTGCAAGCGACGACGATGGCATCGATCTTTTGTTGCAACAACCAACCACTTATTTGCTTTACGTAGGAAGAAATTTGGCGGGCGGGGCGATCGCCATATGGACAGCGCAGTGTATCGCCGATGTATACAAATTGTTTTTCGTCCGGTTTGTCCAGTCTGCTCACCAGGCTGCGCAGGACCGACAAGCCTCCAAATCCGGAATCGAACAAGCCGATGCGTTTTATATTTGTCCAGGAACTCTCAGTCGTCTCGATCATCTTCTATTGATTGGGCCTCATGTTAGGACTTTGCATTTTCATTGTTAAGAGTATGTTTTTCTATTCGTCTCGCTTAATGCCAAGTCCTTTTTGCGCTAGTCGAGAAGCCGAAGAAATCCTGCCTCCACCACTATTGCTTACTGTCTTAAACCCACTCCTCACGCCGTTTTGTACAGAACCATTACTAATTTTTTTTGCCACAGCGCACTGCTGTTTTAAATAGAGAATAGCACCTTTTGCAAGAGCTCCTGCAATTTTCTCCTGATAATCCGCGGAGGCCAATTTGTCTCTTTCCGTCTTGTTTGAGATGAATCCCACTTCAGCTAAAACGGCTGGAACTTCGGCGCGATTGATCACATAAAATCTTGCTTTGCGGATCGAGCGATCCGGCGCCTGTAGCTCGTTTACTAAGGAATCATGAATGCTTTGTGCGAGAGCTTTGCTCATATCCGTTTGATAGTAAGTTTCTATGCCGTGGATTTCCGATGTGCTCTCCAGCGAATTTATGTGAATACTCAAAAAAGCATCGGGTTTGTTAGTGTTTGTTACCGAAACTCGCTCGGCAAGCGGAATGAAAGTGTCATTCGAGCGCGTCATCGTCACCTTGACTCCATGCGATGTAAGAAGCTCGTAAGTTTTCTCCGCAATTGCCAGTGTCAAATCTTTTTCTTTTAAATAGCCGCGCTGCGCACCCGGATCGCTACCGCCATGACCGGCGTCCAATACGATGGTTGCGCCAGGCGGCGCATTCAGATCAGAAAGCGGATTACTGCTGCGGCCAACCATCAATGAGACGGTGTTAACTCCCTCCGTTTCACAAGGAATTACCGCTACGGTTTCCGATGACAAATCAAGAACCAGGCGCCCAGTCTCTTTCAAAGGATCGGGCGTTCCGACGCGGATGGACTGCAGAAACTCATGCGCTTCCGGTTGCGGAACCTGCGCTGTCTGAATGCTTCGCAGACCGGCGAAGTCGATGACGAAGCGCTCCGGGTTGTGCAACCTGAAGCTGGTGAAATTCAACTCGTTGCGGTCCGGTGACGTCACTTTCAACATGTATGAACCGGCCGACATTTCTTTCAGAGTAATCAGCGGCGGTTCGGCTGCCCTGCCTGCATCCTCGGAGGCAGGCTGCTGTTGCTTGTCGGCATCAACCTGCTTCTCAGGAGTAAACATCATCTTCAGCTTGTTGGAAAGGCTGTTCGTTTGCTCCTGCTCGGCGGTTCGTTGCGGTGCGGAGGTTGGCTCGGCAGCGGGCTGTTTTTGTTCCGCTTGATCGTCTGGAGAAAGAACTTCTTTCGTTTTTGACTTGAACTTTGCCAGAAAGGATCGGATTAGACCCGGTCCATGTGCACTGCCGGCACTGGGTTCCAGGTCGGCAGTGTCTGCCTCTTTCGCGGAGCTTTGCGTGATTGCCGGACTGTGGTGTGATACCACAGGCGGTGCAATGTTCTGGTTGGAGGATAGCGAAGAAATTGCCGGTGGCGCGCGATGTGATACTGCCTGTGGTGCAGACCGATCCTTCTTCACCGGCAATCGATCGCTCAATTGTTGGGCCGGCTGCGATACCATTGCCGGTGCCGGGCGGTTGCTTGCCTTCTCGGTCGAGCGCGACGCTACAGACGGCGCCGGGCGATCGCCGGCCGACTGCCGGACTGGTGGAGTGGCGCCCGGCGATGCGCTGAACCTCTGGCCACCCTCCGCTATGGGAGGACGCAATGGGTAATAGCTGGAGGCTGCATCCGCATCCATTTCAGGACTGTTTGCCCGTCCTCTGTTGGCGCTCAGGGCGGTATCGCTGTTAGCCGAGGCGACGGACGGATCCAGATGAGCGATCGGCGGGGCGAACGGCGGTACTGCAGGCAGTGCGTTTGTCGGTACCTGGTTTGCTTTCGATATTATTTGCTCGGCTGTGGCAATTTCCGGTTTGCCGCTTTTTGACCACTTGATCGTCAGGCTGCCGGGCGCGCCGTTGAAACTTATGGACTTGAGCTTTTGCACATCATTCGAGACGAAGGCGATGCGAGTTATGGGCGGGCTTTCTTGATAACAGCCGATGCGCACTAACTTGATTCCCCGCACTGAGGCACTATGCGCGGTGCTGTGCTCGGCAAGCGGCGCAGCGTTTACACTTATTACTCGAGTGGCGTACGGAAAGACCATGCCGGGAAAGTCTGCCACCATCACCGTGGTTCCGTTTTCACCTTGCAGAAATTGAATTATCGGACGCGATAGCTTCCTAGAGCCGCTGGTTTGGAGCACTAATGAGGTTCTGCTCGGGTTGGCTTTTATCGAGCTGACGATATTCGGGCCGATGTTCGATTGCGCTCGAGCATCGCTGAAATTGGCAGTTATTAAGGCATTTAAAAGTGAGAAGAGAACAATGTGCGCGCTAACTTTATTAATAGGTAACCATCGCCACATGAATGTACCTTAACTTTCTAGTAAGCGAAGCTATTCTAACACTGACGGCGCGGCTCTCCTAATGTTTCTATGTTCCTGCTTGATATCTGGGGTGGTGCCTCCACTTTGCCACCGCCGGTGAGGCGTTCATTAAACGCAACTTGAGATGCGGCGATCAGTTCCTGATAAATTGACCTGTGCGTTTGCCGCATCCCGCTTTGCAACAATTCGACAGTATTTTGCTGCAGTGGCTCGGAGGAAGAGTGGCAAGCGAAGCAAGCTCGCGCCAGCTTACAAGGGAGTTTTGATCGATGGACGAACAGAAGATTTTACTAGCATGCATCGGCGGAGGCGTGTTCGCGCTCCTCTACGGGCTTTATGCAGGCTCGAGCGTTCTTAAGCTTCCCGATGGCAACGAGACAATGAAGAAAATCGCCGGTGCCATTCAAGAAGGGGCAAGTGCCTACATGAATCGGCAGTACACTACCGTGCTCGGCGTCGGTGCAGCACTTTTCGTTATTGTTTGGCTGTCGCTCGGAATAGTGACGGCAGCCGGATTTGCCCTGGGAGCGATCCTGAGCGCTGTTGCCGGATTTGCCGGCATGTTCGTTTCCGTCCGTGCCAATGTTCGCACTGCCGAGGCGGCGCGCAGCGGACTCGAGAAGGCTCTATCGGTAGCTTTCAAAGGCGGCTCCGTCACCGGTCTGCTTGTCGTCGGTCTGGGGCTCCTGGGCGTCACTATCTTTTACATGTGCACTCACGACGTTAATGCGCTTGTGGGCCTGGGCTTCGGCGCCAGCTTGATCAGCGTGTTTGCCAGGTTGGGTGGAGGAATCTACACGAAAGCCGCGGACGTGGGAGCCGACCTGGTCGGAAAGGTCGAGGCCGGAATTCCTGAAGACGATCCGCGCAACCCCGCCGTTATCGCCGATAACGTGGGCGACAATGTGGGCGACTGTGCCGGTATGGCCGCTGATCTTTTCGAAACTTATGCCGTCACCGCCATCGCCACCATGCTTCTTGCTCATGAGGTTTTCTCAGATCAATTAGCCTCTGCCCCTTACGTTGTCGTTTATCCGCTTGTTCTGGGCGCCATCTCGATTGTCTCTTCCATCCTTGGTGCTTTTGCTGTCAGAGTCGGCAAAGACCAGAACATTATGGGCGCTTTGTATAAGGGACTGATCGTGGCAGGCGTGCTCGCCGCCATCGGCTTCTGGTTCGCCACCGCATCGATGATGGGCAATCTCAGCATCGCCGGCGCAGCCGTTCCAATCTGGAAATTCTACGTCGCAGCGCTGGTTGGCTTAGCCGTAACCGGACTGATCGTCTTCATCACCGAGTATTACACTTCTACGAGCTTCCGTCCGGTCAGGCACATCGCCCAAGCTTCAGAGACCGGTCATGCCACCAATATCATCGCCGGGCTGGCCATCTCAATGGAATCCACTGCCTGGCCGGTGATCGTGATCGTCACCGGTATATTGATTGCCTTCTCGCTCTGCGGCGTCTTTGGTGTGGCACTGGCGGCGATGGCAATGCTGAGCATGGCCGGGATTATTGTCGCCATCGACTCATACGGGCCGATCACCGACAATGCCGGCGGCATCGCCGAGATGTCGGAATTGCCCAAGGAAGTGCGGGCGGTTACCGATCCGCTTGATGCCGTGGGTAATACCACAAAAGCGGTGACCAAAGGATACGCTATCGGCTCTGCCGGTCTTGCTGCAATCGTTCTGTTCAGCTCGTACACAGAGGAGCTGTCTAGAAAGATCGGCAGCACGATTACATTCGATCTCTCAAGCCCGTACGTCTTGTGCGGACTGTTCCTTGGCGGACTGATACCCTTCCTTTTCTCGGCCATGGCCATGGAGGCTGTCGGTCGAGCCGGAGGGTTGGTGGTCGAGGAAGTGCGCCGCCAGTTCAAATCAATACCGGGAATCATGGAAGGCACAGGCAAACCCGACTATGCCAGGTGCGTGGATATCGTCACGTCATCCGCCTTGAAGCAAATGATTATTCCAGCCCTGTTGCCTGTCTGCACCCCCGTCGTGATAGCGCTCCTCGGTTACTTCTGGTTATCGAATGCGCTGCCGGGCCAGTATGCGGCGGCCAAAATTCTCGGCGGCGTTCTGGTGGGCAGCATCGTCACCGGATTGTTCGTCGCCATCTCGATGACATCGGGTGGGGGAGCCTGGGACAACGCCAAGAAGTACATCGAAGACGGGCACCACGGCGGCAAAGGATCGGATGCCCATAAGGCTGCCGTCACCGGCGATACCGTCGGCGATCCTTACAAGGATACTGCCGGTCCGGCCATCAACCCGATGATCAAGATCCTCAACATCGTAGCTCTTCTCCTGGTCGGCTTCCTGGCCAAAGGCTAAATCACCTGTGCAAATACGGGTAGCGAATAAGCAAGATGAGCCCGCCATCAGAAGCTTTGTCGAAAAGCACTACGAGGGACTCGGGCAGAACCTTAACCTTGATGGCGACGATGCGGATTTGCGCAATATAGAAGCCAATTACTTCGGTAAAGAAGGCTTGTTCATCATCGCCGAGGAAGACGCTGCTGTAACTGGCATAGCCGGTGCTCGCAGGAAAAACGATACGGTTCTGGAGCTGAGGCGATTGCTGTCTGCACCGGATGTGGTGCCGGAGCTGTTGGACGTTATCTTGCTTTTCGCACCGAGAATGCTTTACCGAAGGGTAGATGTGCAGCTGGTTCCTTCATCTTTGAGCTATCCCGATAAGCTTGAAGAAGCCGGTTTTTCTAAAGGCAAAGAATCGCAGAGCTGGTCACTGCCGGTAATACCAGATTTTTAAAGCACTTCCGGGCGTCAGCCGATCAATTCGCTGATCAATTTGAAGTAAGCCTCAAGATCGTTGCGCGATATTCCCTCCGGATCGGGTTGATCATCCCCTTCGTTGAATGCCTCGGCAATCGCTTCTTGATTGCTCAGCAAAAACAATATGAACGACTTCTCCCGCTCGCTGGTTCTGGGAGAGTCGAGAGCATTCAAAAGCTCGTTTTGATCGATGTAACCATTCTTGTCCTCATCCAATTGATCGAAGGCGAGGTACGCATATGTCTTAATCTCATTGAAGTGCTCGACAATGTTCAGATTCGACTGTCTGCTGAACCAGGCGTTCTCGAAACCCTTTTCGTGGCTGCTCATCGATTTCTCCCATCGTTTTATCATGCTGAGGGCGAGCATGAATTCCTCGAACATTGTTGCATGCCCGACCACTTCTGTGCAAAATGTAGGTAGTCGGATTTGCACCCACGCAATTCACAGTGCGGAGATTAATAGTATGCGTATGAATGATAGACAGAACACCTCATCTTCAATCAATCGTACAAGTTTGCTGGCTGTCGCCGGATTGGTCTTCATCTCCACAGGACTGTCAGGTTGTGGCGGTTCGACCCAACTGACCCCGGACGACAAAGCTTATAAACGGCCGAATCCTCTGCGCAGCAAGAATCTGTTTCCGGATATAGACAGGCGGCAGAGCTACGTTCAATTTGGCACCGAGCAAGCCAAACCGACTCCATCAAAACCGCAATTCACACCGAACGGTCTGGAGATAGTAGATCTCGAGGAGGGCTGGGGTTTGAGTCCCGAGCCGGATCGTTCGGTCATGGTTCACTACACCGGCTATCTGGCTGATGGAACAAAATTCGACACCTCCCGCGAAAAGGGCATCCCGTTTCAATTCAAGATCGGATCGGGCCAGGTGATACCGGGCTTCGAGCAAGGCATCATGGGCATGAAAGTCGGCGGCAAACGCAAAATCACTATTCCTCCCAAGCTGGCCTATGGCGCTCAAGGACACGGATCGAAGGTGCCTCCGAATGCGACGCTGATCTATGAGATCAACCTTCTCAGCTGTGACCGCTAATTTTATTTGTCGCCAGTCGCATATTCGCGTATCCAGCCGGGCATAAAAGAAAAGCATGATCTCTGTTTATGGGAAGGGATTCTCTTTTCATGCAGCAGAGTTTAGTGCTTACCACATCGCTCGCTCAAATCCACACGCGCACATTAATTTCGGGTTCTCAAGTGGGTACCAAAAGTTCACAATCGGGGCGTATAAATAACCTTGTCGCCATCAGACAGGGTCTTGGCTCTCCCTCCAGCCCGCCCCTTATTCCAGACCAAGACCCTTCTTACTATCTTTTGCGGCTCCAGTTGGAGAAAGTCGAACGACGGTTCGACTTGAGGGCTTTTTGCATGCGAATAAGACCATTACCACTCGTTCCAATATTTTGCTCACTTTTGATCGTTCTGATAACCTCCGCGCAAAGCGCTGAGTCCAGAACCGGACAACAGCAGAAGGCGTCGTTCTTCTACGAGATGAACGCCGCTCAGTACATGAACAAGCACGCTGACGGCAAGCAGTGCAAATCACCCATGTACAACGAAGATTTCGAAAAGGCAGCCAAAGCGGTTTCTCCAGTGCAGGGCGTCACCGGCTCCAGTTCGCAAGCCGATGGTCACACTCCGGCCATGGATGCTCCGCAATCACAGAACCAGTGCTTCGACAAAGACAAACTGCCTGCAGGCGGCGGCGGTATAAGCAACAAGTGCGAGTACTCCCGAGAAGGCTCGCCGCCCACCGGACCGTGTATCGGACCGCCCGGAAGCCAGTCCGGATCGCAGCACCACTACGTCAACCAGGATCCGACCATGGACGGACCCCAGCCCATGAAGCCGTACCGCGACTTGATTCCCGGGCAGACAAACCAGAAAGACATTAACTCACCAATGGATTACATGGTGAGTAATGCGCTTGCTAAGGCATTCAAAAACACGCCCAACGACATCGGTATCACTTCTCCTTTGATCACCGACACCATGGCTCGAAAGTTGCAAGATGACATGAGATCGGAGGCCGGTCATTCATCGAACAACGGCAAAGCCGGTATGACCGGAGCTGCTGAAGGCGCATCAGAAGCGATGGCGGACGAGTTCGATCCGACCTGGGACATGATGATGGAACTGTCGGCGACGCCATTAATAAATGTAGCCAATGAAGGTGCAGGTGCGGCGTGCAGCGCCTCTCAGCCGATCAAAACCTATGCTAATGCAATTTATCTGGTTCAACAGGCCTATCATAATATCTACATTCCTATAGCGATTTTGCTGCTGCTACCGGGGGCGGTGGCAACCCAATTTAAGGGTGTAGTAACGGCGGGCGTTCTCAACAATAGTAATGATGAGGATGCCGTCAGCCCCTTTACCGGCATCTTGCGATCGTTGATTGCCATATTCTTGATCCCGTCATCACAACTGATCGTCAGCTATGCAATAGATGTAGGTAATTCAACGCAATTCGAGGTTTCGCAGAATATCAACTACGGCAACCTGATCAACTATGCCGACCAGCAAGTTTATCGGGCGCCGATCGACAGCTTCCCGGGCGACATCCTGCCAAAATCGGCATTGCAATCACTGGGCAAACTTTCGCAGTTGCCCGAATCGGAAGCGAAAATCTTCAATGAAAGCCCGGCATCAATTATGCTCCAGACTCTGGCAAACGGCATGGCTGAGGCGGCTGCCTTCGGTCTGATCATTCTTTGTGCATTTCAGATCGCCATTGCCTGCTACCTGTTGTTGATGGGTCCGGTAGCAGCGGCCTTCTTCGCCTGGCCGGCCGGTGTAGGCTCGTTATTCTCGAGAGTTTTTTCTAACTGGGTTGATGCCGTCATCAACGTGGCGCTCTGGCGTTTCTGGTGGTGCATTGTCCTTTTGGTTATGGACACGCGCCTCGGCTGGTTGAGCGCCAGCGGCGGTCTGGATATGTACTCGCTCTGGGAACTGATTATGTTCATTTCGTTTTTAGTAATCATGACGTATGTTCCGTTCAATCCATTTGACTTCAAGCCAAGTGAGATGGTGCAGAAGATCATGGATAAATCTGAGGAAGCCGTCCAGGAAGCAGCCAACAAGAAGGGCGGTGGATGAGGATGACAGTATCGCAAGAAGGGAAGTCTATAGGGCTCAGTTAACATGAATTTGAAAAATAAACCACACTTGTTATCGCTCATACTACTTACGGCTCTTCTATGGTCGGTGGTCATCAGCGCTGCTTATGCCGCTCCTGGGCCATCGGCCGGCATCAACGTGAAGAGCTACATGTCGAACATGACGAGTTACCACAACTCGATGAACGGTAAAACCACCGGTAGTGCCAGCGACAACCAGCCGGACAAAATGAACCCGACCTATACATTCGTCGATACAAAGTTAGGCGGCAACCTCGATCCCGGTCAGATGCTAAACGGCGTTCCCAACCCCGGTGCATTCAGCGTCACCGATTATGGTATCTACAGAACCCAGCCCGGCAACTTCAACAGCAGAAGTTACTCAGGTACCGATCATGCCAGTAAGATGATCAAGCAGATCAGCGAGAACAACGGCAAGAAATTTGGTGATGACGTCACGGCTGCTCGGGCTGCACTTGCCGGCGAGCATTCAGCGCAACACCATGCTGCTGAAGGCAGACCATTGCAAAACGCCATGCAAGGCCAGGAAGCGGCAGCCGGCATGGCGACCGAGGCGGCTGATGTGGCCGGTGAAATCGGCGATGACATGGCTGAGACCGCCATCACTTTCGTATCGGAATCGCTCTATAACTTCACCGTTGAGGGCGGCAACCGCTGGAATCAAATTCGCGATCAGATATTCGTGCCGATGGGTATTCTTTTCCTGTTGCCTGGAGCCGTTTTATCGCAAGTGCGCGCCATCGTCGCAGCCGGCAACCCGGTCCTTGGTCAGGTCAATCCATTTGACGGCATCCTTCGATCGCTGGTCGGGGTCTTCCTGATTCCGGCAACCTATCTGGTCTGCAATTACGGCATCGACCTGGCAAATTCCTTTACCTTTACTATTTCAGATGAGTACACGCGCCTCTTCGGATCCGATATGTATCGCGATGCCATATGCCATGAGATCAAGTGCATGCCGTGGCGTCTTCCAGAGGAGAACAGAAACACCATCGACATGCCGATGTCTTCGATGGGGATTATTTTATTAGGCAACAACACTCCCTTTGCCCAGCTGGAAGCGGATCTACTGGCAGTAAAAATCTTCGATCCCTGCGCCGGTATCTACATAGTTCCGCCGGACAGAGCCAATGAAGTGGTACCAGCCGCGGTTATGGGCGCAAGAATGGCAGCCAACAGCAGTAACGCTGCACTTTTGACTTCCTGGACGATTTTGTGCGCCTTCCAGTTGGCGTACCTATATTATCTATGGTGCGTCGGACCGGTCGTGGCAGGCTTGTGGGTCTGGCCCATGAAGCATCTGCGCGATGCCTTACCAAGTTGGATTGAGGGTGTAATTACGGTTTGCTTCTGGTCGTTCTTCTGGAACACCGTTGTTTTGCTTATTGCTTGCTTTAGAGGAGTAGACGAGACAGGCACAATCATCATGCTTGCCTTGAACACCCTTGCCAATTTATCCGTCAAATTCGCCTTCGATTTCGCCAGCCTTGTTAAGGCTGCCGGTTCTGAGGCCATGAAGCTAGGCGAAAAGTTCGCCCGCGAAATCAAAGCTGCCGCCGAGAAGAAAGGCAAAGGCGGTGGCGGTGGTGGCGGCGGTGGTGGCGGCGGCGGCGGCGGCGGCGAAGGCGGCGGCGGCGAACAGAATCCCGGTGGTGGTGGTAACCCCACACCTCCCAGACCGCAACCAGCACCGGTGGCGGCTAACTCCGGCGCTCCCGGGCCTGCGAACCGGGGCGGCGGCGCTCCCGTCAGGGTGGGCAGTGAAACGCACACCGGTAGCCATCACACAGGAGGCCATCATCACACAGGACTGGTCAGTCATACGGCCAGCCCAGGCGGACACCACCATACCGGTCCCGAGGCTGCCGGCCATCACCATACGCCCGGTTCGAGCGGCGGTGCTATCCACAGCCCTCATCCGCATGTCGGACTGCCACCCTCAGAACACGGCAAACACGGCGGCGGTAAACATCATGGGCCGCATGGAAAAGGGCATGGAGGCCCGCACGGGCATGGAGGCCCGCACGGGCATGGAGGCCCGCATGGGCATGGAGGCGGCAGTCATGACCCGCATGCGCATACATCAGCGGTCAGCGCGAAAGGCGATGAGAAGAGCGAACAACTCAAGGCAATGCACGCCCACGCCCCTCACCTGTTGGGAGCCTCGCACGGTCAGGGACACGGCAAGAGCCACGGCAAGGGGCATGGTCACGATGCCGCTCACACCGCCGCTGCTGCCGCTGCAGCCCATCATGGCAAGCATAGCGAGCACGCCAAGAAAGCGGCGGATGCCAAAATCAACGCTGCCTTCCACCAGAAGAAGTCTGAGCATGCAGCTCATCACGGCACGGGACATTCTAATGCGCATACGCACGCGCACGCTCACGGTCATGACGGCGGTCATGATGATGCCGGTCATAGAATCCATCTGGGTGGCGGGCATCATCAGCACGTATCGCTGCCGCCGTCGTCGCATGGCCGAAGCTCGACTGCTGGGCATCATGTAGGATCATTGCCGCCTTCGGCGCACGGCTCGGGGCATACACATTCACATTCGCATGCCCATACACACGCCCATACGCATGCCCACACGCACGCGCATACGCATTCCCATTCTCATTCTCACCAGCGGAGTGGAACCGGGCATGAGCATGTTGGCGGTCTTCATGACCACGGGCATCATCCTCCCCATCCTCAAATGATTTCAGCCTCCACACACGGACATGGAAATGCTCATCCTCACAACACGGCTCATCCACCGGTGCACGGTCATAGTGGTGGCGCACACCACAGATCGTCGGTAGAGGGTGGTCATGTGGGAGGAGTGCATGGTGATCATCATGCTCACACACATGCTCATGCGCATACGCACGCTCATACGAATCATAGCTCCGGACATAGTCACGTTCATCCCCACACCGCGCATCCACCCGTGCACGGTCATAGTGGTGGCGCACACCACCGATCGTCGGTAGACGCGCATGGTGGTCATGTGGGCGGAGTGCACGACACCGGGCATCATCATCATGGCGGATCGCATGCCGATCACGCGCATGTCACTCCTCATCACGGCAGCGGTTCGGCTGCCAATCACAGCCACGTTCATCCCAAGGTTCATCCGCCAGCCCACGGCGGCAGCCATCACAGATCCTCGGTGGAAGCGCACGGCGGTCATGTCGGCGGAGTGCACCAGGGACACCATGGCGGTCATGGTGATCACGGAACACACGGCGGATCCCACGATTCGCATGCACATACTCATGTGACTCCGCACGCCAGTGCATCACATGGCGGACAGGCTCATGTGCATCCTAAAGTTCATCCGCCTGCGCACGGCGGCAGTCATCAAAGATCTTCAGCATCGTCGCATGGCGGTCATGTTGGAGGAGTGCATGCCGGCGGACACCACGCTGGCGGGCACCACGCCGGTCATGCTGATGCCCATGGCGGTCACAGTGAAGGACATCATGGCGG
>JAJPJO010000082.1 GCA_021324135.1 Pseudomonadota bacterium
ATTTAAAGGGACTTGATACAACAGAAAATGTCACCGCCAGGACCTGCTTGACGAGCCATTTCTCTCGAAACTTGTTGTCAACCACTATATGTATGAATAGAAGCGGCCAAAAAAGGAAAAGGAAGAGGCGCCGTGCGCCCCTCCCTCTTCCTGATGTTGCCAGGCGTTCGTTTACCAGTGAGGGGATCGCGCGTCGCTGGCGGTCGTCTTCGGTCTGATCGGCGTGATGAAGAGGCGCAGGGCGAGCAGAAGAATGGCTACCCAAACCCCATCGACATCTCGATGCCAGACGAAGTAGAAACTGAGCAAAAGAACGAGCCACCATGTCCATTGGTTGTTCACCCAACCCTTGGCGCCGAGCCGCTTCGCTATGCCGGTGTTGGAGATGAGCGCGGCCATGAGCAGGGCTCCTGCAACGGACAAAGCGACTTTGACCACCAGGACAAAGTGGTAGATGAAGTAGGCGATTGCCGCGGCCGCCAAAAAGACGATCACGATGGCAGCTATTGTCGAGGCTCGATCAGAGCCGTGGTTTGTCGATTTCGTAGTTTGCATGTTGATTGGTCTCCTTCTAAGACCGAAGTGTTCATTTCGTTCAAACGACGCCGGATACTCCGCAGTGCTGATGTCAATCGAGTTCAACTGTCATGGCAGAACTGCGGCGGTCCGTCCCGGAATAGGCAATCCACTTCCGGATAAACTGCAAAGGTGCACTTCATGAGCCGGGACGGATCACAAAAGTGCGCTATGAAACCAGCAACGATTTGCCGAGCTGGAATGGTGCTAACGAGTGAGAGTGGGCGTTACTTGTGGTTTGTGAGCGAGACTGGTTTCAAAAGATATTTCGAGACTACATTATTATCGGTAAGAAACGGCAAGCAGGCGGTGTGGTGTAATTCCCACTGAGGTTTAGGCGCTGCCGATTGCCAGTTAGCACTGTTATAGCCAAGATCGCACGAACTGTATTATCGCAGCGATTAATCGGCGGCAGTTTCCACGCTCACCGGGGCAGCCTGACTGACTTTCAGCGCAAAGCAGAATTTGACTTCCCTTTCAGTGCTCGGCTCGACCCAGATTTTTCCACCATGCGCCTCGACAATTCCTCGACAGATTGCCAGCCCCAGGCCAGCACCAGGGGCGATACCAGATGCGTTGCCGCGATAGAATTTCTCGAACACGTGTGCCCGTTCGTCGTCCGGGAGCGGCGCTCCGTCGTTTGAAACCTCAACCACAATTTTTGAGCTTGCCCGATCGACCCTGGCGGCAATGCGAATTTCAGCCTCATCAGCGGAGTATTTGATCGCATTCTCGATCAGGTTGTACAAAACTTGCTCAATGAGAACGTCATCCAGTTCCAGGAGCGGCAGATCGGCAGGCACATCCACCTTGAGGCGTCGATCTCCGAGTTCCTTTTCGAGTCTCGTCAAAGCGCCGCCAATCAATTCCTCCATGCTATTCCAATCTTTCTTCACCGCGATCGTACCGCTTTCGAGTTTCGTCATATCGAGCAGGTTGCCGACCAGACGGTTGAGACGCTTGGACTCTTGAAAAATTGATTGCGCCAACTCGTACCTCGTCTCCGCGTCCATGTGAGCGGAATCCTCTCGAATGCTGCTCGCGGCGCCCATGATTGAAGCAAGAGGGGTGCGCAGATCGTGGGAGACCGAGCTGAGAAGAGCGCTGCGCATGCGTTCCCTTTCGATCTTAAGATAGGCTTCTCTTGTGGCTCTTGTGAGGAAAGCGCGCTCAATTGCTAATGCAGTTTGGCTGGTTACGGTGTTGAGGAACGTCTGATCGTATCTGTTTGTATCCGGCTCGTGCTCATCTTTGCCGAACAACCCCAACACGCCGACGGTACCTTTGATGGCACCAAGAGGCGCAAAAATCACCTTCTTTCGTATGCCGTCGACAACGGATCGATCGATTACGACTGTTTCTTCCTCATCAAAAGCGCGCTGAGCGGCAGCCATCTCCTCATCGCCCAATAGCACCACCTGCGGTGCCACTGCTCGCGACGATGCCGCCGATCGACCCAACGAGCCACTTATCTTTTGCTCCTCCACAGAGTCGGAATCGTCAGCCGCCACCGGAATCGGGGTGAAACCACCGGTAATCAGCATCTCTGATCGCGTCACGATCCGTTGTTGAGCCGTCTCCAATTGCTGGGCAAGGGGAACGCCGGCCTCAATCGGTGCAAACTTACCAGTCAGCGATCTGAGCTTGCCGCTTTCGGACCCGCTCCTTTTGCGGTCCGAGGCTCTGCTTGTGTCGGCGCTCACGCTCTTATCATTAGCACCGCCCTTCTCTTCCATTACACTCTTTTTTTCGGTTAATCCAAGCTTGGCGGGCGTATTCATCGACATGAGGTCACCGGATACGGCGGCAATATAGTGCTCCTCGATGTCGGGCGGAATCATCACGACACAGTTGCAATCGAAGACTTCACTGAGGTGGAGTTCGGCTGAGGCAATCAAACCCTCAATGGTATTGGAATTGGCATAATCTCGACTCAAGGACAACAAGGTCTGCGCCGCCTTCTCACGTGCTCCTGCCGCCCTGGCTTGTTTCTTGATCAAGTAGGCCAACTCGCTGACTATGATCGAGACGATCAGCATGCAGATAAGGACAGGGATTGCCTTGACGTCAGTAGGCGCGAAGTCGAATTGGGGCGGAACGAAAAAAAAGTCGAAAGCTGCCACGCTTATGATCGACGCTAAAACAGCCGTTCTTCGCCTGCATAAAACGGCAATGATCACAGCCGTCAGTACATATAACAAGAGGATGATATCTTCATCGACGATGGACTGGAGGAGGAATGAAGCGATAGTGGCAACCGATATCAGAGCCAAGGCGATCAGATAATCGAGAGTTGAGGCTTTTGGATTATTGGAAGCGCTAATCATGCTGAGCAGTGAAATCCGAGCGACTTATTATTCTATGCTGCTTTTCGTGTGGCTGAAACGTATAACAGCGCGTCGCAATCCAGGTGTAACACCGCCAATTACGCTAAGACGTTTTTCATAAAGCCTGAAACGATTATGCAGACTGCATTTCATTTTCCATTGCACCCGACCGTCAAGAAAGATAGGTTGGAATAAATTCTTTTCCAGCGTTTCACCAAAACAGCTCAGGCGAACCTAAAGCATTATCCGATCCATCAGTCACGAAAGACCACTGCATGCTGAACAGTCAGCATGTAGATTTTGCGGCCGCATTGCTTGATTGCCGATTCAACTCGTTCGGCAGTTGGTCGGCTGCAGGAAATTTCCAATCCAAAACCGTGCTCGGCGCCTTCCGAGTTTGAATTTAAAGGAGAACAGATGTCCAAACGAAACAAAAATATCTTCCACCTTCTGGCAGCCGGTTCGACCGAGGCCATAATGGTGTTGACTTTTACTGCACTGACATTGCTGGGTCTGGTGGTGCGCAAACCACTGGTGGCACTGGTGGTGCTGAATGTCGGAGCGTTCATTAATTTCGTTGTCCTGCTTCTGATCACAGCCTGGGCCGTGAGAACGCCTGCCGGCTGGATCATCGACTCCTCTGCCAGAGCTGTTGCACGTTGGATGTACTCGCATCTGCGGTTTCGCTGGCTGTACTTCTATACCGCAGCCGATGTCACCCTTGCAGCCATCATTCTGCTCTCAGCCTTCGGCAGTCTCATGGAGCTTCACCACTTTCATGGCGCCGACTCGCTGCACGTGCCCATCTGGGTGCTCGCCGTCGTTTACGGGTTAGTGGTCTCGGTCGCGGTGCAATGCGTTCTTACGCCACTCAACAATCGCTTCTCAAGAAAAGCTTAGCGGCTCTCGTGGCATCATCCCGAGCTTCTCATGAAAAGCACCTGATATGTTGTCTGACGTATTTTACGACGTCAAAAAGAGGTGATTTTGACGTCGTAGAATACGTCAGCTACACGGATTCGCCGCTTAATTACTGCGGTTCAAGCGGGTATATGTTGCCACCGGCCGCGATGCTCTCTTCATAATCTGCAGAATGCTCTTATAATCCGTAGTTGCTCTTATAAACCGTAGTACCTCGATGCGAAACAGCTAGAGCCAGGAAAAGTGCAGCACATCCAGGAACAGGAGAGGGATTTTGATCCTCCTCACCCGTTCCTGAATCGAGACTGTATTCCTGGATCCGCTGCGCGTCGCGAGCGATGCCGGCATGGTCGGTTACGGCGTTGTCTAAACATCCGTTGGCACCTCCTTTTTGCCGGCTTCACTTCGCCCTCTTCGCAGTGCGGCGCTCACCAGACTTCCGTCCGGAGGACAACCGCTCGGCACGCGGAGCCTTGCTGCCCTTCACCTGTGCCTTCGTTCCCGGTGCCTCCGTTTGTCCGTGGAAGTCCGAGTGGAAGTCGGCGACTTTGCCTTTGACGTCCTCGAAGCAGAGGTGGAACATCGGCTTGCCGAAGTACAGCAGGGTTTCGACGTTGGTGCTGCAGTTCTGAAGCTCGACGGTGACGCAGTTGTCGGTGCCGGGCTTGATCTGCGGCGCGCACTTGTGCACGTCGATGAACTCACGCGCGGTGCGACTGCGTCCCCAGATGCCGCCCTGCAGAACCCGCTTGGTGTCCTTGGGCAGCTTCACGTGCTCCAGAGTCATGCCCAGAGCGATCTCCTGGGGTTGCAGCCAGTAGCCCTTCTCTCCGTCGCCGGCGTCGTTGGTGCGCAGATCGATTCTGCGGCCTTCGCGCGCCCAGAAGTCCTGAATGGACTCCTTGCGACTGTTGAAGCGGTACGTCTTGCCCCGCTCGAGGACGTAGAGGACAGGACCGAGGCGCAGATCGACGCCGGTCGCACTGATGTCTTGAGGACGTGGCGCTGGTTCGATGATCAGATAGCCCTTGGCTAGCGCCTTCCTGATTTCGGTGTTCGAGAGTTTCATGTAAATGTTCCTTTCGATGATGCACGCCGCAGCCGGTGCGCACCATCGAAGGTGGCACCAGCTAGGGCGTCGTTGCTACAATCCCGCTCTCGACGAGAGCGAGCTCCACCGCCGCCGCGAAGTTGACCGTGGGCGACGTTTCCGGTGCCACCAACTTGGCGGCCGATCTGGCATCGGGATGACCGTGATGGACGCAGACGCTGAGCCCCGCCCACCGGAACATCCTGATGTCGTTAATGCCGTTGCCGAAGGCGAATGTCTTGCTCCGGTCGATGCCGAAGTAGTCACAGACGACTTCCAAACCAGACACCTTGCTGACCCCTTCGGCCACGAACTCGAGCGTGTTGGCGCTGTTGCGGATAGCATCCACGTCATTGCCAAACAAACTCAGGATGTGGCTTTGAAGATCGTCAAGCTTTGCCGGGTCGAGAGAGAAGAGCAGCGGCTTGTAGAGGCGGCGTTTGCTCATCCGGCTCGGCGAGCCGAATTCGAAGCGCCCGCCAATCTCTTTGTGACGCTCCAGGTCTGCGTTCCAGTCACCGACGGTCGTCGTGAAGATGCCGTGGCGATGGAAGCACAAACAACTGATGCGCCGCTTGTGTGCGCCCTCCAGAATCGCAGCAGCAGCATCCTGAGGCAAAGGACGTTCGCTCAGAATGCCACCATCGGCGATACTTACCAGGGCACCGTCGCTGGTGACCAACGGGCCGCCCTTGTCGAGCTGCCTGTAGTCGCGAATCATGTGGTGAAAGTTCCTGCCGGTAGCAGGGGTGAACAGAAGGCGGTGACCGATCAGCTCGGCCACAGCCTGACGATTCTCCTGGCTGATGCCGTCGTCGAACTTGAGAGTGTGATCCCAGTCCACGGCGGCGAGGCCGATGTATGTTTTCATCGTTCTGTCCTCCTAAAGCTACTCGCGAGAGTCAGAGCCAGCTGGCTCCGGCGGATAGCTCGATGCTTGAAGAAGAGCCGCTTCCCCAGTGGATTGCGGTTCATCTCCGAAAACAATCTGGTGCCCGAACGTCTGCGCTTTGTAGTTGAGAAACCAACGCAGCTTGGGATCGTTCGTTACCAGATGGATGACTTCCACGACTTCGATGCCGTTGTCCACGAGAACAGCCAGCTTTTCCGGATTGTTCGTCATCACCCGGACCCGCTTGATGCCGAGGTCCTTGAGGATGAGCAGTGACGACCCGAATTGGCGCTTGTCGCCCGGGACGGGATACATACCATCGCGATAGCTCTTGAGCTTGGCCGTGAAGCCATGCGCTTTGCCCTCGTGATGGAAGTGCTCGATGATTAGACCGAGCGTACCCTCCGGCGCGTCGTTGATCAGCTTCATGGCTTGCATGAGCTGCCAGTGACAGTCACAGCTTTCATCGTGAAAGACGGCTGAGGTCAGGCAGCCCGAGTCGATTCTGAGAAGAACCGGCTGGTCGCCTGCATTCCAGATGTCGCCGCGATGAATGATGCCGTGATCGACTTTGACCCCGCGCTGTCCCTTCCGGGTTGTGTAGCCCCCCATGCGCAGGTTCGGGAACAGGGGGTTGTTGAGCGGGCGGTCGAATACTTTATCGACCACCTTCAGTCCGGTTTGTGGAGGCACGCCATTGAGCGCCGGACTTGCCTCCGTTGTTAGCTTGTTCATGACAAACTCCGTTTCTTGATTTGTTTACTAAAAACAGAGGCGTGCTTATCCCGGCCTTCACAACGAAAGCGGGGCAGTCTCTGGGATAGAACAATCAGCTCTCGAGCACTGCAAAGGAAGCGAACGAAAGGTCCGCTCAGTTTCAGGCGCCAAGCATGGCTGTCCTATCTGATGTTCGTTACCTCACAGCTGCTCACCAAGCCAGGTTCCACCCACGAGCGTGAACTCGAGCGGGTTAAACGTGGATATGGTGTTGCGAGTGTGGTGGTTTTCCGAGATGATCGAGAAAAGAGCGGTAACATCTAATCCTTAAGGCCTGGAGTCGGAAAGAGCAACAAAGAAAGCAGCCTCTTTCTTAACCTCGGACATCGATATCCAAAGTTAATCTGATCAACAATTAGCGCGATTCTCGTTAGCAATATTTCTATATAAAAATCGCTGTGATCCCTGAGATGCAACTCAGGAAATACCTTTCAGCCCTACCTAAAATGAACTCATGCTAATTATCAAAAGTAATGGAGCAAACGCCGCATGGCGGCAGGCGTTGCTTACGCTCGTGGAAAACGGAGCGGAAACGGACAACGATTTCTACTACCGCGACGAGCTGGTGGTGTTCGAGCTGGACAACCCATCGGCGGAAACGCCGGATCCGCTCTTTCCAATGCCGAAAGAGGAGCTGCAGATCATCAACCGTTTCATCACAAGTGGTGAAAACGAGGAGGCGGTCAGCCATGAATGGACGAAACTCTACTACCACCGCATGTTCGACGAACCCAACTCGCAGATGCGTTACATCATAGAAAGGCTGGCGGAGCCGATTACAGGCGGTGAATCATTGATGTCGCTCTGGGATAAAAATGTCGACCAGTGGCAAATAGTGGCACCTTGCACGCTCGTGATCTGGGCTCGCAAGCGCAACGGCAGGCTGGAAACACACGTGCATGCACATTCATCCGACGCCTATAAAAAACTGCTGATGAACCTGCAAGAATTCATCGCCGTGCATCTCTACATGGCTCGGAAATGCGGTGTCGAACCGGGCAAGTACTACCATGTAATCGACTCCTGTCACATCCACAGGGAGGACACGCAGGCAGCTAAGCAACTCGCTTCTAAGCTGACCTAGCGGCGGCTCGCATCTTTGCGCGAGGTCGCGCGAGACTTTCAGTGCCCGTATTCGCGCTCTAGTTTAGCGCGCATTCGCGCTTTCTGCGCCTCGGAGAAAGATGACGCTTCGAGTGCGGTCATGTTCACCTTGTGAAAGTCGTCCGCTTTCCAGCCGAATGTTTTGCTGAGCTTGATGTATTCATCAGTGAGTTGAACGCCTGTGAACAGCGTTCCATCCGTGTTTACAGTGACCTTCTTGCCCTCGCGATAAAAACGATCGATTGGATGTTCGTCATAAGCGCGCACCTGCCCGGTGACAATGTTCGAGGTCGGGCAAACCTCATACACCTGCTCCCAGTCGCCCTTGATGCCATGACCGATACGCCCGATGCCAAAGCGGCGCACCAGCTCGCGATCGCGTTCGGTCGGTTTGCGGGTTTCGGCCAGGTGCACAGTCAGTAAAATGCGATTATTGCTTTCGCGGCGAACGCGCAGCGCCTCTTGCAACCACCAATCAAGAATGCCCGGGTTGGCTTCCTCATCAGCGGCGAGATCGAAAACGCCGACGAAAGTCTGATACTGGAGACTGAGATCGGCAAGACGACGCGCCATGTCGCCGTTCTCATGCCTGAGAGCGCAGACGACCAGCTTAATGGGAAACGGCGATCGGCGCACGCCCTGGATAACGGCATCCATCACCTCTTGCAGCGACAAGCCGGTCATGGTGTGCAATTGCGGAGCGAAACGGAGTTCCATGCCGATGATGCCGTCCTTGACCGCATCCTCGACCCGCTCGCGACTGATGCGCTCGAGATTGGCGGGCGACTGCATCAGGGGCAGGATGTGATCGCCGATGGCATTGACGTAATTTGCCAGAGACTGGCTGGCAAAACCAGCCAGGAACTGTCGATACTCCTTGGCCGCCTGCCTTCTGAGGCGCTGACGATTGGGCTCCGGCTCATGGCGCGCCCTTTCCCAGGTCTCAAGCACGTGCGCGGGAAAGGCGATTTTTGCTCTGGAGAAACCGATGTCCTCCCACAGTTCAAGCATGGTGTCGGGGCGCGGCGAGCAATCAAGATGCTCGTGAATCATAATCTTCGGCAATGAGCGCATGTTTGGCATGTTGTATCCGATCAGCCCTGTGGGGTCGGTCAGTGAGAAACGAATTGAGTTGCTAGAACATTGCTTGTTATCTTACCGTTTTGCGTCAACTTCTGCACGCTCCCGGACACTGCCGTTCAATCCAAGCGAATCCAAGTTTGACTGTTGAGTTCCTTGAAAACCTTCGGCCCGCCCGGAAGCACTGGCCGCCGGCACTATGGTTGGTACTGCCTATGGTGCCATCGCCCCGATTGATTTATGGCATTTTCGCTGCCGCACCCCTTCCTTGACATTGCCCAGTACTAAATCTGCTCATACGTTTAGTACTATATCTTTTAATATTATGAGAGAGAAAGTGAAAGCGCCTGAAAAGCCCGTTTTAATGGGCCAATCAGTCGCCTCCACAGGTGCATGTCAGCCATGGTCCATCGCTGAACCACAGCTGATGCGCACCTCGACCTTATTCCTCGCCGTAGAACTCCAGCAAGGCTTTGCGAACCCGGCGCCGTTGCTCGAACGTGCCGTTGAAGCTGCGATACGCTTCCCAGGCGATGCGCTTGAAGTGCCCGAGACGGAAGCGATGCTTGCTGAACCACAGCCGGGAATAATCCTGACTGGCATGCTTGATGTCGAGCGGATCCATGCCGTCGCAACCGAGCGTGATGCGTTTTCCCATTGCCCAGAGTCTGCCGATCGGGTGCTCGTCCACGTTCCGGGAAGCACCGATGTAGACGTTCGAGCACGGGCACATCGAGCGCGGACGATTGCTGACCGCGTCCTGGATGCCGTGCGACATGTGGAGCTGCATGAAAACAGGCTGTGGACGCCCGTCGCCACCGAGGTCGTAGTGGAAGCTACGCCGGCGGATGTTCCGCCTGATGAGCTCCTCTGCCTCGATGAAACGCGCGCGCTCTTGATCGTCGAGCGGTCCAATCGTCTGCTCGTTGACCACGAAGGGGACGAACAGCTGATCGACACCGGCGACAAGACCGACAGGCGCATCAGGATTGACCGCCAACTCGGCCATGTTGTTGGCCAGCGTTCTCATCAAACGCTCGACCCGAGCCAGCTTGTCCTGCGCGTGCTCGGTCGTGGGACCGGTCTCGGCGTGGTGCATATCGATGATGACAGGCTTGCCCATGGACAGACGCACCGCCCATGCGCGAACCGCATCAATGAAGTACCAGCGCCAGACCTCATCATCGTCGAAGTTGGCTTCGTCTGCCGCCAGGTCGGTGTAACCGACCGAGTCCGGGAAGGCGATGGCCAGATCAGCCATGCGGGCCGCACGGTCCGTCATGGTCGGCACTTTGGCTTCATGCCGCAAGGCACAAAGCTCGAGCACCACCGGGAATGGCGCCTTAGCAGCCTCATCAGCGAGGATGCGGACCACGTCCTGGTCACTCAAGCCTTCAGCGGTGTGATAGGGAACAGCGCCGCGCCAGACAAGACCGACTTCGCCGGTGCGCCGGGCAAAGCGCTGACGGGCGAACAGCCGCAGCTCCTCGTCGGTTTGCATGACGGCGACGTTGTGCTTGGCGATCAGATCGACGTACTTGCCGAGATCGACCTTGCCGGGCTCCTGGACGATGAAGTCGCGATACGCCACCATCGCCTTCTGGAAGCGCGCATCCTGCTTGACCGCCGGTATGAGCTGTTCCAGAGGCAGGTGCGGATCGATCGTGATGCGATTCAGCTCGGTGACAACGGACTGTGGCAGAGGCGCGAATTTGCGCCGTCTCCAGAGCAGAATCAGCACTGTTTCTGCGTCATTGTCGCAGTCCCAGTGATCGTGCGTGACGACCTTAGGCAGAAGGCAAAACGCGTCCTCTCCCAAGATGCGCACAAGAAGCGGAAACGTGAGGCGGACGAGGCGCGGAGGCAAATGCCGCCAAAACGCCAGACGCCGCTCAATTCTCTCGGTCAGCCGCATCGGGCTGACACTCGCGTGTGAGTGTGTCATTCTTGTTCCTTTCGGCACGGGCGGGGCAGCGTCTATTGCGTCTCCAGCCACGTGCGCTTTCTTTCTAAGTTGTGGATTACGATTCGCTCGCTGTATTCTTCACTCAGCACTCAAGGCAGCGGCAGCAGAAAAGTTATAAGAGCGCTTAAACTGTTCGTCGCTAATACAAGCGATTCGAGCAAGTTTATTCGAGTCAAGAAACTTGTTTGGCTGCTTTGAAGTGTTGAGTGAGTCAGAACGAGATTGTGACTCACTGTAAAGATCTCCAGCCAGGGAGAACAACAAAGGCCTGTTTAAGAAGCGGCAGAAATGAGCCTTGAATCAAGTCTCTTGACATTATATGTAAAGCATATTGATGTAAGCCGGCTGCACCAAAACAGACAATTGGAGTGCTCAAAACGCCCACCTAGCGCAGCTCACAAAGCTGCCGCCGACTGGCGCCCCGGTCCCAATGGAAACTTCTCCAGCCCTGAATCCGGATTCGAACCATCCGATCGTCGCAACATGAGCCACATCATGCTCTCTAATGTGCGACGCAACCGATTGGCGCAGCCGTGCTGGAACACTAGCCGCACTGGAACATTAGCCTTACTGGAATCTTGGCCGTGCTGGAATCTTGGCCCGTGCTGGAATCTTGGCCCGTGCTGGAATCTTGGCCCGTACTGGACACTAGCCGTCTGGAACATTTGGAACATTGGCCGTGCTGGAACATTCCGGCTTGTCTGAACATCAACCCTTTCAGGCTGATTGGAAAGATCAGGGTTTTTCAGGTTGTGGGCAAATGGAGCCGAAACGTAGCATAGATTGGCACAGGAGCCTCAGGTCATGTGGCAACTATTACCCAACCGGGTTAATATAGAGTTTTGGAAAGTACCTTTGGAGAGACCAACCTATGGCAATGGGTGGCAAGGCCGGCGAGACCTTCACTGAGATCAACGTTACGCCCTTAACTGACGTTTTCCTCGTCCTTCTCGTCATCATGATTTTGATTGCACCGCTCGTCAATCAAGCCGTGTTGAAAGTTTCGCCGCCCGGCATTACCACGACGCCACCGCCAAAGGACAACAAGCCCAAGATCATGGCTGATGTTTATGCAGACGGCAGTGTCACCATCAATGGTGCGCCTATCACTCCGGCTGACACACCGACAATCATGAAAGCGCTGCAAGCACAGATGCAAAAAGATAATGCCGGCGAGGACGAGCCCCTGATCTTGAATTCCGATGAAGATGCCCTGCAGAAGCACGTCGTCGCCGTTATGGATGCAGCTGCCGGTGCAGGTATCAAGAACATGGCCGTTCTACCGCCTCGCCCATCGGGCACGGCACACCCTAAGAAGTACTGA
>JAJPJO010000248.1 GCA_021324135.1 Pseudomonadota bacterium
GGCGATGAGCTTGTTGAAGAAAAGCTGGCTCAGAAAGCCGACAAACCGGATTCTGCGTACAGCCTCGCAGACCGCAGGCTTGATGCACGCTTGCAGAACCTGGATGAAAAGGTTCGCACCAATAGCGTCGACTCATCCGTGAAGATCAGTAACGGAAAAGTGTCGGTGAAGATCGTGCTCAGCAAAGGCGGCGACGACGTTGTCGCACTGCTCAAGAAAGCAGGACTGGAGACGAACAGCGGCATCAAAGCAGAAGGATCAAACTTCGTGGTCGAGGGCAAGATTCGCATCAATCTGCTGCGCAAACTTACCGCACTCTCTCAGATCATCTTGATCGAGCCTGCGGCGAATTGATCGATTTCAGTACGAGCCAGTCCGAAGGAGAAGGTTATTCTCAAATGGCTCGGGCACACGCGGAAGACAGGGGCGATTAATCGCTCCTTCTTCTTGCTCACAAATCATCAACAGGATCAATCAGGTTTTATTTCGACTTCTTCGCGGGCGCTTGAGTCTTTGCCGCCGGCTTCGCGGAGCCGCCGTGCGATTTCGCTCTGTGCGGCCGCGCGGCATGATGCATTCCGTCGGTTCCGCTCGGGCTGCCGATCCAGTGATGCGTTTCGACTTCGTCGGAGGTCTCGATTGAGCCATCGGAGCCGCGGCGAACTGTTACGCCGCCGACATTGCGAGTGTAAGGCGAAGTGCCGGGCCGATAGCGCACACCATTTACGATACCAGTGTACTGCCCCTTCGTGTTGACGCCGCTGTTGCCTCCGCCGCTGTAGGACTCGTCGCCGCCGCCCATTTCGCCGGAGTCGCCGGAGTCGTAGGCATCCACGGTTCCGTCCGAGTTTCTTTCGACTGTGACACCATCTTTGGTTTCACTCTTGGTTGCTTTGTGCGCTGCCTGGTTCTTGTGCCCCGAACTTGCGGCTGGCTTCGATGCGGCTGGCTTTGATTCGGCCGGCGGAGCGCTGTCCGCCTTCTCGCCCTTAGGCGGCGCGTCTGACTGCCAGCTGCTCTGCGCCTTCACCTGGCTGGTGCACAGTGCCAAGCAAACGAGGGAAGCTAGCGCGACGGTCGAAGCAGTAGGCAATGTCGTTGTGATTCGACGCAATGCAGAATGTTTGGACATCTATTTTGTACCTGCTATTAAGGGATAAGATTCCAGCCCTTATTGCAGTGTATCACTTCATCAGTTTGTCCAAAAGACTCAAAACTCTTGAATCTTTAGGGTCGAGTTTGAGCGCCTGACTGAGCACCGATTCCGCTTCGGCGTTTTTCCCCTTCAAATGGAGAACGCGACCGAGATTGTAGAGTGCATTCTCGTAATCAGGACGCAGTTTGACCGCTGTCGCATACTGCTTAATCGCCTCGTCGAGCTCGCCTTTGGCGGCAAGCGCGTTGCCATAGACTACGCGGTAGATTGGTGCTTTCTCGTCGATGCCGACAGCGCGCGAAGCTTCCTTGACCGCCTCGTCGACTCGGCCTGTGTCGAGCAAAACGACGCTCAAATTAGAGTGGCCCCACGGAATGGTGTCGTCGAGCTCTAATGCTTTGCGAAGCTCCGTCTCGGCTTCTTTCAAGTCCTCATGCTGCCGCAGCGCCCAGCCTAAATCGCTGTGTGCGTCGGCGCTCTTTGGGTTCTCCTCAACCCGTTTGCGCGCCGTCTTCAGTGATGGCGATCCCTGAGCGCCATGGCGCCAGTTGCCTTTGCGGCCTTCGCCCGTTCCAGCAGTCTCTTTGATCGTCTCGAGCTTGTCCGTTGATTTGGCGCTGCCATCTTTGCTTGCACCGCCGGCGGTGGCGCCGCCCGATGATGGCGATTCGCCGCCGGATGATTTCGTGTCGCCGGCAGTCGCTGCTTGGTCCGGATTTGCATCAGAGAATGCCGGAGCACAACAAATTATGCCGGCGCAAATAAAGGCTGGGGCGAGGGAAAGAGAAAGGCTTCGAACGTTCATTCATCACTCCTTAAATCAGGCTCCGGTCGTGCCAAAGTTTACCAGACACTCAGCGGGAGCTTGGTGAAAAAATCAAAAAATCAAAATCGTCTCAACCGGGCGGACCGGTAAATGCCCATATAGCGAGGAACAAGCCTACCGTGAAAAGCCCGAGCGAGAAGAGCACGGACTCCAGGACATTCTTCGCGTCTTCGAACGCCTGAATGCAGAGCATGCCGCCGCCATACATGAAAACCGCACCGATGACGAACATGAGGATGCTCTCGAGAATCATCAGCCTTCTTGCTCCCTCTGCCGGGGCGGCAGGCTCATCATCAGCAGAAAAGAAATGATAAGAAACATGATGGCAACACCAAAGAGAAATCGATCGATTAAAACGCGATCGTGGGCGATTTGCTGTTCTTCCAAAAAGTGCTTCAGCTGCAGGTTCGGCGGCTCCGCAGTAGCCTCGGATGCCGGCGGTGGAATTGATGCGGCGCTCGAATCCGGTGCGGCGGCTGAATTGGGTGTTGTAGCCGGCGCGGCGGTTGAGTTAGGCGCACCGCCTGAGGCAGTGCCGGCCTGCGCGATGAAGACCGTCCGGCTGAATGGCACTTCATTCGTCTGCCGCGACTTGTACGACGCCTCGGCGCCGTTTGCCCAAGAGCAGCTCGCGGCGAAAACGACGAGCATACTTGCTGTGACAACATTTCTGGTCTTCATAGCCCTTCCTTCATATCCTTCCATCATGAATCGTAGCAGGCAGTACCATTGTAGGCCCTGCCGGTCTTGTTGAATAGTTCCATACCGCGGGTCCGGCCTCAGCGATTGTCTTGCCATCCCGGCGCGATCGTAATCCGCTTATCATGCCCTCGTCCGGCGCCAGCCGGCTGCCTCATCCGAACGACAGCGGCAATCTCCGTCGTCCCCAATTGCCTTTCGTGTTTTCAAAAACACCGTTGACGACGGCTTTGCACTTCATGCATTTGCCGTCTTTGATTTTGTATTTACCGAGTTCGTACCAGTTGCGCTCGATGAGAAGCTCGTTGCAGTTGTGACAGTATGTGCTTTGATGTTTCACATCGTCGACGTTGCCTGTGTATACATACCTCAGACCCAGCGCTTTCGCTTGTGCGTACGCTCTTTGCAAAGTTTTTGCCGGGGTGGGGGGACGGTGCATAAGCTTGAAATCGGGATGGAAAGCGGTGAAGTGAAGAGGCACATCGTCGCCGAGATTCTCGAGAATCCAATCGCACATGCGCTTCACTTCCTCCTCCGAGTCGTTTTCCTCGGGGATGACCAGATTGGTAATCTCAAACCAAACATTGCTCTCATGCTTCAACCACTTCAATGTGTTGAGAACCGGCTCTATATGCGCGAAGCAGAGCTTGTCATAAAAGTGCTCGGTGAATGCTTTCAAATCAACGTTCGCGGCATCCATCACTGAGTAGAACTCCGGTCGTGCCTCCTCGGTAATGTATCCCGCGGTCACGGCTACGGCTTTCAAACCCAGTTCGTGACAGGCTTTAGCCGTTTCCACCGCATACTCGAGCCAGATGACCGGATCGTTGTAGGTAAATGCGACACTTTTGCAGCCAAGGCGCTGTGCGGCAAGAGCGATATCTTCCGGTCCGGCCTTTTCGCTCAGCCTTTCAATCTCTCGCGATTTGCTGATATCCCAGTTCTGGCAAAAACGGCAGCCAAGGTTGCATCCCGCTGTTCCAAATGAAAGAATGCTCGTGCCCGGCAAGAAATGATTCAGTGGTTTTTTTTCAATCGGATCGATGCAAAATCCAGTGCTCCTGCCATAACTCGTCAAGTACATTTGCCCGGCTAAATTCTGTCGAACGAAGCAAAAGCCCCGGTCGCCCTCACGCAGTACGCAAGCGCGAGGGCAGAGATCGCAGTGCAGCCGCCCGTCTTCGAGTTCGTGAAAATAGCGCCCCGGCACGGTGAACGGCAAGTCCTCCGGCGCAACCAGCGCGCTGATGTCCGTTTTGTCTGTGTCTTTTGCAGTCATCTCTTTCGCCACCATATTCAGTATAACTCCGACATCGACGAGAGGTCGGACGGCGAAACTATCTGAGGAGCAAACTTGGCCAATGCACCCAGCAAAAAATCACCAGTCAGGGCTAATATGTCGTCGTGGAAATTCAAATGTGGCAATGCTGCTCGAATACAGCAAAGCTGTCTTCCATACCCAGAATGGGTTATAAGACCAAAATAGTGCTTGTCCGTAATAGTGGTTGTACCAGGTGGTTCCTTAGCTCAAAAGTGGTACATACTAGTAGCTATTCCGGTTTCGGTTATGTCCGGTCGGTTCGACAACATATCGAAACGTTCCGCTGTTCAGAGGATTAATGTTAGGCAGGTCAAACCAAAATAAGGAGCGCCCGGCGCCGCGACGTTCGCACAGCTCGACGTCGCTCAAACTGCCGCAACTATGGGAAGTCCCTTCCCTCGAAACAGTCAACAAAATGATGCAGATGGCCAAGAAGGACGAGGGCATCATGGTTGAGCAGTTCTGGTCCGTCGAAGGTCAGAACCGGCTGTTGAGCCTGCAGGTTAAGGCGGACAATGAGGGCGATCCCGCCTGGAGCTTGTCGATGACCGACCTGGCTGAAAACAAGCTGATGTGGCAGCATCGCACGTCGGATACGGGGCTGATTCACAGTCTGATTGTCGCCGAGAGCACCGGGCAGGTGACCGCCGTTTCGACCCCGCTCGAGAGCAGGCAGATGGGCGCCTCGATTACTCTGGGTGTCGGGCCCGAGGATGCGGAGCCAGTCAAGCAAGAGACCAAGATATTCAGACCGAAAAATGAAAATTTTGTCGAAGAGAAAGAAGCCGTACTGCAGGGCGACATCAACAAAGTCCAGCTGCCGAACGTCATGCAATCAATCCAGATGGGGCGTCTGACGGGCAGGTTGGCGGTGCGCAGCGAGGGGCGCGGAGTCGATGTTTATTTCGATGACGGCGAGCCCGTGCATGCCTCCGATGGCGTGGACACCGGCGCGGAAGTGATTATCGACATGATGTCTCTGAATTCCGGCAAGTTCCGATTCATTCCGGACGAGCGCACGGTGGAGCGCACAATCGACCGCCGGCTCGACGGTCTGATAATGGAAGCGGTGACGCTTGTTGACCAGAGCGCCTTTCTGGAGCGCGAAGGCTTGACGATGGAAGCGTATTTGATTTGCAAAAACCCCAATATTACCTTTGAGGAGTATTCCGAAATCATCTCGAAGGGGCCGCCGGTAGACGACATGCTCCAGCGCGTCATCTTCAAGGACATCGGCGAGTTCAAGACCCTGCTCGATTTGCTGCGCAGCAAGCCGTTGAAGCGTTCGGAGTGGGTGCCCATCATATTCAATCTTGTCACTCTTAACCTGGTCAGCATCTCCGACAAGCCTCCGACTTCGAGAAAAACGGCGCAGCTCGGCGAGATGGCGCAGGTCGATTTCAAAACGCTCGAGCAGGTGCTGAAGCCATTGATGCGCTACGAGACGGGCATTCTCACTTATCCGGCCTTCCAGTATTTTGTCGCGCAGGAGTGCTTCCGCTACGAGCTGTGCGGCATGCCACTGTCGGTGCTGGTTTTCAGTATGAAGAAGGGAACGGACGGCGGCGCTGCAGATGCGCTTGCGGCGCGGGAAATAATGGCCGTGATTGGCGCCGTCAAGCGGCCGATCGACATGATCGGACACTTCCAAATGTTCGACTATGCAATGGTTTTGCCGAACACCGGAACGCGTTCGGCAGCGGTTTTTGCGCAAAAAATTCATGAAGCGGTCGGGTCGGCAAAATTCAGCAACGACACCATGAATCAGCACATTGTCATGTGCTTCGGAATCGCCGGCATACCTGAGAATTGCAGATCGATGGGGCAATTGTTATCCGCCGCGAGCGAGGCGAAAAAACATGCTGAATCATCGATGTCGCCTGTGGTACTCTACCAAAACCTGCAAATCCAGGGTTAATCGCTTTTAGTTCTTGCAGATTCGGGTTGTCGGCAATCGGCTCGCTCCTGTAGAGTGTTTAATATAGAATGACTTGCAAGTTATCTTGACATGCCCCTCATAAATTACGCCAAAAGAGAGATTACCTACAAGCTGGTTTATTATGGCACCGGACTTGGTGGCAAGACCACCAACCTGAAGTACATTCACGCCCAGATAAATCCGTCTTGCCGGGGCGAAATGGTATCACTGGCAACGGAAACGGAACGAACACTCTTCTTCGACTTCATGCCAATCGAGCTCGACCTCGTGGCGGGGTTCAAGCTGAGAATCGCTATTTATACGGTGCCCGGACAAGAGGAATATGACCGGAGCCGAAAGCAGATTTTGCGCGGCTCGGACGGCATCGTGTTCGTGGCCGATTCCAGCCGCATGCGCGCCGAGGCGAACGAAGAGTCGCTCAAGAATATGAAAGAGAACTTGAAGTATAACAAGCTGGTTCTCGATGACATTCCGTGGGTTTTGCAGTACAACAAGCGCGACCTGGCTGATGCCATGCCGGTCGAGCGTTTGGATCGGTCGTTGAATGCTAATGCCGTTCCCGCTTTCGAGGCGATTGCCATCGAGGGCTATGGCGTTTTCGCTACGCTGAAAGCTATTACGAAATTGATGGTCAACAAAACCAAGCAGCCGAAGTAGCACCACATACGATACCGCGCTCGCGAGATCACGCCATTGAAACTCAGCCCCGGTATAGCAGGTTTTGCAAAGACACCGCGCCAAGGTGGCGGAGCGAAGCGGGTGGCAAGACTGATGCTCGTGCTTGCCGTGCTGCTCGCTCCGGCATTCGCTCAGGGGCAAGGGCAATTTCAGGAAGCGATAAGCTTATATAAGCAGCGCAAATTCGAGGATGCGATTCCGGTGTTTCTCTCGGCAATTAAAGCCGAGCCGAAAAACACCGCCATTCAATATTGGTGCGGCAATTGTTTCTATCAAATGGGAAAAACGGACGAAGCTGCCAATGTATATTGGTACATTGTTCACAATTTCCCGAGCAGCAAGGAAGCTTTTTACGCACGTTCGATTTTGAAAAAATTCGATCGTCGATATGTTTACCACAGTAATGATACTGCATATGGTGCGCTGCCCGAACCGAAGGAAAGCAACGGTGGTGCAGCGAATTCGGCTGGCGGCAATCCGATAGGTGCCAACACATTCGTCAAGCCGAAGGCGCGCACCGGAATGACAAAGAAGCAGCTCATCGACAGCATGGTCGAATGTGTTCGCAATGAAGGTAATCGCCCGGCGCTGACATCGCTGTTCATCGCCAGCGTAAAAGAGGCATTGAATGCCTATCCGGAGGAGTTGCTCAGAATCGTTTATCAACACGGCTGCAGAGTCTGCCTGACGCCGTCGACGATTGATAAATATCCGGAGTATCAAAACACGCAGCCGAGCGGCTATGAAGATGGCACCACTTATAAGAACTGCCCGGGATTCTTTAATGGCAAATATGTTGTGGTATGCCAGTATGTCGCGCAAGGCTCCGACTGGAACTGGCAACCGGCGCATGATCCGCTTGGAACGCTGCGCCATGAGCTGGGTCATGCGATCGATTGGTTTGGAGGACGCATCTCTGAGACCGAGGAGTTCAAGCATGCCTACTTGCTCGACGCCGCGCAAGTCGATCCGGATCAGCGCGGCAAGATTGAATACTATTTGCAAAAGGATGTGCGTGGACCGGAGGAAACTTTCGCGGAGCTTATGTGTTATAAGTTCGGCGGTCGCACCGATGCCTGGTATGTGACTCGCGGCGAGCTGGTTTGGAAATCTTTTCCCGGCGCAAAAGCCGTGATGGAGAAGGCTTTGGCGAAATTCGTCCACTGAGACTTGCCGCCAGGCGAAATAATGCGGCACTGCCGGCATGCCCCGGTGCTATAAGGGAAGCGCTTACTCACTCTCAAGTTTGCCTCTCAAAGTTTGTGCCATGAAACCAATCATTTTAATTGTCGAGGACAACGAAACCGAGCAGTATGTCCTGAAGCAGCTCATCCACAAGTTCGACTATGACTCGCACGTAGTCTCGTCGGGCGAACAGGCGATTACGGCGATGGGACTGAGCTCTTACGCCGCGGTCATAATGGACATCACTCTTCCGGGCATAGACGGCTTCGAGTGCACGCGCCGCATCCGGCGTCTGGAGCTGCCACTCGGGAGACGAACGCCAATCATTGCTATTACAGCCAGAGTTTCGCAGAGCGATCGCAACGATTCTATCGGGGCAGGCGTCGATGACTATATGACGAAACCGTTCGATCCGGAGGAGCTGCGCAAGGTCCTCCTGCGTTATGTCTATGATCCACAACAGCCGAATTTGAAAACTTTATCGCCGCTGCCTCCCGAGGAGCTGGACGACGTCTTCGAGGATGACAGCGGTCAGTACAGGGCGCTGGAAGATCGCGCCGAAGCCTGATCGTGCCGAAGCTTGATCCTTTCCGCCTCGAAGTGCAAGCCTCAGGTCGCGCTGCTCGAGATTTTTGTTATCCAGGTTTTCACTGATAATTCCCTTCCCGGATTAGATTCTGCGCTTCCTCATAGTGCGCCGACCCCGGAGGAATCTTCTGCAACAACCTGATAGCCTCTGATTGCCAATTCTCTCTCTGTCTCTCTTTCGCCATTAACAAATGAACGCGATCGAGCTGTTCCCTTTGCTTAACCGATAAGCCGTCGCGGCACGCGCGTGCGGCAAGTGTCGCTGCCTCGTGCTCAGCCGTTCCTGCTCGCTCGTGCTCAGCTTTTCCCGCCGCCTCGTGCTCAGCTTTTCCCGCTCGCACTAACACATGCATATCATTTTGTTGCTCCGTGGTCATCTGGTTGCGAGCGGATTCAAGTTCGAGCAAATCTCTAGCTTCTGCCAATTTCCCAGAATTGATCAGTGTTTCCACTTTTTCAAATGTAGCAATCTCTTGAGTTGGAGTCTTTGTTTCTGTGATTGGTTTTTTGTCCGTTCCATGCCAATAATAAATCCCGGCGCTGACTGAGCATAAAACGATCGCGAGTAGTGCCATGGCGGCGATAGCGGTTTTGCTTTTCATAACATAAGCACCGGCCACAAACCCATCTCCCAAATATACCCATGAACTAATTCAATTTTCTTGCTAAGCTAAGTCCGCGTCCGTCGCATCCATAGCACAAGCCGACCCAGATTAAACAATGTCTGAGCAGTTCTCCATAACCATAGCTTCCAGGCGGTCCAGTCCCGAAAAGCTGAAAGAGAAATCTCCCCAAGCGGAAATTATCGATGTAACTTCACGCGGTCAAGAACCATGGATTCGATTCAGTCCGTTTTATCCGCATGGGGGCATACCTGTTCCATTCTCGCCTGAGATTAAGTCGGCGTCGGTCGAAGGCGTATGGCAGGCACTGAAGGTATTCGAGAAGGCGGACGTCGATCGGAGTAAACTTACGGTGACGTCGATGAAGGGCATCAAGCGTTCTTCAAGAAGTTTGGGAAGAGTCCTGGGCCACCGCGCCGGAATAAACGGCAGCCAGTTGCTCAGTTATCTAGAAGCGAGAAAGAAAATCTATCTCCCTTCTTATCTTTGGATTCTTGAGAATCGGCTCAGTAGCGAGGTTGCCGAGCTACGCCGACTCGGTGAAAAATCGCCGCTCATTTTGCTCGATTACGAAACTAATTGCGACATCACCGATCTCAGTCATCCGCTGTCCCATGCCGGACTCGTGCGCGCATACCTTCTCAACAACTGGCCTGCTGCCGCCGGCTAAGTTAGCGAGAGTGGCCAATGCCGTTTGGTGCGTTGAAAATCTTGACGTCTCCTTTACGCCTGCCGGCGTTATGTTGAATTTGTGGACAAACGAAGTTAGTTTTGACCCGCGATGTCAGACTGCGAACAGAAGAGAAGTAGATAACTATATGCAAAACGCCCATTCATTAATGTGTAGCCATTTTGAAAACGAAGAGCCCGCAAAGGTCATTCAGCTGCTCTTCAGCGTATCGGACGGAAGTTGCGATAGCGAAAGTGGTGCCCACCGATATGATTTGTTGAATGTCTTCGAAGCAGAAGCTTCCGATTTTGACGGAGACGGCAATCTCGTAGCGGTGCCCCATCCGCACAACTTTGACTTGTGTTCGGCTCCTGAGATAACGATTGATGGCGAGTACGCTTTGTATGAAATCGAGATTCCGCTTGTGTCGGAATTCGATTTGCTCCCGCCTCGCGTTGTCAAAATTCTTGTAGCGAATGTCGAGCCAGAATGTTGGGTCGCCTAGCAGTTGGAGCGCATGTGACTAGCATGCTTAGAGCCTGTCTGGATACCATGCCCGACAGGCTCTTAGGGTGTGACATACCTTATTTGTAAAATTCTAAATCGACGAAAAAATGCGACTCTGAAGATACTTATGAATAGGGGCTTTACAGAATCTCTCACAGCTTCGCTAGATGAGAAATTGACATAGATATATATGTCAGACCCTAAGGCTTTCGCTGGCACTTACTGATCGATACAAAAGCGACCGGTCTCCGGATCGCAGCCAAGATTCTCAAATGCCGAAACTTCATGAAATCGAATCGGCAAGGGCCCGGTCAATCCGGGAATCTGGACCGGACCGGGAACAGCCACGAGCGGGGAAATCTCCACGTCGACTTTCAGGTCGAGCATGTACATGCATGGACCCTCGCTCCCATCGGGAAGCCAATTCTTCGGAATGCTGCCGGGCTTATCGATCAACAGCGAATGCCCTTTGTTTTTCATGGACTCGATCGTTAAAGCGAGCTGCGATGACTTCACAACCAGCCCACCAATTTTTTGCATCGCCGCTAGCCCTGCGGCGTCGTCATTACTCTTTTTCATCGCTTCGCTGAGAGTTTCGTAATGCCCGAGGCGCCTGACTTCGTTGCTCACGATTGATTTTCCCATGCCAAAACGGAGTGGTATCACAGACATATTCAATAGTGGAAGGACAATCGAGATGAGCATAAAAAATGAGCTTGCGAATTCGGTTATATATGCACCACATTCGGTGCGCGCTGTTCCTTTCGTGAGAGCTGGTCCCATGTTCATGGTCTTGGATTCAGACATCACTCTGGCTCCGGTGAAGAACCGATGGTGCATCCCGTGCTGACGGACGCGCTTTCGGCTTCGAGGCGATTCGAAACGCGGCTGCGCATTTTTACGCTCATTTTTACCTGAACGCATGATGGGCAAAATTGGCACTGTCCCTTGCGATCCGTACCGTTGTTCCGGAGCGTCAGGGTGGGTCGAAAATGTTCTGCGGAGACAAGACGCAGTGGCGCAGTTGTTTTATTAACCGCAATCGACACTGGCGAAAGTTGAAAATCGAGATCGGCATCGGGTCCAGGCAGTGGCATAGCAAGTCCGGCTCGATAGTAATCCATAATCTTTCCGTGTTTAATGAGGTGCTGGTTTTCATCGTTCGCGACGAGTTCGGGAACTCCCGGTAAAATCGCAACATTCGATTCCATTCTGTCGAGCGTACCAAGCTGGAAATCGATGATGTGAGGTATTTCCGAAGACGCATCGAACAAAGAGAATTGGCAGTTTTCAGCAAAAGTCTTCTCGCTCAGCAATTGGCGCATGTCGGCTACTCTGGTGTCGACAAAGTTTTTTCGTTCTTCAGAAACAGCCATAGCGCCGCGGCGGGACTCTTCTAAAAGCTGCGCGGCAAGAGGCTCGAAACCAGCTTTGTATTCCTCGGATGTTCTGTTGTATTGCTGGCGCGACAAAAAGACCAACTCGCGAGAATGTGCCACGAGCTCGTTGATTTTGCCTGATTGATCGTCCTGGTTCAGCCTTTGCGCTGCGGTCAAAGCCACCTCTTCGGATGAGTCTTGCATCAACTGGTGCGAGAAAAAGATCAGGTAAAGCCAAAAAGCGAGCCCGACGATAACCAGCATCAACGCGGCCACTGCCACGCACATGAAGAGCATGTTACCGCCGGGGCGGCGATTTGACGATGTCGCGTTTTGGCGCATTGGTTTCTACAATGATTGTGTCTGCAGTGTCTGATCCTAGTGCGCCGGACCAGCGGTTGCATCGTCCGGACCAACAGCGCGGTGATCGTTGGGCGATACAGTGGGATTCTTGATAGCCTCGAAGGCACTTGCCGGCATATTCTTGAACATTTGCAAGTCGTTGTCCGTCCAGCGCGAATCGGGCGCGCCCGTTATGTACCAGTCCGAGCCGATATCGGCGCAGAACATTCCATATTGCTTCAGCGCAGTCATTATGTTTTTCACCGCGGGCGATGCCGTGGTTGGAATCGGATAACTCGCTTTGAGCCTGAACCGCTGCCCAAAAGATGGATAACCAGGATGCGAACCGCCTGCATCATGGCGAGCAGGCCAAATGTGCGGCGGGTTATTGCAGCGGTGGAACGTGCAGCGAAACGCATGTTTGACTGGTCCCGCCACCGCCTCGCTGTAGTTAACAAGCAACGGAAAAATTGGAAGACCGGCAGCATCTGCCGATGTCCAACTGTCGGGACGCAGCTTGTTGCTCGTCAAACTCCAAACGGCTCCCGAGCCGGCGGTATATTTCGTTCCCGAACCATAAGTCGAGAAGAGCTCATACAGTTTTTGGTGAGTGGTGTCGATCATCAGCACATGCCGGTCGCCGCTGTTGCTCGAAGCCCAAGTGCCACCCTCGATCGCCAGTTTGTTGCTGACGGGGTACGGACCGGGATCGCTCTCGCTGGCATACTGAAACGTCAGTTTGTACTTCGCCATGCTCCCCGGCACCACGTTGTAAGGGATTCCATAAGCCGGAATGGCTCCCCAATCAGGATGAATCTTTCTGGTTGATCCACCCGTGTTATTGAGTATCGTTGCGGTCAGCGCTGCATCAGCTGGATACTGGCTGGTATTGTCGATGCGGGTGTTGATGAAATGATTGGCAGGAAAAATGTTTACACCATTGATCACCTGCTGAGCATGCACAGGCGATGGGAACGCAAATGAGCACGACACGACCAATGATAATGCTATGGCGACCGGGGAAAACGACGACGCAACTGAAGTGAACTTATCAACTAAAGAGGACGAAGCAATAAGAGAAAAGGATGAGGCAACAGACGATTGAACAGCCGCAGCACACGACTTCCCAATAGGACTTATTATTTGCATAGAGTCTCCTTCAGGCAAACGGCGATACCCTGCAACCGCAGGCGGTGACCGCTGCCAAATATTGGTGGGAGAGTAAAAGTTAGTAAACCGACCTAAAATCACCGTAGCACCGGCGAAATTCAACTGTCAATGCCAATTCGTATATCCATTCTTATACTTTGGCATGGGAATTCCGCTATTGCTGGCCAAGGAGTGGGCACTACACAGTTACAGGGTCTCGTTAGTTTCAACTGTTGAAGGAAAAACGCTCGCAACGTAACATTCATGTCACAATCAACTGCATTGAAAGCACTGGCGATCGGATTCATCGCATCGCTGATCTGCGGAATGCCGGCACTGGCGGACGAAGCCAGACCGCGACCCAGATCGCCCAATTTTCTCGAGAAGAAACCGCCGCCACCACAGGTGGTGGATATGACCGAGTACGACGATGTGTTGAAATTGCAATGCGACGAGCAGAAAAACTATCTCACATTCAGCGGCTCCAAGCTCAAGCCGATCGTCAGAGTCAGAGTTACTTACCATCGCGACACGAGGTACAATCGTTACGCGCCTGAGGCGAAATTCGAAGATTTGTGGTATCGCAACAGTTTGCCCATCGCTTCTAAACGTTTCATTCCTCTACCTATTAAAGATGGCGATGACATAGCGATCGTATTGAAACCGAATGCAACGAATTTCTCCGAGCCGGAAATCGCAGCATGCGCGAATGCACTTGCGAGGCTGAGATTGGAGGCATCGCTGAACCGCAATCTCTTGGTCGCCGTTTTCGTGCCCGACTATATTTTCGATAAGTTGATCGCCGAGCTTGATAAGCAAAACTTCGTTCCGTGCAATCAATTCGGCCAGTACGCATCGACCTTGATTCCCATTCCTCTGGTTACGGAATTGGGGCGCCGCCAAATGCTAACGCACCTGCCCCCTGCAAAACGAGCCGAGGCTATCGCCGAGCAGAGCTCCGCCGAGTGACGCAGCACTGCCTTGTTTTTATTGTCATATGACGATAAAAATCGATGCTTTTTGATAGTCGTATGACGATAAGCTTGCCCGAAGAGCCAACAAAAGTTTTGTTTTATAGTCATATGACGATAGAAATCGGTGCTTTTTGATAGTCATATGACGATAACTTGGACCAAAGAAGACCAGATAAATCAGCCTATTTCTTGCAGTAATTTTGAACATACTTGAGGCAGCTCGGAAATACCTTGCCGAGATCGGTCAGCCTGCTTGTTCTTTTCTGAGTTGGACAATTCACCAGGGTAAACAACTCGGCAAACATCTCTTGTGGTCCGGCTTCGTTTTCCTGCAAGAAATAA
>JAJPJO010000329.1 GCA_021324135.1 Pseudomonadota bacterium
TCGCATCTGGTGAGGTAGGGGAAGATATCAACCGTTACCTCGTCAACTCGGACCAAGCGGGCTCGATCGTCGTCGTCGGCACGCACCTCAGCAAAGCCGGCGTCGAGGCGGCGGGCGGGCTCATTGTTCAGCTTCTGCCGGACCATACTGAGGAAACGATTTGCCAGATTGAGAACAACATTACTACCTTCGGCACTTTCACATTCCTGATGCGACGCGGCATGAGCCTCGAAAACATTCTGAAGCGCATTCTCAGCGGTTTTGAGATTCGCGCTCTCACTGATGTTGAGCCGCTCTCGTTCCATTGCAAATGTTCTTCGGAACGATTTGTGGAAGCGCTCAAATTCTTCGACACCTCCGAGATTCTGTCCATGGCGGAAGAAGATGGCCAAGCGGAAGGGCGTTGTCAGTACTGCGGCGCGCAATACCACGTCGGCAAAGAACGCCTTCTTGACCTCGCTAAGCAGGCTCACCAATAAACGATCAATAGACAATACCTGAGGCGCCCGCCGAAACGCATGCGCACGGATTCGTGTAATGTGGTGCTTGCCAGACTACGATGCTAACGGCTTGCCAGACTGCGATGCTCGGCGCTTGTCAGACTACAGCGCTCGCGACACCTTGCCTGCTTTCATACACGACGTGCAAACTTTGAGCCGTTGCACGGTGCTGCCCACCCGAGCGCGCACATGCTGCAGATTCGGCAGCCAACGCCGCTTCTCATGCGGGTTCCAGTGCGAACGCAAGAACGTGTAACCCCTACCGACAATCGGTCCTTTTCCACATACGTCACAACGCTTCGCCATAACAGCCTTCCAGTGCTTTCCTTCAGAGTAGTGAGATTCCAGGTGCCCGCTCGCCAAAGCTTTGCGGGGCTCAATGGTCCGTCCGATAACGCTGGTACGGCTCCACTGCCTCAGACCGGTCTCGAAGGCGAAGTAAACTCGCCTGAGTCCAGGCAAAGCGTGAATTGTAGCATGTAAGTCAAGATATGGGGAGTCAAATATTGTCAAATGTAATGCTTAAAGAGAACAATTAGTCACATAACCGCACCCAAATCTTAATCGGCATGGTAGTCTGTTTTTGGGGGAATGAACATCTTTGGCGTTGTCAGAATCCAATTGAGCGTTCTCAAGGTGGCATGGCTTTAATTCCGCCCAGCCTGCTCTCGGTTAGTAAACTTACAATTCGGTTAGTAATGTTTAGATTGGCATGAACCAAAGTACACTTCTATTGTCCTGGAAATCGTGGTATCAATTTGACTTGTGCGTGCACAGCCACTTGATTTCTGAATTCAGTGGAGCGAGGGGAAAAATTAGGGACCAAGAATGGCACTCGTAAATTACGCGGCGCGAGAAATTAACTGTAAAATCGTTTACTATGGCACCGGCCTTGGTGGCAAAACAACGAATTTGAAATACATACACAGCCAACTTGCTCCTACGACGCGCGGAGAGCTAATCAGCTTGGCGACTGAAACAGAGCGGACACTGTTCTTCGACTTCTTGCCTCTGGACCTCGGCAGCGTGCAAGGATTCAAAACGCGTTTTTCACTATATACGGTGCCCGGTCAGGTTGAATACAACGCCAGCCGTAAGCTAATTCTAAACGGCGTAGACGGCATCATCTTCGTTGCTGATTCTGATGTAATGCGGTCGAAGGACAACATCGATTCGCTGCAAAACATGATCGAGAACCTTGCCGAATACAGCTTGACACTCGACAACATTCCCTGGGTTCTGCAATACAACAAACGCGACCTCGCCAACGCCATGCCCATCGAGCGCATGGAACGCGAACTCAACCAGCGTCAGGTGCCGAGTTTCGAAGCGGTGGCTTCAGAAGGACTCGGCGTTTTTGCCACCCTGAAGGCGATCAGTAAACTGATTCTGAACAGATTGCAGTAGATTCTGCTGACAGCTGCGTTCCAGCGTTCCCCGGAGCTGCGCTTTGCCGCGTCGGCTTGTAGCTTCGTTTTGTCGCGTCCGCTTGCAGAGCTTCGTTCATCCACCCAGCGTCTCCTTGCAGCTGCGTTCTCCTGCGCCGTCTTGCAGCTGCGTTCTCCTGCGCCGCCTGCAGCTCGTTCTACAGAACCGCGTCACATGCGGCGCTTACCTGGAATTCGCCTCAAGAATGTGCGTCCGTTTTAGACGAGGCCAAAAACGCATGAAATTGGCATCGTTGCCGAGGCCACGGCCCCTTTTTTGCGGCATTTTTTGCACGATCGGCATCGTTGACGAGGCCAGAAATCGATGATTTTGGCCTCGTCTAAATCAAGTTGCAACGATGACCTTATAGCGCGCTACTGGCAATCTCGCTTCATTTCTTTTACGCTTAGAAGCGGATGCGAGCTCGTGATGGATGAGATTTCTTGAGGGTGCGATGACGCAGGTCAAGCAGCAAAAACCTAGCAAGGACGATTTGCTTATCGCCATGCGCAAGGCGCTCAACATCGAGAGACGCTCACGATATGCGGATTTCCATGGGCGGCACAGCACCTTCTCGCAATTCATGCGACGAACGACCGCAGGATTGTCGCGCAAGTTTCCTCTCGACGCCACGTGGGTTACGCTGCGCGGTTTGTTCAGGCAGTACCCCAACATCGACGTCGCAACGCGTATATCGATCATACGTAGAGCAGAGGAATTACTTGAGCCACATCTGGAGTTGCTCTTCAGAAACAGCGCAGAAAGCCGGACGACCAGCGAGCCAGAGAGTGCGAGTGGAAGCGCGAGTCGGAATGCGAGTGGGAGCGCGAGTCTAATCGCGGGTCCATCCATAAATGGTCCATCCATCAATATTTCGATTGCCAATGGCGGTGCCAATGCA
>JAJPJO010000047.1 GCA_021324135.1 Pseudomonadota bacterium
GGTTAATTACAAAGAAAAATTCAAGGAGCTTATCGGCAAATTCCGTGCATCGGATCGAGTAGATTCTCAGCCAAAGAAAGGCAGTTTAGACAAACGGCTCGAACAAGACTCGGCTCAGGGCACCACCAGTGGTGCGGATAACAGCGGACCCTTTGAGGTCCTGCCAGGACCGTTAATGGCCGAGCGTCAAGAAGCATATGACAAGATCATTGCAGCGCAAAACGAGGGAGTCGGCATCTCCTTGTATCAAGCGGAGTTCCGAGCGATTCAAAAGAGCGCCATCGCGGGTCAACCTGAAGATCCGCTGCGCGCTCGTCTGACTAATCTTTGTGGAAGCGTGACTGCACAACTTGAAAAGAAAGAAGCAAAACAGTTCACAGCCAGCAATGCAGCAGCAAGCACCCCAGCAACAATGAGCACAGCTTCCGCACCAATCACAAAAACGACCCCGGTTTCCAATGCCGGGACGCAAACAAGATCGGCTTCATCAGGGGGCATTCCAAATTTTACGATGACGATGCCACGGATGGCCGAAAACAAAGATCCGGCCTTCAAGGAATTCAGGAGGCCCTACGAACAGATGGAAGCCCTCACTTCGAAAGCAAATCCTCGAGCCAGTGTACGTGATACTATCGCGATCCTAAAGCACGCCATGAAGGTTTACTTTCCTGCCTATCCTGGAGGGTTGTTCGGTCCTGGTTATCCCGCTCATTATGGAGGCTCGGGCGTAGCCCTGGGTCTAGGTAACTGTTACGAATGGCTCAACGACTATCCGACTGCAATCTACTGGTACAAAGTAGTGCAGCAACGTGGTGAGGGGGGCTTTCCAGACAAGGCTGCGCGATCGCGTGCTCGTTGTGAGGAGGCGATGAAGCGCGGCACTATAACCAAATTCCAATCCGAGACGTGGATGGGCGAGTTCCCGGAGAGAGGCACTCAAAGGTAAGGCTTTTCCCCTTCCAGAGCGCGTTCGAATGGATGAGCCTGAGCAGGCTAAACGACAGGCGGTGGCTAAACTAGAGCCACCGCATTCAGTGCTCAGTCCTGGCGATCTTTATTGAACCTCGAACCATTATTGGCAGAATCCCGACATTGGCTGCCAAGGTAGTTATTAAAGTTGACTTCAATAAGCAGAGCCCTTATTAAAGGAAAGTGCGGTATCCTTTAATAAGACTTTTCGTTATTAAAGGGACCTTTAATAGGCATGGACTTTGACCCGAAAGACAGGCTTGGAGAACGAATCCGCTGTTCAGCGAGCAGCGATGAGCCCTATTGGGCACTAGTCCCACGGGCTCTTCCGCCGCCGGGGCTGCGGATGGATGACCTGCAGGGCTTAGTGGAGAAGGCCAGTCAATCTTTGGGGCGCCTTGACGGACTGGCGACCGTGCTTCCGGATACTCAGCTTTTCTTATATATGTATGTGCGCAAAGAAGCAGTCCTTTCCTCGCAAATCGAAGGAACGCGATCTTCTTTGTCCGACCTGCTCCTCTACGAAAGCAAAGAGGCACCGGGTGTTCCGCTGGATGACGTTCAGGAAGTCTCAAACTATGTTGCTGCCATGAACCATGGTCTTAAGCGACTCAGAGACGGATTTCCAATGTCGATGCGGCTAATCAAAGAAATCCACGAGGTCCTGATGACTGGAGCGCGCGGAGGGACTAAGGCGCCTGGAGAGTTCAGGCGCACTCAAAATTGGGTTGGCGGAACAAGACCGGGCAATGCAACATATGTGCCACCACCGCCAGACCGCGTTGTTAGCTGCATGAGCGATTTGGAAAAATATCTCCACAACCAAGACGACAAATTACCGCTGCTGATCAGAGCCGGACTTGTGCATCATCAATTCGAAACTATTCACCCGTTTCTTGACGGCAATGGAAGATTAGGGAGACTGTTGATCACCCTCATGCTCTGTACGGAAGGAGTACTATCAGAACCAATTCTCTATCTCAGTCTTTATTTCAAGACGCATCGTCAGGAGTATTATGCGCAACTGCAGCAGGTGCGGGAAACTGGTGACTGGGAGAGTTGGCTAAAGTTTTTTCTCGTGGGTGTTCATGATATTGCACTACAGGCTACTGACGCCGCGCGAGAGATTCTCGGCATGATTCAGGCTGATCGCGTAAAGATTGCAGAAATCGGACGCGGAGCAGGGTCCGCCTTGCAGACCCATCAATACCTCGAGCGAAAGCCACTGGCAGTGATACCAGAAATGGTCAAAGCCTTAAACCTATCAACGCCTACGGTCACCGCAGCACTTCAGAATCTAGAGCGCATTGGAATTGTCAGAGAAGTCACCGGTAGGCAGCGCGGGCGCATTTTTGTCTATGATGCCTATTTGAAATTGTTGGAACGCGGAACGGAACCATTGTGAAAAGTAAGCACCAAATGCGATACTGATCAGCGATACGCCGATTTCAAGTAACGGACGCTTACAACCAATCTTTTACCTATTGGTCGACAAAACATGTTGGGCGACAGCTTTTGCTGCTCTGTAGCCCTTCCGCTCAGGTAGTTGACCGGGAAGGGAACGGAAATCTATAATGCTGCTGGATTACGGTGATATGACTAGCGAGTCGCTCGTCGAAACCACAAGGAAGCAATAAATACCTCTACGTAATCAAAAGGATGCATCAGA
>JAJPJO010000501.1 GCA_021324135.1 Pseudomonadota bacterium
CTCGGCTCGAGCGAAGCAATCGCACTTAATGGAAATGTCGATGGATTTAAGATCGTCGGTAACACAGTCAAAGACAATGACAATATCGGCATCGATGTAATCGGTTATGAAGGCGTCGCTCGCACAGGCGTGGACCGTGCCCGCCACGGCTTGATTGCTCGAAACACTATTGAGAATATCGACTCAAAAAACAATCCGGCGTATAAAGGCGACCGTTCCGCAGCCGGCATTTATGTAGATGGCGGCAGCGATGTGACCATCGAGGACAACACCATTTCGAATTCCAATTACGGTATCGAATTGGCTTCCGAGCACAGAGGACGAAATTCCGAGCGAATAATCGCACGGCGAAATCGAATTTCGGGCAGTCACGTAGCTGGTATCAGTCTTGGTGGCGGCGAAAATTCTAACGGTGGTGTCAGAGAAGCAATCATCGAAAACAACGACCTGCGCGGCAATCGGCAGCCTATTCTGCGTCAGCATCATGTCGACGCCTCTGTTATTGTGCGAAACAATTAGGCGGATCGATCGGCGACAGTGCACAACAGCTAGAACGAACAAGACCAGGCTAGGCCTGGTCTTGTTTCGACGCGGAGGAAAACTTGTTGGCTTAAGTCTGCCTTCTCTGAGTTAAGGCAGGCTTGCTAGTGCGGCCTTTGTCCCCAAGAGCCGCACTAGCCCGGTTCCACTTAGCCGTTGGAACCGTCAGTCGGTGCCGATTGGCCACCTTCGCCTGCGGGCGCCGCAGATTTCATTTCTCCCGACTCACCCGAGCGGAAGCCCCTGTGGAATCCATGATGAAATCTGTGTTCGCCACCAAACGTGGAGCGTTTCAACATATGCTCTCTCAGTTTGGCTCTTTGATCAGGGGTGAGAACGGCCATGCGGTCGGCCATAAAGCTTACTCGATTGATGGAGAGTTGATCGCGAACTTCATTGATCTTTTGTTGCAGTGCAACGAGCTGAGATTTGTCCACATCCGGTTTGCTCATGTCGTCGCGCAGTTCGCTGAACAATGTTTTCAATTCAGCTTTCTTGGGCGCGCTGGCTGCTTCAGATTGTTGTTTCAATGAGTTCAGTTTTTCGAGTTGATCGTTTGTTATACCAAGTTCTTTCATAAAGCGGCCACGGCCTTCGCCTCTACCTTCTCTATGACCTCGACAAGATCCGCCTTTGCACGAAGCTTTGGCGGCGGTTTTGCCGGCGTCGACCGTGGTGGTATTGTCCGCTGCGAAGAGCGGAGCCAAGCCCATTACGGTGATCGATAGAGTGGATGCGGCAATCATCACTAGATTTGCGGTTTTCATTACTTTCTCCTTTGCGCGAATACTGTGTTGAGTTTCGGTTTGTTGTTTCGGAATGTGTTTGATTAGTGGTTTCTTGTTGTTGCTGATTGCACATCCACTATAGTGCTCGCAGCAGCGTGTTTATCACGCCTCCGCCGTACGGATTGACGTACGGGTTGTAATTACTGCTGAGATAAGGATTGCTGAGATATGGGTTGCTGAGATAAGGATTGCTGACATAAGGATTGTAGGCACCGTAACTGATACCATACGGATTGACTGCGTATGGGTTGTACGTGTTGTACGGCGTATAGCCCAGAAACCTATTAATCGCTGCTCTCCAGCTGTGGCAACTATGTGCTTCAGCTGGGGCTGCAATGAGTCCTGCTGAGAGCACCAAACCTGCCACTACTGCTATTGCTGTTTTTTTCATGACTGAGGTCCTCCCTTCCATTCAAAATTTTGTTGTGTTTCAGTCGCTTTAGCTCGTATGACGTCGAAGGTTTCCAAAAGTTCGCGCCATGAACATTAACTGTAGCTAATACATACAAGAAAAGCCCCAATATATGGGCATGACTGGGTTCTATTAGTTTGTGGGGCTGACTATTCTGAGGGCTGAATAAACGGCGCTGCCGACCGCGGCATCGATCTCCGAGGCTCGATCTTTCTTGTCGTTTTCAGTTAAAGGCGCGAGGAGTTCTTCTCGTCGCTCAGTATTTCCCCGTCCTTCAGGCGGACGACACGGCGCGCATAACTGGCCACCTCGGGATCGTGAGTCACCAAAATGATTGTGATGCCACGATCGTGCAGCTCACAGATTAGGGTCATGATCTCAGCCGATGTATGACTGTCCAATGCTCCGGTCGGCTCGTCCGCCAATACTATGGTGGGGTCGTTGACCAGGGCACGCGCGATCGACACTCTTTGTTGCTCTCCGCCCGAGAGCTGGGTCGGCAAATGGCGCATGCGGTCGCCCAGCCCAACCAGTCGCAGGTACGACTCCGCTTTCTCTATTCTTGCTTCATGCGGAACGCCTGCATAAACTAACGGCAACATCACGTTATCGAAAGCAGACATTCTCGACAATAGATTGAACTGCTGGAAAACAAAACCGATCTGGCGATTGCGAACACTGGCAAGCTCATCCTCATCAAAATGCTGCACCTCGATCTCATTTAATAGGTACACACCGGATGTCGGTCGGTCGAGGCAACCGAGAATGTTCATCATGGTGGATTTACCGGAGCCGGAAGTGCCCATGATGGCAACGAACTCACCCTTGTGAATCTTGAGATTGATGTTCTTCAGAGCATGCACAGGCTGCGAGTTCAGGCTGTAAATCCTAGTTATGTCCTTTAGCTCTATCAATCTTCCTGACCCGTGATGCAGTTCTATTCCGTTCTCAATGCGGTGATTGGATCCAATAATGCCGCACGTCTAGCTGGATAGATTCCGAAAAACAATCCGACCATTATCGAGACAACAAAAGATAACATGACCGACCAGGGCGTAACTACAGTTTGAAACGGCAACATAAACGACAGGGCATGCGCACCTCCGAAGCCCAAGCCGATGCCGAAGATTCCTCCAGCCAGAGACAGCACGGTGGCCTCGACCACGAATTGAAACATGATGTCTTTCGGTCTTGCACCGATCGCTTTGCGAATGCCAATCTCGCGCGTGCGCTCGGTGACGGACACAAGCATGATGTTCATGATGCCGATGCCGCCCACTAACAACGAAATCGCCGCGGTAGAGCCCAATAATAGAGTGAAAACATTCGTCATCGATTGACTGATTTGCAATAAATCCTGCTGCGTTCGCAAATAAAAGTCATCCATCATGGGTGGTTTGATCTGGTGGCGCAAACGCATCAGGTTCGTGATCTGAAATTGCGCCGGCAGGAAGTGCTCCTCATCGAGTGCTTGAACCAATATATAATGTACGGCTTTTCCTTTCGCCATATTGAAGCCGAACAGGCGGTTGTACGCCGTCGTGATCGGCACGATCACCATGTCGTCCATGTCAGTGAAAGTGCTGCTTCCCTTTTTTTCCAGCACTCCGATGACTTCAAAGAATTCACCCTTGATCAATACTTTTTTGCCGATAGGATTGTCCTCCGGATCGAACAGATTTTCCTGAACGGTTGTTCCGATCATGCATACGCGTGCATTGTGATCGCAGTCGGATTGATTGAAAAAACGACCCAGCTGAACGTGAAAATTCCGAACCTGCTCATACTCGGGTACGGTGGCAACGATATTGGTCATGACGTTTTGACCGCCGTACTGCACTTGCTGAGTTTGATTCAACCCCGGTGCCACCTCAGCGATGGCCGGACACATGTCGCGGATTGCGTC
>JAJPJO010000564.1 GCA_021324135.1 Pseudomonadota bacterium
AAGCGACGAGGGAAGAGTCTTCTCTTCTCGCTTTTCTGCGTCTGAAGTGATCGAAAATCCACAAAAAACGGGTATTGACAAGATCGCCGCCCTCATGGAAGTGTCGTTTGCGTCCATGCGGTGCCGAGGCTCGATCAGCAAAGCCGAAATTAACAAGATACAAGATAAAGGATAAACGTAAAGGATAAATGTAGAGGATAAACGTAGAGGATAAACGTAAACCCTACCCACTTGCAGGCTCCTGCTTTTCTAGCCCCAGCAATAGACTGACGCTGCCGTTTAAAACAGCAAAAGGAACGCTGGCTGCCAAATCTAGACGAGCAACTGGCCTGACGCAAGTCGAGTTGGCGCGCTCGCTCAGGCGGCGCGTCTTCTGCCGCGTAAAATCAGTTCCAGGGCTTGCTCCAGGTTATCCACGATGGACATCGGTTGGGCTTCCGATAGTTCCGCCTCTGTATGAACGCCTGTAGTCACGCCGATTGCATCTACGCCTGCATTTCTCGCCATCTCGAGATCGAAACTGCTGTCCCCGATGACGACCGCTTCATGCGGTCCGCATCCCATGTGGCGCAGCGTGTAGTGCACCAGCTCCGGATCGGGTTTGTGTTTCGTCACCTCGCCATGACCCAAAATGAGATGGAAGAAGTCCAGGAGATTGTGGTGGTCGAGCACTGGAAGGACGATTTCGCGGCGTTTCGAGCTGGCGATTGTGCTCAATATGCCTTTTATCCTCAGTGTCTCGAGCATCGCAAAGAGCCCGGGAAATGGCGGGCAGAGCGCTATTGTGTCGCGATCGTATATCTCGCGGTAACGAGCGACCACGGCATTGTGAAAATCGGAAGGGCGCTCCGGGCAGATGATTTCTACCTGATGCACGAGTGGCACACCAATAAGCGTCTTCCATTTCTCGGCCACATGGGGCGGCAAATCATATTCGCGCGCTACCTGGTACATCACGTCAATGATGCCTGGAGCCGAGTCTACGAGCGTTCCATCAAAATCAAATATTGCAATTTTGTACAAATTAGATCACCTTCGCTTTACTTTCTGCTTTCACAAGATCCATGAATCGAGTGAAGAGGTAATTGGAATCGTGGGGTCCGGGATGCGCTTCAGGATGATATTGAACGGCGAAGATCGGCAGCTGCCGGTGCCGGAATCCTTCTACGCTTCCATCATTCAGATTTACGTGGGTAATTTCCAGATTCTCAGGAACAGAATCTTTGTCCACTGCAAAACCGTGGTTTTGACAGGTAATTTCCACCTTCCCGGTAATTAAATCTTTGACTGGCTGATTGCCGCCACGATGCCCGAATTTGAGCTTATATGTCTTTGCGCCAAGCGCAATGGACAATAGCTGATGGCCCAGGCAAATGCCAAATATCGGAATCTTCTCTTCGATCAGTTGGGGCAATTCGCGCAAAGCATCGCTGCAAGCGGCGGGATCGCCAGGACCGTTCGAGAGAAAAATGCCATCGGGTTTCTCCTTGAGAATAGTCTCGGCTCGAACATCCGATGGATAGACGGTTAATGAAAGCCCTTGTTGGGCCAACATGTTCAATATGTTTTGTTTGATGCCGAAATCGAGGACGGCAACGTGATGTTTGCCCTCTCCAAATTTGTAGACCTTCTCACAAGTAACTTCTTTGGTGAGGTCGAGACCCGTCATTTCCGGGCTCTGGCGCGCTGTTTCGACTAATTTCTCGGCGGCAGATTTTGCATCAGCGCCAATCTCGGTCGAAATTGCGCAACGCATGGCACCCTTGTCGCGTATGTGGCGGGTGATTGCACGCGTGTCTACGTCGCTGATTCCAACGATTCCATATTTTTTCAAAAATTGATCTAGACTCTGATTTGCGCGCCAATTGCTGTAGTCCTGGCTCAGATGCCTGACGACGAGACCGCGGGCGAATATGCGACGCGACTCATTGTCCTCATCGTTGGTACCATAATTTCCCACTTCGGGAGTAGTAAGAGTGACTATCTGCCCTGCATAGCTCGGATCGGTCAAAATTTCCTGGTAGCCGTACATGCTTGTGTTGAATACGAGCTCACCTACAGCTGTGCCCTGGGCACCGAAGTTCTTGCCGGTATAGCTTTTGCCATCCTCTAGAGCAAGAATGCAGAGTTTGTCATTGGCGTCTGTAATTGTTCTTTCTCCTGTGTTTCAAATGGGGCGTATGACTATATTACCCAAAAAATAAGATATCTATTAGATGTAAATGGGGCGATTTTGCATTTTGCTAAAACGTTTCGCGTAAGCCGGTAGAGCCGGATCTTCTTCATAGCAGAAGCGAGTCTGAGTTGTGTAGCACTTGATGAGTTCTGTGACGTTTTTGCACCGCAATTCCTGTGCGGAGCTGGTTTCAAAGCTGTGCAGAGGGTGAGAAGCGCACTCGCCGATGAGTGTGATTGCGCATCGGACGCATTGGACAGGTTTAAGTTGTTCCTTCGTATAAACTTAGGACCAATGTGGTTTCAGCCTTTGTAGAATAGCGGAGTCGAAAAATCGGCGACGTTGGAAAGTCGAAAGATGGTTTTGCGGACGAAAAGAGAGTGGCTGGGCGCCAGAAACCAGGGCGAATTTGACCAAACCAGACGGATCTGACCACCCAAGTCTGACCACCAAGGCAGATATGACCACACAAAGCGTATATGACCACACAAGACGGATTTGACTACACAAGACGGATTTGAGCAAATAGGGTTGAGATGAACAACATCGGCGCATATTATCAGGCGGTTTCGCTTCTACTCCCGGAAATCGCTGTTGTTATTGGAATACTCCTGACATCAATCTGGGACTTGTTTTTCCCGAAGGCGAAAGGCTGGACTCCCTGGATAGCTTTTACCAGCCTCGGCATTGCCTTCGCGCTTTCGGCAACGCAGTTGACCGTCGACCAGAAACTTTTCGGTGGCGTCTTCACCGTAGATCCGGTTACCGCCCTCTTTTCCCTTATCGCCACCGGTGTCGGCGCTCTGGTTATTCTCATGACCATGGGCTATGAGCATCACTTCAAGAGCAATCGAGGCGAGTTCTACGCCATTCTGCTAACCGCGCTGGTGGCAGTTATGTTTCTCGCCGGATCGACAGATCTAATCATGCTCTTCGTTAGCCTTGAAACGCTTAGTATTTGCTGCGTCATTCTTGCCGGCTTTGAAAAAGGCGACGTGAAGAGCGGCGAAGCGGCGCTGAAGTACTTGTTATCGACGGCTGCCACCACAGCTACTTTGCTGTACGCGCTCTCTTTTCTCTACGGGCTAAGCCATGGCGGCACCACATTTGATGTCATCACGCAAAGTATGCAATTCTTTGCCCCGGGCGTCGGATCGATGCTGAAATTTCTCGTCATTTCTCTGGTTTTGAGCGCCATCGGATTCAAGCTTTCGATTGTGCCGTTTCACATGTGGACACCCGACGTTTACGAGGGGGCACCGACTCCGGTGACTGCTTTCCTGTCAATCGGCTCGAAGGCGGGCGGATTTGTGGTGGCAATGCGTCTCTTGTTGCAGGTTTTCTTCAGCATCTATCCCGATTGGGTTTTGATGTTGGCGGCACTAGCCATAGTATCGATGATTGCGGGCAACCTCATTGCTCTGGCGCAATCTTCTTTCAAACGAATGCTTGCCTACTCCTCGATCGCCCACGTCGGCTACATGCTGATCGGATTGATTGCTTTCAATGCCGAGGGCATTCAGGCAATGCTCTTTTACATCATCGTCTACGGCGTGATGAATCTCGCTGCATTCGCCGGAGCGATTTTGTTCCAAAATGAAACTGGCAGCGATCGCATCGATGATTTTGCCGGGCTGATTAGAAAGCGCCCTTTGCTGGCTATTTTCACATCGATAGCTCTGTTGAATCTCGCCGGACTACCACTACCTCCGGCAGGCTTTTTCGCGAAGCTGTTTATTTTTAAGGCAGGGCTCGACGTCAATCAAAATATCGCTGAGCCTGGCGTTGCGAACGCACTGTTCCATCACAATGTCCTCGCCAATATAAGCCTTGGTTGGTTGCTCGTTGGTGTGGCTCTCGTCACTTCCGTGCCGGCGATTTATTATTACTGCCGCGTGGTCATTAAAATGATTGTGCCTGAGCCGAGCGGAAAGGTGGCAGCGCTTCCAGCCGTGCGAACCTTTGTAGGCAGCGCTCAAGAAGGACCCTGGGCGGCCCTGTGGATCTGTACTTGTGCCATCATATTTGCCTCCATTGCCATCGATCCGATCATCAACCTGTCTAAGGGTGCGGCGGCAAGTCTCGATCCGCAGAAGACGCGCGATATCGGTTATCACATTGGGACACCGATTGGTTATCGTATAGAATCGTCGGTTCGCTAACAGACGGGAGCGATGGACGCTTCGCGCGAGCCTGAGAATGATCCGATTTCCAATGGCGATGCGGACGACGGTGGGCAGAATGCTTCTCGGAAGATACCACGCGTGGTGTGGATATTTCTGGCAGTGCTTGCTTTGCTCAGCATCAGATACGGTGGCGTGCTCGCGTTTGGCCAGGAATTCTGCGCTCGTGAACATGTCCTGTTCCTCAAACCCATGTGTGACTTTGTGCGAAGTGAAGTGCATGATGGACGGCTTCCCTTATGGTGTCCATACCTGTTTCTAGGCATCCCAGTCTTAGCGGATCTTTTGCCATCCGTATTTTATCCCCTCGCAACACCGCTCCTTGTGCCGAGATACGATACTGGGTGCGCCATATACTTGATCATCCATCAATTTATATCCTTTAGCGGTGCATATGCTCTTTTCAGATCGGTTGCAAAAAAGCGCTCAGGAACCACGCTACTACACGCGGTGGCGTTTGCGCTGGTTTATTTGAGCTTTTGCATAGCAGTTTGCCAGGATATGCGGCTATCTCTGGCGGCAGGACTTGCGTGGCTTCCGTGGCTTCTTGTTTCGTTGAAACGGACACTTCACTATGGAACCGACGATTCTCCCCACGGGGCGTCTATTGTTGTATTCAATTCGATGTTGCTCGCTCTAATATTTGCAGCCGGCTCATCTTTGATATCTGTCCTTGCCTGTCTGTGCACGTTCCTTACGCTGATTGCAATGCTCTTGATGAAGGATAAGAGCATTGAGCCGGTCAAAATTTTCTTTCTAAACGGAACCGCTTTTCTCTTATCAATATCAATCTCGGCAGCGCCTCTTTTTCAATGGAACGAGGCGATCAGCTTCGCGCCCCAAATGCGGTGGCAGTTTAATCCCTCGCTAGTCCTCGACAATATGCGGCTGACTGAGCTGTACAAAAATCCGGTTTCTGTCAAAAACATTTTGTTTCCGCAAGCATCAAAACCTGCATCAGCACAAGACTCTGCCAATGTTCCTTTTCAAATCCCAGACAACCTCAGATTTACTTCCCTTTCTCCCAGTAGCTATGAAACATTGCCGGAGGCATCCCCTTACACGCCTGATCGTAATGTGCCGAACAAGATTCTCTGCGCCGGCGGTTTCGAGGTAACGCCCGTACCGTTCGTGGCTCGGCTGATTCAGTCGACGGCTGCTGATTCAAAACGGAATGAAGAATTATCATCATCGTGCAAGCGTTTTTGTACATTGACGAGCACGATGTATACCTTTGACTCAGAAGCGAGTGGGAAGGGCTCGAAAAAATTGGTGGTTCCGAATGTGGTGCCACACGCATACCTCTCGGGCGCTTTCCAATGGCTGAAATCTAAGGATCATTTTGACACACTGTTGCATGCCGACTTAGATCCTCAACGCTCCATTCTGGTTGCAAACGACATTTTCGAAGAGCCTGATCGGGAGCGTATGGATAATCTACCTCTCGCTCAGATGAATCCGCCCGAGACGCCACCTCTTGAACGGAAGAACATCATGGGCGGTGGCATGCCTATCGAGAGCGTTCGCATTATGCGATATGAAAGTCAGCATGTCGCAATATCGCTTGAGGCGAAAAGGTCTGGTTTCGTCGTATTGACCGATGCGTTTTACCCTGGATGGAAAGCTTATGTGGATAGCTTTCCGGTGCCCTCATACCTGTGCAATGGCTGCATGCGTGCGGTGTACGTTTCGCCTGGTGCTCATCTGGTGGCATTCGATTATCATCCCGAATGGCTGAAAACCGGCTGGAATAGCTTCATAGTTGGCTGCTGTATCGAGGTATTCTTGGTTTTCTGTTGGCTCTGGAAGCTGCTCGGTAAAATAGTCAGACTCCTGGCCTACGGTACATTCGAATGATAATCATCGAGAGTACTCGATTATAGTGAGCGCCTCATGCGTTTTTGCTCGATCCCAAGTCAAGCTCAGAATCCACCACCTCTCGCCATAGAACACGAGCTGCATCATGTTCACCCCGCGTGCTAGCGGTTTTTCCGAGCCGACGAGCGTGAAGTTATAACTGCTCGCCACATGCACCACCCGTCCAAACGAAATTGTTCGTCGCGCAATCTCCGCTTCGATGCCACCAATAGCGAGCAGACCTTCTGCCTGAAGTGTGGAATGGAACTTCTTTATAAACTCGTCAACGGTGAGCGGGTTGAGTATGCTTCCGGTATCTTCGATTGGCGGGATTACACGCCCATCAGCGTGAAAGAGCGATCTGAGGAGCTGATAATTTGGCTCTCCGCCTGATTCAAACGAAACTGCATCATACAAGGCCGCCACTATGCCGTTGATTGTCGTAAGTTCTTTTGTCATCTGGTCTTTTCTCTATTCTGGTTAGGATCGTTTTGCTGATTGTTCACAAAATAACCGCAGGTGATGCGGTTTTAAACAGACTGGAGCCGACCAGAACGATCGCCGCTGCCGCAAAAAGGCACA
>JAJPJO010000355.1 GCA_021324135.1 Pseudomonadota bacterium
CACAATGACTGCAGAAACCATTCGCGGTTACTTCGATACCGCCCCGATCGCCTACAACCAGTATCGCTTTATCGTGCAAGCCAGCGTCGGCATGGCCTGCATGCCCAATCACGGAAATGATTGGAAGCTTCTTTTGGCCAAAGCTGATCTGGCCTGCGATGAGTTGGTCAAACGCGGCGGCAACTCGATCGGCTTTGCCTCGATGAAATAAGCCACCACCCGATTGCTCAATGCCAGTCGATCGTGCAATAGGGTAAGTCTTTTTGCACGTTTTTGATGACGGCCTCTAGTTGAGCCCGTCTCATGGATCGTTTGATTGAAATTGCATGGAGGTTCGGAAATGATTTCAGATATTGGATCACGTCATCGCTGAGCACTACATCGTTGAGGACGAGGTGTCGTATCGGAAGCGGCGGCAAACGTTGGATATCCTCAACCACTAACTGAGAATCGGTGATGTCTAACACTTCCAGGTTCTTCAATGTGGCAATGTGACGTATAGATGGCTCAGTGATTGTCCATCGCATGATCCAGAGGTGCTTTAATTTCGGAAGTCGGGACAACGAGGCAATCACCTTATCGTCGATCCAGTCTCCCACGAGCCGCAGATTTTCTAATGCCGGCAGTTGAGGCAAGAGCTCGTCAACTGCTTCAATCTTAGAGCCCCCCAAACCGAGGGAGGTGAGCTCAGGCAAGTCCTTGAGCAGGAGCAATCGCGCGCTGGTCAGGGGTTTTACGCTGTTGTCCAGCGCAACGTCCTTCAGTTCCTTTTGCTGTGGGATGTAAGTCAACTCCGGGTCATCGTCTCCTTTGATGTATGCATGAACACTTTTGGCGTGTTTGTCCGAATAGGCTTTGAAAATCATCGTGGCGCGTTTGCTCGACTCTCGGCTATCAGCGTCGAAAGAGATGCGCGTCGATCCGGGCGACTCATCGCGCATGAGGGTGTGATGGATGATCGCCAGCGCCGCTGAAAGAAAACCGGCAGCGACCAGCGTTGCGGTGCAAATTTCAAGCAGGCTCTTTTTTGTCGTTCGTCGGGCTGCGGCTTCATCGCTTTCACCCTGCGTGGGCAGGCGACCGGCGAGAACGGAGGGAAAGCCAATCGCGGAATCAGAGCCTGAGGTGCGGGAGCCGGCGGCAACCACCTCGTCCAGATTTCTCCTAAAATCATTTACAGTCTGAAAGCGATCATCAGGATTCTTCTCAAGGCAGATCGCGATTGTATCTTCCAGTTTCACTGTGATTTGGTTTTCTTCAACGAACTCAAGCAGGCTGGGCGGCTGATTACGAGCGTGCATGTTGATGGTTTCAAGGGCGGTGGCACCGACAAACGGCGTTTGACCCGTGAGCGCCTCGAATAAAATGCAACCTAATGAGTAGACCTCCGAGCGGCTGTCGTACGATCTGCCATAGACTTGATCGGGACTCATGTATGAAGGCGTTCCGACAATCGTGTTGCCGTTGATTATGGTCGGCTTCAGAGTCTCTTCTTTCGTTTTAGCCAAACCGAAATCAACCACGGCAATTTCCGGGTCCTGACCGGCTGACTTGACGATGATGTTGCTCGCCTGTAAATCGCGGTGGTAAACGCCCTGCTCGTGCGCGTAAGCGAGCGCATCGGCTACTTTGATGAAGATGGCGGCCGCGACCAATGGATCGAAAGGTCCATTTTGCTCGATCCATTGCTTCAAGGTGAAGCCGCTGATGAAATCCATAACCATGTATGGGTGCGTGCCGCCCGCCGTGCCGAAGTCGAGGATGCGCACGATATTTGGATGATTGAGACGAGCGGTCGTTTTGGCCTCATTTTGAAAGGTAACCAACTGCTCGTGCGAAAGCGATCGCAGCGTCTTCACCGCCACCTTCTTATTGAGCATGCGATCTTTGCAAAGGAAAACGGCGCTCACCGCTCCGGTGCCGATCTGCCTCAACGGCTCGTAGCGATCTGAGGGAAACGGCTGTGATGAAACGATATCATCGACACGGCCCGGATCTTGACCGGCACTAAATACGGTATCGGTCTTTTCGTTTTCTGATGAGGCTTGACTCGACTGGGAGTTTGGCATTGTGCATGAGAGATTCGTTGATGCTCAAGTAATATGCCACAACGGTATAATTTCGAAGATCGAGAACCCCGGGTGAGCCATGTTGAGAACAGAGAGGCTGTTATTGCGGCGCTGGCGAAGCTCTGATATAGAGCCGTTTGCCGAGCTGAATGCCGATCCTGAAGTGATGCGCTACTTTCTGGCGCCTTTGTCTTTGGACCAGACGAAGAGCTTCGTGGCCTCGGTCGAGGCTCACTTCGAGCGCGAGGGCTTCGGTTTGTGGGCGCTGGAGCTTCTTGATGGCGGCGGGTTCATTGGCTTCGCCGGGCTGAGCATTCCGCGATTTGAAGCCGATTTCACGCCCTGTGTCGAAATCGGCTGGCGCCTGGCGCGGAGGTTCTGGGGCCAGGGTTATGCCCCCGAAGCGGCCCGCGAAGCGCTCCGCTTTGGCTTCGATGAATGCAAACTCGATGAAATTGTGTCTTTTACATCCAGGCTGAACCTTAAATCGATTCGGGTGATGGAGAAGATCGGCATGCACTCGAACCCGGCGGAGGAATTCGACCATCCCATGGTCGAGGCAGGGCATCCGCTCAGAAGGCATGTGCTGTACCGGCTGAGAGTGAGGGATTGGAGCGGAGCGGGCTGAATAGCTGATCACTTCGGAGGTTTATCGTCGTCGCTCTTCTTTTGTCCGGGAAGCCAACCAATCTTGCCAAGGCAGAATGTCGCAATCATTGCGCCAGGTAAAATCCACAAGTATCCTAAGTATTGCTCAGCAAAGCCGCACGCCAAGAGACCAAGTAGAAGGATCAATATCCACATCAGCTTTTCCATCTTCATTGGCAACGACTCCAGCAACATTGGATGGTGCACCATGCTATTGATACCGCAAAATGGGCTTCTCGAATCGCACTTGAGTTCAAGCTTACCCGGGGGCGAGCTGCGCACCGTGGTGGCGGCGGTTTACGAGTATACTGGTGTTTGAGCTGTCTTAATGTGTTATGCCGGGGGGCTTTCAAGGCATTTCTATATTGAAGGCTTGAGTGTGGGTAGAAGATCGGTGCTAGCCGTAAATGCATTAATGCGAGCCAAATCGTCTCGTCGAAAAAGGGCAAGGGCCTCTGCTCGACGCCGAAAGGGCGGCGCCTTTCTGGTAGAAACAATAGTGGCATTGATTCTCGGCGCTATGATCGCCTTTGCACTTTTGCAAGTTCTGGCTCAAACGCTGCAAGTGACATCCGGCGGCTCTAACAAACAGTCATCTGATTTGATGTCTCAAACTGTCCTGGACAGCATGAAAGCAACTCCTTATCCACTGACGAGCGGGACATATGACCTGTTGGCAGACACTACCGGGCCAGGACAGCTTGCCAGTTCACCGCTGCACCCTCTTCCGGCTGGTTTAAACATGGGCGACTTGACCTGGGTGAATTCACCCAGTAATCCAAATGGCATCTGGAAGCCTTACAGGTATCCCGGTAGCATCAAGTTGACAGTCAGCCCTGATGGCGCTGGTCCGGATGCCAATTCCCAAACCGTAACCACAACTCTTAATTGGGCCGATAATCAAAATCTCCAGGGCAAGACTGTTTTGACGCAAACCGTTGTGCACAAGCGAGGAATAAACTTTTGGCCAAGTCCGTGAAGTTGCAGAAGAGAAGCTCGACCGGTCTCACGATCACAGAGGTGATGGTCTCCGCTCTTCTGATGACTTTTAGTATTGCTGTAATTGGGGAAATAATCTATCTCAATACGCTTGCCTCAACAAAGCTGACAAATAAGGCGGATGGACAGGTCGCAACATCTAGAGCAATTCTCCGCATTGCACAAGATATTCGAAGTGCCAGAGTCATAGGCAACATTTTTTCGACGACTTCTCCACCGCAAGTCCCCGGTAATGTTGGATTAGATCCTCTCGCTGCAGCAAGCGGCCCGCCCGGCGGCTGGCCAAGCTCATGGCCACCCGTTCCATATGTTCTCGGTCCACAGACGCTCATTCTCCAGATTCCGGCTTATTACCAAGATCCGAACAATTCAGCCAACCCATTGAACGGCTTTCCGCTAATGCAATTAGGATATCCTCCCAGCTCTGGACAAACGCCTTTGGTGGAGTGCGTGGACACAATCGTTTATCAGGTCGTAGCAGATAACAGCAATCCAGGTACATACCAGCTGCAACTAATTCGTTTGCCAGGCAGTCCGGTGAGTTATTCCGCTGGCACGACAGCGCCCATCACAAAAAGAAATCTTGCGCCTTTGATCAATCCGCCGCAAACTGTTCTTAGTGGCATAATCGGGCCAATCAATCAAGCCGATGGCACGGGCAAGCCGGCAGTTTTTGAATATCTTTCCAGTCCAAATTCAACATTTCAGGGAGCGAACATCATTCCTCCTTGTGTGGGAGTCTCTGTAAACGTCGAGGTGCAAAGTCCGCCAAACAGCCAAGCAAACAATGTTCAGATAATTCCGGGGCACGTTGAAGCGTATGCCAGATCAAGTCTCAATTGCAGAATGACGAACAACTGAATCATGCGAAAAAGAAAGGGCTACGCATTAATTTCAATAATAGCGATTGGGTTCGCTGCAGTCGCATTTTTGCTTGCCGTGGCTGAGATCGTGACATCGTCAATGCGCGTCACATCGGCAAATCGGTGGAACGAGTTACTTCGAAATGCAGCAGAGATCGGTATTGATTATGCAATCGATCAATATAACTCCGTACCCGGCGGGCTCGATCCACCGAATCCCAACGCTACTACCTCTACAATAGTGCTTGATCCGTCGTATCTCCAGAACTGTGGTGTTCCAAATGTCAGCGTTACCATAACTTCGGTGCGCATGATCAACAGCGACGTTTCGGATTGGTCCCAGTTGCAAACGATCTCATCTACTTATTCGCCGCAGCTTGATCCAACCCGCACTGCCAGCCTCTTCTTGAGCCCAACTTCTACCAGTCTAATGTCTTCTCCGGGTGGAGGATACAGAGTAATCACCAGCACCGCCAGTAATGGCATATCTTCCAAAAGCATCAGAGTGGTACTGAGGGCGAGATTTGATCCGCCTCCTGATCTTAATAATCAACTTGGTGGCGCCACGCCTTCATATCAATCTATTTTCCCCAGCACGCCGCTCTTCTCAAACGGAAGTCTGCAGCTGAATTCAAGCAACTTGACCATTCAAGGATTTAATTCGCAAACCGGACAGAGCAATACGGCTCATAGCGCAGTTGATTCGCAAAATAATCCTTATGCGGCATATGACTTGAATGTTATGACAAACACATTCGCGCAGCTGGGACCAAATAACACCATCATCGGAGACCTGTCCGTCTTGAGTAACTCCTCTGGAAACGCGCCCATTGTTCAAATTCCCGGACTGACGAACGGCGGTACGATTGAGGGTCGCTTAATCGGCAACGGTACAATCCCGACTACCGGATCGAATGCCGTGGTCATTGCTCCGAGTGGTCCATCTGGCACTGTGCCGGCTCCAGGAGTAGGTTCTGCCAATGTGCTCGCCGATGCCGATGGAGGTCCAAATTCTACCTCCACGCGACAGGGACTTAATGCCAGTCAACCGTCAAACAGCCCGGCGGGATTCTCGCAAACTTTGCTTGCTCCTACCCCAGTCAGCTCGGGGACCAGCCTTGCACCCCTTGCATTTATGGCTTCAAATAATGAAAGCATCAATGGCGCTAACTCATCAAATGGCATTACCGGCAATTATTCTTCCATGGGATTGACCACTGATGGTATGAGCGCCGGTTCGCATGTTTCCATAGCAAATTCTAGCGGGCCCGTGACTATCTTTGTTCAAGACTCGGGCACAAACACAGCAATCAATCTTGATACACAGTTCATCAATGCAGCGAATGCGGGGCAAACGAGTTCGGCCAGAAACTTGCAGATTTACTATCAGGGAACTGACGCGGTTAACTTGAAGATCAACGGTAACACGTTTACGGGGATAATCTACGCTCCAAATGCGCCAGTGACAATATCAGGAACCGGTACATTTAATGGTGGCATAGTTGGTGGCAATGTTTCTGTTACTCTCAACGGTTCTATGAACTTGTATACCGATCTATCAACGGCTCCAGCTTCATCAAAGTCTGGCCAGCAGGCGGCGCAAGCACCCGGTGGATCACTGTATTACCAATCGGGGGCTAACGGGCCGGTCATACAGGGCTGGCAGCCGGTCACCTGGCAAGAATTGAAGCCATAGTCCGGTTTGATGGTCTATGCCTGAGCTCCAAGCATAAACAATATTCACATAAACAATACTCACAGACGGTAGTGGCTTGCTGCACTTATTCAGACTTGACGACATTGCCAGGCCCGGGAAAACCCCATGGGATTCTGGCATGTAATTCACTATGTTGGAGATGGCACGTTGGTTGGATGGATAATCGATATGAAACGCAAAAAAGTATCGGGACTTTTAGATAATCTCTATCTCGCATCACCTTGCACGATGTCCTGGCATTCGATGACTGGCGATGATCGCAAGCGGCTTTGCGGCGGTTGTTCCAAGCATGTATACAATATCTCGGACATGACCAGGAAAGAGGCGGAGGATTTTCTGGCTGAGAATGGCAGCAGTCAGTGCATGATCTTCTACCGCCGCGAGGATGGAACGATCCTGACGGACGATTGCCCGGTCGGCTTGCGGAAACTTCGCGATCGGGTGAAAGGCGCGGTTCGAGTGGTTGCCGGTGTAGTGGCGCTGATGGTGTCATGGAGTCCGGCACTTGCTCAAGACAGCTCTGTCAAAGGCGGCAAGGGAACGGCAAACAAGTTCGGCGTTCAACAAGCCGATCCTGATGGATCCAAAAAGAAGATGCTCGGCAAGGTGGCTCCGAATCATCAACCTTTCCCGGGAGGGGTTGCACTAATGGCGCAGCCTTCCAATACAACTTCGAACAATACGGTTCCAAAACCGGGAGTCGGCATCGTGACCGACGTTCACATAACCTCGCCTGATCCAGGGCGCAGCATCACTGTTCATCCAGTTGGAAATCAGAGCCAGAGCAATCAAACGTTTTCTCAGCATCACAGCTCGATCAATCAAGCGTCCTCTCAAAATCAGACCATCAAGCCAAATAAAAATCTGGATTCGAAAGCGTCGGATTATTTCCAGAAGGGACAATCAGCCGAGAAGCAGCAGAAGTACAGCTTGGCGGAGTTTTACTACCAGAAGGCGCTTGATTCGTTCGATCAGCAAAAGTATGGAGATGCTAAATTCCGCAAGTTGATCGACAATCACTTGAGGCAAGTGCAGGCGCATCTGTCCCGGTAAATCCCACCGGATAACTCGCACCAGATAACTCTTACGCGATTACTCTGACTACGTACGCAATCTCGCTAAACGCAGATAAAGGTGACCGTTACTAACTGCCTTTAGACATTGTAGAGACGAGATGATACAAGACGTAGCATAACGTAAGCACAAACCAACAGACGGTCAGCACGCCGATCGCAACCCAGCGGCCGGCGCCCATCGGGCGATGTTCATAGCGGTAGCCGGCGTTTTTGTCCCAGCTGACAATGCCATGTTTTGTAAGTTCAAGATACTGATGGATCGCTAACCAGATGTGGAAGAGCCAACCGATGAACGGGATGAAACCGACGGCCTGACCTCCAAATATGAAGACCATAAAGGTTCGTCCGATTGCCTGACCGATCGAAAGTTTTTCGCCTTGCGACGTTCTGATTCTTATATTGAACAAGAACTTACCGAATGTGGTTCCGAACATAGCCAGTGATAGCGGCTCCATCATTAAATAGATGGTCGCAAACACCGCGATTAAGAACAAGCATAAGCCGACTGCTGTCGAGTCAGCGATCTTGTTGTCTGGATTGAACGCACCGACCGCAAACAGTCCCATCATAAATACGATGGTTGAAGTGATGGCTGCGATAGATCCGGCAAAGTATGCATCTATTTGGCGCGCAAACCAGCGATGCCAGGGATGCGGCGCAAGCAGCGGATCATCGGCCAGTTCAGGCGGAATATATCCAGCTTGATTCGGTCGCTCCCGCTGACGATCCTCATATGGTATGTATGGCGATAAGCGGCGCTTTGGCGCGGCTGGCTCTGTTTGTCCTGCCGGATCGTTTGTGGGTATCGATGGGGCGCCTTGTTGCGCATTATGGAAAACTGGTGCAGGGAGCGCCGGAGGCTGATCCTCGACCAAACGTTGAGGAGACGGCGCCGGCGGTGCGGAAGATTGTAATTGCGGGGATGACTGCAACTGGGGCGATGACTGCAGCTGTGGCGATGGTTGCAGCTGCGGCGATGACTGCAATGCCACAGGAGCTGGTGCTGCCTGTGGTGCCCTCTGAACTGGTTGATGAACCGGTAGCGGGGGCGGCGGCTCATCCGCTTGTGCCAGCATTTGTTCGCGCTCTTGCAATCGAACGAAAGGATTATGCGATGTCGATCTCAGTTTTGGTGAGGCTGCGCGGATGTTGGCATTGCGCGCCGCACTTCGCTCCATGGGAAGTTGGAAATTTTGCGTGTTGCCGTGACCGCCGCCAAAAGCCCGAGCTGGAGTTGCCGGTGGCGCCACCGCATGGCTGGCTGCTTCCAATCCGTAGTTATAGCCCGGCACCGGTTGTCCAGGTGCCGGCTGTGATGCCATGCCCTGAGCAGCAGCGAGAACCGCCTCACGCAGACTGGACCCCTGATCTTTTGCAGGATTCGGCATCTCGAGCATTGTGGAAGCCAAACCTCTGGGAGTTCTTCGGCTCTCACTGGAGGGTGCAGCCCAACCCTGAAAATCGTCAGCCCTGACTGTTGTCGGCTGCCGAACTTCAAGCATTGTCGAAGTCAAGTTCACGCGATTTTGAAACAATGCGCCTCTTGCATTTTGAGCTGGTTCATTCGCCTGCGCAGCCGAGTTTGCTTGAGCGGGCGAAGCTGGAGTGGGCGAAGCCGGAACCGGCTGTGATCCTGAACTGATTTGCGCCGCTGGCTGCGATGAAATCCCGCTCTGAGCGTTCATCTGAGGTTGCTGAGAGACTCGCTGAGCACCTGAGCTTGCCGGAGCGGATTGGGCACTTGGAAGAGGAGCAGCTGCAATGTTGCCAGCGCCGCTGCTGGAGCCCATCGGCACAGTCGATTTTAAGAGCTCGGTTTCCTTCGCCGGTCTCCATGAAGCCATGCCCTCTGTCCAAACCAAGCTCTCGGGACTTACCGAACCGGCATTGAGCAATTGAACAAGCGCGCTTTCCAGGACTGGACCTTCAGGCTTATTGTCCTTCGAGTAAAACCAAAACTTTTCCGTCATGCAAATCTATCTCAGCTATCGTTCCGCGAGGGATGAGGACGCAACATAGATACTCTACCCCAAAATACTCTATACAGAAACGGCGCTCAGGGCGCTTAGCAGCACAAAATTAACCCAGAGACCAGCGGTCGAACCAAAACTCAACCGATATCGGTTGAGTTTTTGGCAATGTAGCAGTGCGGTTTGTAGGTTCAACCGATAACGGTTGAGCACGCAATGACAGCCGGGTG
>JAJPJO010000252.1 GCA_021324135.1 Pseudomonadota bacterium
CGCGCAAAGCAAGATGCGCGATCGCAAATTCAACGCGATAGTGTTCCTTATTATTGTCGGTTACGTTATTGCCTATTTCGCCCTGGCTATCTTCTGGACGATCGCCGTGGACCCGGACAGCCATGGCACCTTCGTCTTCATCTTCTACCTCCCCTTGTTCGTCATGGTGGGTGTAGCCATAAGCAGGCCATCCAATATTCAAGTCGGCTCTCAAGGCATCCGCTTTCACTGGCTCTCGAGGTCCGGCTTGGTATCGAGTCCCTGGCTGCCCTGGTCGTGTATCGCCATGGTTACATCCAGGCCGTGCAAGAACTTGCTCTGGTACGATTCGCGCGCCATTGACTTAAACATCTCGATTTCCGAGATGCCGATCAACATCAAGCGTTGGGCGGCATACATCATCGCTTACCTCTGGGGCGGCAACGTGCGCGGCGACATACTGAAGCTCCGCCTCGATTGCAAATCGATCACCCATGATGCGGATGTTGTCGACTTTTTGAGTGCGCTGCAGTTTTTCCTGGACAAGGACAAAATCGATCCGTCCGTAAAAGAAGTGCAAAGCACCTACGGTTCGCTCAGTTTTACAAAAATCTGGCTGGACGAGCTCGATGCCAGCGGTAAGCCGCGCCTGAAACCACTTCAGCCAGGTGATACCGTAGCTGGTGGCAGTTACCTGATCAAGGAGAAAATCGGCGCCGGCGGACAAGCCGTCACGTACCGCGCCGAGATCTGCCGGAAGCCTGGAACAGAGCCGATATCGGATGCTGAAAGCGTGCATGAATGCTCATCATCACAACAGGTCGTTCTCAAGGAATTCGTGCTGCCGATTCGCGGAGGGATCGAGATCAAGAAGCGCGCTTTGCAGAATGTCGAGCACGAGGCGTCACTGCTCAGGCAGCTCGATCACAGGCAAATCGTCAAGTTGATCGATACATTTGCCACTCCGCAGCGAGCCTATCTGGTAATGGAGTATATAGACGGCAAATCGTTGAGAAAGCTTGTGCAGGGCGGCGGACCATTTGCAGAGGACAGAGTAATCAAGCTGGCCATGCAGATGTGCGACCTGCTCACTTTTCTGCATGGTCAGGCACCACCTGTGGTGCATCGTGATTTCACTCCCGACAATCTGCTTCTCAAAGAGGGCGACTGGCTGGCCTTGATTGATTTCAACGTCGCCGAGCAGCTCGAGTCGGAATCCACCAAGACGGTCGTAGGCAAGCACTGCTATATTCCCCCTGAGCAGTTCAGGGGACATGCGACAGTCCAGAGTGATATATACGCTTGCGGATGCACGATCTACTGGCTTCTAACCGGTCAGGATCCCGAGCCAATCAGCTCCTCTCATCCCAGGAACTTGAACAGTCAAATTAGTGAAGCCCTGGACGCGATCATATCGAAAGCAACCAGCCCGGATCCAGTCAAACGATACAAAAGCGCCGAAGAAATGAAACATGACATCAGCCTTCTAGTTGCCGCGCCGCATCTGTCTTAATGATATGCTGTGTGGCTGGTAGCTTGATCGTGAGGATGTCGACAAGAAGGAGTTCAAGAGTGTCATCGAAAATTAAGCATGTTAGCCGCAGGCTGTTTACCTCATTCGCATCGGTAGGCTGCGCACTATGCGTGATACCAGCCGCGATAATCGCCTCAGGAGCCGAGAGCGCTCCAGCCATTGCGGCTGAGAACCTGACGGACGGCCAATCGGCTTCGAACAGCCAGGACATCGAGGGCACTCTCAAGGACATCCAGGCATTGGTGAATCAATTCTATCCCCGCGCCAAAACCAGCAAGACGAAAGACAGCCTCCACTTCGAGCTCAAGGTGAAAAACGAGATCGATACTTTTTCCAATCGTCCAGTCCCCACCCCATCCAATGGCGGCATTCTCGGCGATTTGAAAGTCGTGTCCGGTCCGTATAAAGGCAAGGACAAAGACCGTTTGCCCAGCGAAGAAATAAGCGGCTTCTCGACGACGCTCACGCTGGCTCCGAATTTACCGGGCGACTGCCATTTGCTCAGCAAACTCACCTTTCCAGGGGACTGCCCATCGGCATTCAAGGAACAATTCAAAGCGATCCTTCAAAAGCTCGACAAGAATCAGACCGCCACTGCACCGACAACGGAGTCCCAGCCACCAAGTTCAGGAGCGCCCGCAAGCGGAACCCCTCCCAGCATAGCCGCTGAGTCGGTACCCAGAAAAGCCGATGCCGGCTCAAGTGCAACAACCGCACCTGCAGAGCAAACTCCCCCGGTAAAAAAGACTCCCGTCCAGGGCACGCTCCAGGAGAAACGAGCAGTCCTGAAGCGAATCATTGCAAACATGCACGTCCCATTGCCATTTAACGACACGGCCGGACTGCTCGCCAGCGAAAAGCAAAATGCCCTGGCAGAAATCGACAGAAATACAAGCCTCAAGCCTGCCATGAAGAAAGAGCAGAAGAATCAGTACATGAAGCGTTTTCAAAAGAAAGTTGCCCGGCTGAAGGAGCTTTTGCAAACATATCATGTCAATCTCAACGATTATTGGCTCTCCACCCTGGCAAAAGAATTGGATAAGAACTGGTCCATGCAGGACTATAAGGACGTGGAGCAGTTCTCCAAAATAGCCGGTTCGAATGTCCTCGATTCGTTGAAAAATGATTGGGAACCGGCGTGCATGCGTGCCGGCTCACGGCTCTTCGCGGCAGACAGCCCCTTCGGACAGATATTAACGGCGGCCCTGGAAACGGACGCCAACGGCAAAACAGCAGCGGCCAGCCAAACGAACACCAATGCGCCGGCAACTCCGTCTGACACAGCACCCGACGAGGACAAACTGAAAAAGCGAGCCGTGGTTCTCAGAGTGTTCGCAAGCGGCAAAGTGAACGTTACGGTTGATTCCCTGGTCGATAAAGTCATGGGCGACCGCATCAAATCACTCGATAAAGACGACAAGCTCAGCGATGAAGAGAAACAAAAGCGCAAGGATGAGTACCAAAAACAGAGCCAACAAATTACCGCTCAATTAAGGCAATATCTCAGCGAACGGCACGTAGACTTCAATGATGTACTGGCAGATGCAATTGTTGACGAGCTCGATAAAACCTGGTCGAACGAGACATATCATCAGGTCGATCAACTGCTGACCTTTGAGCAATCCATTCTTTTCAAACGCTTCAAGGACGTTTTCACCGGCAGCTGCGAGCGCTCGGTCAAGGCGATGATTGTCGAGTTGGGCCCGACAATGCGACCGATCATGCGCCAGCTGCAAGTCGAAGACGCGCAGGGTAAGTTCAAATAAGCCGCATTAATTGGCAGGTCCTGAACCACCGAGGCACAAAGGATCTGGGCGTCACGATGCAGTCACGCATAAGTATTAGAGTCTGTGTAACCCCGAATTACCATAATGTTCCGTTTCAGCCGCTCACATAAAGGGCTCAGGCATGGTTGTTGGCACAACACAGCGAATCGATCACCCAGCGGAGAAGCAAAATAGCTCCGGCGCGCATCAGGATGTCACTCCGGCGCATAAAGAAGCTCTCAATGCTCTTCAGGACTACAGTAATCTTCCGAAACCAAAAACAGATCTTAGTGCATTCGATCAAGGCAGCCCGCCCACTTTTCAAAATGCCGTCGATACCAAACGCCAGGTGACGGCCGAGCCGGCAGCCGCTGACACATCCGAGCCCGGAGTAATTGATCCCGGCAAGACCATTGACCCCAGCGTGATTACCCCTGACGACTACTTCCGCAGAAAAGCGCTTCGCGAAGGCCGGGAGATGGACGACCAGGGCAATTTGACGGCTGAGGAACCGCTGCAATTCTTTGATCCGGCCAAGGGTGAAACCGGACCGGACGGGAGAGTTAAGAAAGTTACCAGCGAAGACACTAATAACGGCACGAAGAGCACATTCGAGATCGACGAGCAGGGCAATGTAACCCGGACGATTGAATCAAATGACGGAACCGAGGTAGTCAAATTCGGAGCAGACGGCAGGCCCGTATCAAAGACATTCACGGAAAAGGGCTCGACAGATGCGGTGCCTGAAACGCCTGAGGCAAACGACAGAGTGACGGTCACAAAAGGTGCGGACGGAAAGACCACCATCGAGTCCACTGATACCGCTGGTGATACCAACACGAAAATCGAATTAGATAAGGATGGTCACGTCACATCCAGGAGCGTTTCAGATCCGGAGGGGGAGATAGTAACGCAATTCAATCCGGACGGGAAATCAGCCACCTATACCGAATATGATAAAGACCATCGTCTGCAAGCGAAAACAGTGGCATCCGAGGGTCAGCGCACAACCGAGATCTATGACGGAAATGGAAAGCTGGACAAGGTGGAGCATGAGGACGATGAATACCTCACGGTAGATGCCACCTTGAAAGACGGATCTAAAATGAGCAGCGTGCTCGATAAAGTCAGCGGACAATCAAAAACGATCATCAATGCCAAGGATGGCACCCGCATCGAATTAGATGAAGGACCAAATTCGAGCACCACCAGGATCACGAACCCGGACGGCTCATTCACCGAAACCTCGGACAATCCTCAGGAAAAATCATACAAAGTCCAGGACAAAGATGGCTACTGGACCTGGTATGCCTACGAGAAACAGAGCGGCGTTGCCTCCACTCTGCAGGGGCGGGGCAATGATGTCTATGGACCAGGGATTGAATCGGTTCCTATCTAGCTGAAGAGATTGCTGTCGCGGGAGCAGGCAACCAGCCAATTAACCAGACCGGGAGTAGCCAGGCCCGCCGCCACGGCCGCGAAGCCGGAGCCGACCCGTCTGATCCACCACTCGGTGCCATGCGAATTGCCGTGAAGAAACTCGATGTTTATCGTCAGCATGTCAAAGAAGCACGACACCATGGAAAGGCTGCCCCAGGCAATCAAGAGAATCTCCATGCCGTTTGCCAGAATATTGAGCAGAGCTTCTTCGTTTGCCAGATTGTTGACCCGGACGGTGCCCGCTGTGTTCACGCCAATCACGTCCGTTGCATCTTCACCTTGTGGTCCGATCACTCCGGAGGAAGCGCCCTGCAGCACCGGAGCCCGTCCAGCGAAATAGCCTCGAGATTGCGTCCCGGTGTTGTAGTAAGAAGTGTTGAAATCGCCGGTGCTGGCTTGAGAGCTGTATGAATCGCCGAAAGATTGCGCGGCTGCCGGGAGTGATAACACCATCGCCAGACATAATTGAGTGAGGATTAGTAAGATTGGGCTTCGCATAGAAACAATGCATTAAAAGGGGGGGAAATTTGCATTTAATCGGGGTATTTTGATTCTGCCTGAATGACCTAGCAATGTTGTTAAAACCCCACAAGGCAGGCTGCTTAAGACTTTTGAGTCCGATGCCAGGCCGTTCCGGCGGCTTATATCTATAAGGTATGGGATGAGCTTTAATAAACGACCCATCAATCACGGAGATTGATGCGCGCAAGCAGAACTGTTCAACCAGGTCAATGGCTTTAAACTGAGCTGATCTTTTTTGAGAAACTGGAGAAGAAGGCCTCTCGATCCTGCCTGTAGATCCGGATCAGTTCGCCTGTGTCGAGGTCGCCTGAAACTGCGAGCACTGCCGCTCGCTTCTCGATGCAGAGCTCGAAAAAACGCACGCCGTCCGGCTCGCTCATGGCAGTGATCAAAGATACCACCACCCGTGGTGGCTGAAAGTGGTGATAATCGATCGGCGTCGTCCAGCTGCCGCCCCAGATGAAAAAACCGTTTTCCTCGAAGACGGAAACAATCGGCTCGACCATACCCGGCTTCTGATTTTTGCGGTTTAGATACTGCCATCCCTCTGGGGGATGGATAGAGGCGATCCCCTCATCAGGCTGAAACTGGATGAAGGGATTCTGCACCGGATTGATGTCGATCGCCAGACCGTAACCGTGAATTGAAATAGTCTGGCCGTCAGGAATTTTGCGGAAGTTGAAAGAGGAGCAGTTATTGTCAGCCATGGATGCGTCATCATTGCCCCCGTAGTGATCAATCGATCGCAACCGGGAGAGAGGAAAACGCATATCGAACAAGCGCTCGAATATTCTGGACACCCGATGGGCAGCGGCATCGAAAACGATCAGCTCGCCGTCGCTATGCTCATCACCGGCAAAATCGACATACTTGAGTCTTACCGAGGCGAGCCGCTCGAGCGGAACCGGACACTCGGGCTGCCATACCTTTGTTTCAATCATCGAGCGCCGCAATTCTTCAGATAACGGCGTATGCCCTGGTCTTTCCATGACGACTGAGTCCTCTAGAGATGTTCGACGAAGCATTAGTAAATCTTTCGCACCACATATAGTGGCCTGGCTCTTACATTCTCCAGCACTATGTACAGGTACTCTCCGATAATTCCGATACAAAAGAATTGCAAGGCAAAAACGAAGAGTATCAGCACCATCAGTGGTGCCCAGTCGGCGATTAACAAGTGCAGAGCCGCAGCATAAACGACATAGAGGAGAGAAATCGTGGCTGCGAACATAAGAGCCACTCCCAGATAAATCCCCAGGCGCAGCGGCACTACGGAGAAACCGGTCACCCCGGCCATGGCCAATCCCATGAGGGTTTTGAGTGTATAGCTGGGCGTGCCGGCGAAGCGAGCTTCGCGTTCGTAATCAATAATCTCTTGCTTGAATCCGATCCATGATGCCAGACCGCGAACATAACGGCGTTTCTCGCTCATATGGCTCAGCTCGTCTGCGACTCTGCGGCTGATCAAACGAAAATCGCCGACATCAACCGGGATGGCTACAGTCGAGATACTGCTCATGATGCGATAGAACAACTGCGCCCGAAGATTTTTTAAGGCAGACTCTCCGTGCCGCACGCTTCGCCGGGCATGCACTACATCGGCGCCGGCCAGCCATTTCTCGATCAATCTCGGAAAAACTTCCGGCGGATCCTGAAGATCGCCGTCGATGACAATGATGGCATCGCCCTTCGCATGATCGATTCCGGCGCTTATAGCAGTTTGATGTCCGAAGTTTCGGCTCAGGTCGACGATTTTGATTTTCTCATCCTGAGCCTTTTCGTTTTTCAAAATCTCCAGAGTTTGATCCCGACTGCCGTCGTTCACAAAAATCATTTCATAACGGCAGCCTATGTCCTGAAGAACCTTGCGAACTCGGCGCACGCATTCGCTCGCCCCCTGCTCTTCGTTGTACATGGGGATAACAATGCTCAAGAGATAGTCTGGCGTCTCCACGGCCATAAAGTTTACACGATTGGCAAACATCCGTTTACAACGACTTTGGTATATACAACAGATGATCTCCAGCAATGGAGCGGCAGAGCAGTATCGAATATGGTGCGGAGCGCGGGCCGAAAACCGGAGCAGCTAACCTGGAGCCAATTATTTCCGGGCTGGAGGTCTGTGCTGGAAGTCCATCTCTGGGCCGAGGAAAAATAATCCGAAAATCCCCTATTTGATGGTCGCTTACTCGGACAATAGCTACTAGAATAGAAAAAAGGTACATTTCGGGTTGGATTTTTGGATGGCACAGATCGTCTATTGCGATTATCACCTTACTATCCGTGGCTGGATCAAAGGTACGCAGCGCTGGGATGACGGCACCCTGACAAACGTCAATCCTCCGGGTGATTCAGCTCTGACCGTGCGCTATACAGCACCGATTAATCGCCCACCCTATGTGACTACGCAGTGGAAAACCGATAAGACGGACAAGCTCAACGAGCTTCTGAAGCTGTATGGTGATCTGCCGGACGAGCTAAAGGCCCTGGCCTTATGAGCATAGGCCTTGTAACAGGCATGGCTCGACCTGACTCCAAGACTCACAGCCGGGCATTAGCCGGAAGGCTTACCCAGAAAGTACTGCCCAGTCCGGCTTGACTCTCGACACCGATTTCGCCTCCGTGAGCCTCGACAATTGATCGGCTGATCGCCAGACCAAGACCGGCGCCGCCTTTCTCGCTCCAGTCGGAGTCGACCACCTGGTGGTGGCGTTCGAAAATGGCTTTCTGATGCAGTGCCGGTATGCCTTTGCCGCTGTCTTTGACGCGCAAAAAGACATGCTCGCCGTCGCATTCGGCGGAGAGGACGACCGTGCTCCCTTTCGGGGAATACTTGATGGCATTGGCAACGATATTTACAAGAACGCGCACGAGTCGGTCGCGGTCAGCGCAAAGCTGCAAATTCGACTTGACCACCAGAAGATTTATCCGGTTCTGGAGCGCCATTCCACTCAGTGAGCCGATGGCTGCCTCAAAAAGATCCTGCACATCGATGAGCTCTTTGCGCATCAAAAGCTTGCCGCTGACGAGCATTTCTGCATCGAGCAGCTCGTTGATCAGGCGGGTCAAACGACTCAGGTCGATCTCGACATTGGCAATGCGGGCGCGCGCCTTTTCCGGTATATCGCCGAAAGCGCCGGCACTGAGCAGAGTAAGCAATCCCTGAACTGACGTGAGCGGCGAGCGCAAGTCATGGCTGACTGCGCTCAAGAGCTCGAGTACGGTACGCTGGCTGTATGCCGGTATGGGATCGTCGTCGGCGAAGCCGAAATCGGGCTCCATGAGGGCGCGGGCCACCCTCCGGGACTGCTCGTGATGGGCTGTGCAGGCCATATCTACAGAAGTAGTGCCATCGGGATATTCTTTGCGGCAGCGCCCGGCGTCATCGACCTGTATGTGAAAGACACCGTTGTCGGAAATGCTCACCTCGCCAGGCAGCCAGGCATTTATTCCATCAAGAGTCATAGACCAGGCGCCGGACGGCAGATCCTTGTTGTAGAGCACGCGTGTCTTGCTCTGATCGGATAAAACGGTTTCAACCCTGATTAACTCGCCGCCGCGATAGGTGAAAAACCGGCGCTTGCTCCCGCGCGGATAGCGAATCGCCAGAATCTGGGGTTGATGCTTAATGCCTCGTATGATGCAGGGACTTGTCTGGGCGATCCACTCGCCCACCCGGTAAACGTCCTCGCCGCTGTGGCTGACTTCCTCAAAGGCGGGCGTCAGGTTTTCATCTTGATCGAGAAAGAGCGGTTGCCTTTTCAACGACTGCTGAGCGGTATCGTGCCCGGTTCCATGGGTGCCTCTGCAGAAAGTCGCACTTCTATCGCTCTCCGCCAGGGGCACGACATTGGAATTTCTCTGATTGGCAGGGGAAGCGAAATGATCGCCAGCCTGAGCCTGATCGGTGGCAGGACCGAAATCTTCTGATTCAAACGGTTTAGGCAGTGGCGATGACCCCATTTCTTTGTCGCTTAAATTTCAGGGAGGGAACGGCTGGATGAAAGAAAAATGCGCCCACGCACGGGACTAGCGACTCGGGTAATCGGAGCGAGCACCTGAATAAGCCATAGTAAAAGATCTTGGGCACTAATAGACTACGAGGCAAATGTGAACTTTTGGTACCCTCGGCAAGCTTTGTGATATTGCCTGACTGAGTTCGCCAGCGGTAAATGCAGCACTGGACAGGCATCACAGCCCCGAGGTTCAAACGCCGAGATTAAAATCGCCGCTCAAACTTTATGTTCTGCCCGTTTCAAGCGGGCTCTGAATGCCTTGCTGCATCTTATCGTTCCCGCACCACATGCAGTACCGAAATAATTTGCAATGTTTGAGTCCTGGCACCGCCTAGGCTCTGGATTTTGCCCCCTGTGCTACGAAGTAAGCAAGACAAATTGGAGGTTTAAGTAATGAGAACATTTGTCAACTTAATCGCTCTTGCGGCTGTCTTTATCATCGCAGCGGTTCCCGCCAAAGCACAATATTGGGATAACTATCCGCGGGGCTACTACGGCGATGGTGGATGGCATCACCGCTACTGGAGAGACTACCAAATAGATCGTGATCGTGATTATTATCGCCCTACTTACACAACAGGTTGGGGCGATAATGATTATTGGCGTTATCATCATGCGCGACCAAGAGTCTATGTCGGTACTCCAGGAGTGCATTTCTGGTACTGATAGATAATTGGAGACACTGATATGAAACTCGTATTTTCTTTGCTTGCAGCATGCATGATATTTCTCTGCGCCTCAGCCGGCCCCGCTAATGCAGACTGGCATGGCGGCTGGCACGGCGGCTATGGCGGCTGGCACCATCATGGTTGGGGATGGGGCCTGGGCGGTCTTGGTCTAGGACTGGGCTTGGGATTAGGCGCAAGCTATTACGGCAACCCCTATTACGGAAGCTATTATGCGCCGACGTATTATGGGCCAGACCCGTATTACAGCCCTTACTGGGGCAGACCCAGAGTTTATGTTGGCGGCGGCGGGCCGGTCTGGTATTAAGCCGAGTCGCTCTTCTGCCATAAAAAAATGTGATCCGCAACAAAACAGCTACCGAGACGCCCGGAAACGGTCGTGTCGATAGCTGTTTTTTTTCCTCAAGCTTTAGGCCACAGGCTGTTTCTGAAGAGTTTGCAAATCTTTCAGAACTGCTTGATCGTGTCCTTCCGGATTGACGTTTTCATAAACCTTCGCCACCTTGCCGTTTGGATCGATGATGAATGTGACTCGGTTCCAGTATTTGACGCCTTTCCAATCCGACTGCCCGACGCCTGCTTTGCCAAGCACTTCGCCATGAACATCGGCAAGCAGATCAATTGTGAAACTGAACTTGTTGCAAAATGTCTTGTGCGAATGGGCATCATCAGCGGAAATGCCGAGGACGACCGTGTTCAGTTTGTCGAAATCGGATTTTGATGCCGAGAATGACTTGCCTTCGATTGTGCAACCGGGCGTGTCATCTTTGGGATAAACGTAGAGAACGATCCATTTCCCTTTCAAATCATTGAGAGAAACAGTTTTGTTGTCCTGGTTGGGAAGCGAAAACTCCGGGAACTTATCTCCTGCTTTCAGCATACCTTCAACTCCTTTTGTTGTGGATCAGCGATTGTACGACATGATTGTTTTCAAGCACGACTGCTTTTCAAATAATTCGCTCAACCCTTCATGAAATAGTGAAGTGCAAGCCTGACGAACGCGAGAGCCGTGAGCGTGAAGCGAGCAGATCTTCGCACCATATTCGGTATCATCAAGCAGAGGCCGTTTTTCAATTAGACAATACTATCCAGTTCCATGCGCGTGCGCGCAATCCAGTTCAGCTCCTTGAGAGCCGTGTCAGCCGAGATTCTGCGGCTGCGGCAATGATTCAAAACCACTATGGCTTGCTCGAGAGCCAAAAATCCCGTTCGCATCAAAAACTGACAGCGGCAAGTGTTGTGCAGCGTGAATTCATCAACGAGCTCGGCTTGAAGAAGTCTCTGTCCCAGCTCTGCCATGCCGATCGCCGGGTTGGCATAAACGGCATCGCGAGCATCTTTGGCGATCACGCCGGCGGCGGTAAGCAGTTGTAGAAACGCTTTTGTATCCTCAGGAGTGGCCGTGCTGATTGCCAACTCCGTGAGCGCCATAGTGGGAGAGAATCCCTTTTGCGATATGCTCTGCAGAACAAAGGCGGCGTTGTCCTCGGTCAAAGTTGCATTGATTACCATCTCTTGCAGCTCGAGCGCAATCTCGAGATCAGCCCTGGACACGAGCCCCTTTTGAATGAGCGCTTGCCCAACCGGCACTGCTTCTTCCAGTGCCGTCTCAAGGGCGCTCAAAACATTGCTTTCCTCAACGATTCCCGCCTTGATCAAAAGCTCGCCAATCAAAGTGTGCGGTCTGATCGGCTTACGGTAAAAGCCCAGCTCACGCAAGGATGATTCGAGGTCCATTCGGCGCCGGCGCATCATCGTCAGCGCTTTAATCGCTTGTTCCCTAGAAACCTTGCCGTCCCTGACCAGCACCTGCGCCGTAAGGCAAGCGGAGAGAGCCTCCTTTGAGGCGGTGCCATAAAGCAGAACAATCCTCCCGAGCGGCAACCCCGACTCGCCGCTGTCAGTTAAATATTTCTCCAACTCATCACGTCCGATAAATCCAGCCTCGAAAAGGAGCTCGCCAAGTTTGACGGTTGCCACTTTATTAGTCGGCACAACGGCGCACCCGGTGCGCTCCAGCGCTTCTTGCAGACTGACCTGCTGGCGCGCCACCATAGACAGAACCGTTATGGCGCCGTCCAGATCGAGCTGTGACTCGCGCAGCATCGACTGCACTTGCACCGCTGCGTGCAGCGCCGATTCAGACACGCTGCCGCTCATAACCAACATGCGTCCGATCGGCATACCGGTTTGCTTGCCCAATTCGATTGACTCGAGAAGCTGTTGGGGTGTCAGGATGCCTGCCCGAATCAATAGGTCGCCGAGTTTTACTGCATTAGGTCTGTTCATGCTCTCTTTTGCTTGAGCGCCAATAATAAAATACCACCATGAGAACGCCGACGCGCTCTTTTCATAGCAAAAGCTTGTAATCAGGTGTAGAGAACTTGCCTCATCTGGGCAAATCAAGAAGTGTACGATTAATTGACTGCTTCCGCCCACATGGTGTAGGCGACATCAAGCCCGGCTCGGATCTGATCACATGTCTCAAAAAAATGCCATTATCATTGGTGCCGGGCCTGCCGGGCTGACTGCAGCTTATGAGCTGCTTACGCGCGCCGACGTTCAGCCGATCGTAATTGAGAAAACTGATGTCATAGGCGGAATTGCGCGGACGATGGTCTATAAGGGCAATCGCTTCGACATCGGTCCGCACCGTTTTTTTTCCAAGTCGGACAGAGTCATGGACTGGTGGGCGCAGATGATTCCGCTGGAGGCGCCGGAAGGCACTCACGAAATTACTTATCAGAACAAGTCACGCACGATCGAGAGTAGCGGTAATGGCGGACAGTCAAACGCCGACGGCAATCGCATGATCCTGCTCAAACGCAAGACCCGCATCTACTATCTCCGCAAATTCTTCGATTATCCAATCAGTCTTAAAGTGCAAACCTTTACCAATCTTGGCTTGATGAAGACGATGCGCATCGGCTTCAGTTACTTGAGAGCAGCGGCGTTTCCGATCAAACCGGAGGAGAACCTCGAGCAATTCATCACCAATCGCTTTGGCCGAGAGCTTTATTTGACGTTCTTCAAAGATTACACCGAGAAAGTCTGGGGCATCGAGTGCCACAAAATTAGCGCCGCCTGGGGCGCTCAGCGCATCAAGGGTTTGAGTATTTTCAAAGCCGTCTGGCACGCAGTGCGAAAAATATTTCAAGGCATAGGTGATGTACGTCAGAAACAGACGGAGACATCGCTCGTCGAGCAGTTCCTTTATCCCAAGCTGGGAACCGGCAGTATGTGGGAGGAAACGGCGCGCCGCGTCCGCGATCTCGGCGGCGAGGTCTTGATGAATCTCGAGGTGGACAAGATTAAACTCGCTGGTCAAAGGGTGACCTCCGTGATTGTTCGCAACACGAGCACAGGTGAAACCAGAGAGTTGGCTGGTGATTTTTTCTTCTCGACCATGCCGATCAAAGAGTTGATCGCCAAAATGGATTGTCCCGTTCCGGAGAATGTGAAGGAAGTCGCCGACGGCCTTGTTTACCGAGACTTCATTGAAGTGGCGCTTCTGGTCAATAAGATGAAAGTGATGGATAAGGAGGCGGGCGGCAGGAGCCTGATCCTCGACAACTGGATTTACGTGCAGGAATCGGATGTCCTGGTTGGCCGGATGCAAATCTATAACAATTGGGGACCGGCAATGGTAGCGGATCCTGACAAAGTCTGGCTCGGGCTGGAGTATTTTTGCAATGAGACGGATGAGATCTGGACGTGGCCTGATGAGAAGCTAATCAATCTTGGCGGCGAGGAACTGCAGAAAATCGGCATTGTCGACAAATCAGACGTGATCGATGCCACGGTTGTGCGCATGCCGAAGACCTATCCAGGATATTTTGGTACCTACGATCGCTTTGATGAGTTGCGTGCTTTTATCGATAAAATTGAGAATCTGTTTCTCGTGGGCAGAAACGGCATGCACCGGTACAACAATCAGGATCACTCCATGCTTGCCGCCATGACCGCAGTCGACAATATCGTCGCGGGCATCATAACGAAAGATAATATCTGGGACGTGAACACGGAGATGGAGTATCACGAGGAGAAATCGACCTGAGGCGCGGATGGTTGGTGGTGGCTCTTCACCGTAACCTTCTCATCGCGGACTTCTCCTCACTGTCCCTTCGCTCGCGGACTTTCTCCTCCCGGACTTTCTCCTC
>JAJPJO010000232.1 GCA_021324135.1 Pseudomonadota bacterium
AGCGGTCGAACCAAAACTCAACCGATATCGGTTGAGTTTTTGGCAATGTAGCAGTGCGGTTTGTAGGTTCAACCGATAACGGTTGAGCACGCAATGACAGCCGGGTGCGGTTTGTAGGTTCAACCGATAACGGTTGAGCACGCAAGGACGGCTTGGTGGGTTTGTAGGTTCAACCGATAACGGTTGAGCACGCAATGACAGCCGGGTGGGTTTGTAGGGTCAACCGATATCGGTTGAGTTTGCAAAGCTGTATGGGTGGGGGTTGAGGTTATTCGGGTTGCCATGAATAGCCCTTGAACCTTGCGGGCATATTGCTGCTTGGCGAGCCCGGCGTTCACGGCAACCAGCCAACCTGGTCGCTGTCGAATTAATGCTGGGCTTGGAGTCCGCCGAAAGTCCGTGTTCATTTGCGACCCAGAAGAGTCCAGTGTCATGAAGAAACAAGAGTCAGTTCTCAATCGCAATCGTCTTCTCATCTATTTCACCTATGGCTTATGCGCGCTCATCTGGGGCACAGGCTGGTATGCAATTAGACTTTCCGTTTCGACAGGCGGTTACCCAGTCTTTGGTGGTGCAGCCATAAGGTATACGCTAGCTGCGGTTATCCTCGGCATGCTTGTCTCGTTTTTCCCAAGAACAGTGGGCGTAATTTCGCGGCGCCAGATCGGCTGGCTTTCAATCTGCGGACTGATGAACGCGGCAGGTACGGCTCTCCTCTACTGGGGCGAGCGCAGCATCTCCGGCGGTCTGGCTGCAGTTCTGATTGCTACCTCACCGATTATGGTGGCGCTTCTGGCTCTGGTATCGCGGACGGAGCGCATCACCCGCGGTACCATTTTGGGATTCGTCGTTGCGCTTATCGGCATCGGAGTGATATTCAGCGAGCGCCTTACCGTTTCTCCATCGCATCTCTTCGCCATGCTGGCTATGCTTGGCGCAGCGTTGTTCTTCGCCCTTTCGAGCTGGCTCATGAAGATCAAAGCAAATGATGTGAAACCGCTGGTTAGCTCGACTCTCTTTTTCTTCTCGATGAGTGTCTTCTGCTGGCTCGCTTGTCCGTGTGAGTCGGCTGCCATTCCGTGGCCACCGCCGGCGGTGCCGACGTACGCATTGCTCTATTTGTCCATCGCTTGTTCCGTGCTGGCCTTCCCGGCCTATGTCTTCCTCCTCCGCAACGCCTCGCTCATGATTGCATCGTCTTTGGCCTTCGTTCATCCGGTCATCGCGCTGCTGACCGATTGCATGTTGGAGCGAAATTTCGCGCTCACTTGCAGTGCCTACATAGGCATCTTTGGTGTCTTATTTGGCGTGGTACTGAGCATGATGGCATCGAACCGCAGCACGCTGATCGCCAATCGCAAGACGGCCGATTCACTTGAGCAGACCAAATCAGGCAGCGAGGATGCCGAGCCGATCGCGGAGGCGAGCATCTATGCCTTCCAGCGCAACCCGATGCTCAACTACGAGTAAAACTTCCTAATTGCGAGTCAAGTAAAACGTCCTAGGTTGTGAGTCAGTAAAACGTCCTACTAGCTGTGAGCCAAGTAAAACGTCCTAATTGTGAGTCACGCCTGTCCAGACGGATGATCTCACTTTCCAGGTTCCGTTTTCCCTGTACATCTCGGCTCGTACATGAGCGGCGACGCGATGCCCGCTGGCCATGGCTATGCCTGAACCTTCGATAAAGGCTCGATCGTTGACCACTTCTTCTTTGATCAACTTGAAGCGCGCCACATAGTTTTGCTTCCAGTCCTTCAATTCAGCAGCTGCTTCTTCGCCGACCAGGCTGTTGAAGTGATCGCGCATGGGCTGAAAGAAACAGGGCGCTATATCCTTAATCGATTTTGCGTAATAGAGCTTGGTCAGATAGGCTCTATACATGTCGCTAGGTTTGCCGCCGGTGGCCAGCGATGGCGAAGCTAAGAAGCTCAGCGAGAGAATCAAACCAGCGGCGGCGACTAAAAATCTGCGCATAAATCCAGCGGCGTTTTTCATTCAATAATGCCTCTAACGAGCTCCGATTTTATTTCCTTTTTTCGCATAAACTGGCGTGAGCCATTTATGATACTTTTCGATTTCGCCGTGCGTAATCTTATGGTAGAGATCTTGAACGGCCTTCGATATCGGACCAATCTGCCCGTTACCCACCGGTCGTTTATCAACTTCAATGACCGGAGTGACTTCCGCTCCTGTGCCGCAGAAAAACATCTCGTCGGCGGTATACAGCTCGGTGCGATCGATTTTGCGCCGAGTCGTCTCGATGCGCAGCTCCTCTCGGGCAATCTCCATAACGGTATGGAGGGTGATGCCCTCGAGGATGTTGTCGAATGAAGTGGTTGTGATCAGCTCGCCGTTTTTGACAATGAAGAGATTCATGGCCGAACCTTCCGAGACATGCCCGTCTTCACTAAGAACGATTGAATCGTCGAAGCCGTAAAGAACGGCATCGGTTTTCGACAGGGCTGTATTCGCGTAGGCGCCCGTGACCTTAGCGCGCGGCGGAATGGCATTGTCTTCCACCCGACGCCAGCTCGAGACCACGACGCGCAATCCGCCTGATGTCTTGAAGTAAGCACCGAAAGGCACGGTGAACATGCAAAATTCCGATGGATTGTTGATCAGGCTCGGTCCAATCGATTCACTGGCTTTGTAAGCCAGGGGGCGCACATAAACGTCTTCGCGATTTTTATTCTTGCCCACCAGTTCGACTGCAATTTTGCACAGCTCATCGACAGAGTGTTTGCAATCGATGCGCATGATTTTGATACTGTCCATCATGCGCTTGAAGTGGTCCTGCAGGCGGAAGAGATACATCTCCTCTTCCTTTTCGTTCCAGTAGCCGCGAATGCCTTCGAAAACGCCCGTGCCGTACTGGACTACATGCGTTTTGATGCTGATTTTGGCCTCGTCGATCGGAACGAAATTGCCGGCGAAATATGCATAAGACTTCTCTGACACCTTGTTACCTCTTGCGATCGTACTTTTACTGCTGTTTATCCTGACAGAATCTAATTCTATCTTCTATAAGTTTTCTCTTACTGGCGTCAGGGTTGAGGCTGAGATAGGTCGTGAACGCCTGGGCAGCCTCATTCCACTGTTGGTCGCTTTCCAGCGATGAGCCGTATTCGTAAAATCCATCAGCGAAAGACGGCTCGACTTGCGTGGCGGTGCGAAACTCGCGCTTCGCCTCGTCGAGCTTGCCGAGCCGTTTGTAGGTTCTGCCGAGCGCGGTGTGACAGGCACCGGAATTGGGATATTTCTGCACCTTCTTGTTGAAGATGTCCAGAGCTTTCTCTTTGTTATTGAGCGAGAGCTCCTGATAACCCTTGGCCAGCTCTTTTTCCCAGTTGGGATTGGACGACTTGGCCTCTGCATTCTGGCTGAAGGCGAGGCTGACGACCACTGCCAGCATAAAACCGATGCCGTTTCTCACTGCGCGCATTTCGTTTTCCTTTCTCGGTTACTTGGTAGCACCGGTGGTGCCGCTCTTGTCCAGAACGACGCCCGTCACTGATGCCGATGTGGCCAGCGGTTTGACCTGGTCACCAACCCTGATGCCGGTTCCTGAAACCACCGATCCGGTGGACGAGGTGTCATCGACTTCCTTGACTGCAATAATGCCGACCTGGTTGTAGAGCTCTTTTATAACCTTGCCGGTGTCAGGATCCTTGATGGTTTTGATCGATCGATTGACTTGCAATTGCGAGCCGACCTTGATGCCGTTTTTCTTGCCGACATTGACTGTGATCAGGTTGCCGGTGACGTCGGCGACTTTACCCTCGACGCTGGCAGCGATTAAGGACTGATTGTCGGGAATCTTTGCTGCTGCCGCCACGATTTGCGAGGAGAGCGAATCGACGGCTTGCATCGTGGCTTCGTCGGCAATTGCAGACTCACCGTATGTGTCGGAGCTAAAACCGCCGATGCCACCACCACTGCGCTTCGACTCGCCCGTTCCTTGCATGGCTGCCAGGATTTGGGTGGTGTTGATGTCGATCACTTTGGCATCGATTGAAACGCGCGTTTTGCTCTTGCTCGGGCGAACGCTGCCGAAGAATCCGCCGATACCGCCGACGTAAGGAACGCCCGGAATGTAGCCGGTCGGAAGGCTGGCGCTTGATGAATGATGCTCCTGGCCGAATTGGGTGATGCTGCCGACGACGATGGCATCGACGCTCAAAATCTTACCGATTTTGCAAGCGGTGGCCGGGTCGGCGCGGTCGCTGACTGAAAGGTTTTGCTCTTTCAAAACCGAGTCGAGCATCTGTCGATCGATGAGAACATAGGTTCCATCATTGACCAGCTTCGTAGTCAGCATGGAAGCGATGGCTTGCCCGAGGTCGACATTTGAAATCGCATTGGCGAAGGAATGAGAGTCGAAGGGCATGATGGCGATGCGGCGTTTGGCATCAGCGCGAGCCCCTTGCGGGAAGCACATAGTGAGCAGGAGTATTGCCGTGAGTAACAGCGCACCTGTTTTGCGAAGATTCATAGAGTTCTACTCCTTGGTATTAACCAGTCCGTCCCAAACCACCGATACCGATTGGTCATGGAAGTAGCGACCAAGCTCCCATGGATGCCAGCGCACCCATAAAACGTTGAGTCTACTGGATATCTATTTAAACAAAAAGCGTTGTTAAAGCCTAATTTGGTTAAATTGCGTCGACTAAGAGCAACAGCCCTGCTCATCAGCTGGGGCGCTGCCGTCTTGCAGCCTATTTGTTCAGCTCGCCCTTAACCTTCGACTGCGCATCCTCTATGGCTTGCTTCTCGATTTTGAGCACCTTGTCGAGCGCCTTCAGGTCCGCTTGCTTGTCTCCGCTGGCAACCTTGGAGGACGATGAACTCTTTTTTACGATCTTCGGAGCGCTGGCTCTCTTCAAGGCTGCGGAATAAGAAGCCGCTAATCCATTGGCTTTCGCTTTGTATTTCGACTGCTTCGGTATGTTTTTGAGAATGGCAATGGCGGAACTGTATTTGCCTTGCTTGGCAATCGATTCGGCCTTCTTTAAATTCTCCAGTGATTCTTTCTCCATTTCGAATTCGTTCATCAAGTCACGAGCATTTTGAAAGTGGGGCGAATCGGGCGAAACGAACCTTAGCTGATTAATGGCGGCATCATACTGCTCGCCGTCAGCTGAAATCTGCGCTTGAATGATCTTTTCACGCGTGTCCATCTCGATCTGGATGGCTTGCTCGAGCTGAGGGATGACTCGATCGGCGGCACCAGCTGTAGCCTCGCGGGCAGCGCGATCGACCAGGGCTTTATTGAGCGGGGCGCCGGGGCTGAGCGAAAAGTCCTGCTTGTATTGCTGGACGGCAATCGAGCTGAGAACCTGGCCGCCACCGGTTTTGACCAGGACGTTGCCGTTGTATCTGATCTGACCGCTCATCTGGTCCATGAATTCCTTTATATTGCAAACCACGTACCAGTCAGGGTTGACGGTGGAGATAGAAACGTTCGGATTGGCGGAGAGGCGGTTGGTGATGCGATCGACAATGTCCTGCTCGATGCCGCTGCCACCACCTGTGACCACGGCGATGCGCACGGGGGGCGCCGCCGCCTCTGAAGGCAGTGCCGCCAAATTGAACAGCAAGAGCAAGGTTGCCACTCCAATCGCTTTGAAGCGCGCAAAGGCTTTATTGAATTTGACTCGAAACACTTCATGCCCTCCGGCAAAACTCGTATGGAAACGAGCCCAACGACACACAAACGCAGAATGCCTAGTTTAGGGTAGCATCTTGCCCGAGAATTTTCATAAATGCTGAGCAATGTTCAAAGGCGGCGTTTACTCCACCAGCGTCCGGCACGGGACTTAAAATCTACATTTTGTCGAATTCGTAGGCACCATTTTTCGGCATTAAACGCTCGATTGCATCGCTATATTTATGCACTATCGAGGCTACTTTGCAGCGTTCGTCATCGGGCAATGTCGCGAGCCATTTGCCGGCGGCGACGTGCATCCAGCCGAAGGACTGGTTCGGCACGCCATATCGCAACAGGCTGGCCACGCTTCCAGTGCCTGCGGTCGCTTGAATCTGCTTGATCATCTCGTAGGTTTCTCGGTAGAACGGAGTCTCCAGAACCAGCTTGTGAAACGCCTCCCGCATTCGCTCGGCATCAAGGGCGGTATCAGCTTCGATCGACTCCTCGCCGAACACGCTGCACAATCCTTCAACATACGGATCGCACAACCTGGAGTTGAGGAGGTGCAATAACTCGTGCCCGAGTGTGCCGCGGAACTTGTCATCATTGATTTCGTTTGCCACAAATATGCAGAATGTGCCCTTATCCGCATCGGTCATTATTGTTTGGCAGCGCGGTCCGGGACGATGAAATATGAGCAGTTGCTTTATCGGCACTGCCGGCGGTCCGAATGTTGATTGCGCTTTGCGAAGAACACGACAGGCATATCGATACACGAAGGGATCTTCGATCAGAGTTACCTCGTTCGTGTCAGTTGCAGAAGTAGTGCCAGAAGTATTCGCAGAAGTGGTGGCAGATGCAGTGGCAGAAGCGATGGCGGGACGTTTTTTCTTTCGTTCAAGTTTGTTGGCCATTTTGTAGTCGTGCACGGCGCCCATGGTATCACCGGCGGCGGCACGGTCGAAGCCACGCGCGCTGTATGTCCAGGGATCGGCGGGGTCGAGCGCGATCGCTTTTGTGTAATCGGCAATAGCGCCCTTCTTATTGCCGAGTTCATGGCGAGTGAAACCACGAGCGCGATATCCCCAGGCGTCCCGCGGCATCAGGCGAATATAGCGATTGAAGTCCTCTATTGCTTCGTTCCGGCGTCCAAGTGCATCCCTGGCCTGACCGCGCCTGTAATAAGCCCATGCATATTGAGGATCGAACTTGATCACTTTCTCGAAATCGGCAATCGCCCCTTTGGGATCCTTTATGGATTCTCTTGCTTTGCCTCTATAGCAGTAGGCAAGAGCGTAGTTGGGATCGAGCTTGATAGTTTGGTCGAAGTCAGCTATGGCGCGCGCCTTTTCTCCGTGGCGAACGAGATGGAAACCCCTGAATATGTAAACCTGGGCATTATTAGGATCCAGTTTCACGGCATTGTTGAAATCATCCAGTGCGCCTTCCCTCTGACCAAGCTCAGCTCGCGCTTGCCCCCGGCCGCAGAAAGCCAGGCAATTCTTGGTATCGAGTGCGGTGGCACGATCGAAGTCTGAAAGCGCGCCCTTATTGTCTCCAAGGTACAAACGCAAATAGCCCCGACCGCTGTACGCCGCAGCGTTGTGTGAGTCCATCTCGAGCGCCTTGAGGAAATCGCTGTCAGCTCCCTTCAAGTCGCCAACCCGTGCTCGAATGGATGCACGATTGGCAAAAGCAGCTGAATCCTTCGGTGTCAGTGCCTCTGCATAATCGTCATCATTTGCTTGTTGCCCGTTCGAATTGGGCATGTTTTCTGACTTTGAATTCGCCGTTTCATCGGCATGTGTATCGGCACCTGCAGATTGCCGTTTTTCAGCCGCTGCCTCGGTTGAGGTTCTGACCTCGGTTGAGGCTCGACTGTCTGCCTCGGTTGAAGCTCTACCCTCTGCCTCGGTTGAGACTCTATGCTCTGCCGGAGTCGTAGTGGTATCGGCTGATGATGATAATTGCCATCCCCCTGCCAGGAGAAAAAGTAGACTGGTGATTGTTTTTGAAAAACGCAATCAGCTTCTGAACGCCTCTTCAGGTCTCTCCAGCCTAATTGGCAGAGTTCGACGTTGTATTGTCGAGCATCATACATGATGCCAGTTGGTGACTCAATGTCCGTGCCAAGCTTGTTTCTCTCCAATAAGTGTGTTTGACTATTCATGTTCGCAGGAAAATCCTCGGAAGAGGGTTGTCCGAAGGTGAAGGCGAGAAATCAATTGGCTTGTTCGGCGGCAAGTGGCAAAATAACCGTGATGAGGACATTCTCGTCGCTAGCGCTCATGCTGCTGAGTTGGATTATCCTTTCTTGTCAGTCAGCGCCTGCTCTGGCAGAGTCCTCTCAAACTCAGCCGGCAAGCGGCGCCTCACCAGATACGGTGCCTGATGCACAGATCATCGATCTCCTGCAATCAGATCAGTATTCCCAGGCAAAGAAAACGATTGAATCACAGCTGAAAAAACACGACGGCCAGCGTCAAATTGAATTGCTCAAATTGATGGCATACGCCGAGCATCAGCTCAAGAACGATCGCGCCGCCATCAAGTATCTCAAAAGACTGAGCCAATCTCTTACAGGCCCAGGCTCAGCCCGAGACGAGGCTCTGGTATTAAAGCGTATTGGCGATCTCAACTTGAAATTGGCCAGATATGAGGAGGCCGGGCGGAGCTATAAGGACGCCCTGTCTAAAGCGAAGGAGCAGTCGGATGATTTCATCACGGTCGAAGTCCTGGACCCACTCGTCGGTTTTCTAATTCACGAGGGTGACTACAAGCAAGCCGCGCATTACGCGGAGAAACTGTTGCCCATCTGCAAGACCAGAGCCCAATCAGGTCGATTGGTGGATATGGCCTCATTGTTCTGGGCTTATGTGCAGCTTTCCGAAATATACGCATCCATCGACAAGGACAAACATGCGCAACTGCAGAAGGAGGAACTTCCGCTCGTGCAGCAGTTGCTTTCTTTGCGATCGAGGCTTGAGGGCGGGACGCTCGAAGAGGAAAAGACTAATTATGAAATGGTTCAA
>JAJPJO010000563.1 GCA_021324135.1 Pseudomonadota bacterium
AAGAAATGCGGCTATGGCATTGCAATCGGGAGCCGGACGCATAGACGATGACATACAAAAGGCATCGCTGCATGCTATCATTAGTGACCTATTAAGAAGTGCACAGCAAGGGCTGGACGGCTATCCACCGCTTGCGCTGTCAAGCATGGAAAATTCAATTTACGAGGTTAGAAAGCGATGGCTCAGACATTGACGGCACCGAAAGTTAAGGTTGACCGAGCGTGGCAACTCTATATCGATGGAAAATTCACTAATGGAACCTCGGAGCGCATACTGATCAATCCGGCTGACGGCAAGCCTTTGTGTAAAGTTCAGGAAGCCGGAAAAGAGCAGGTTCAAAAGGCAATCGAGGCCGCTCGAAAAGCTTTCGATCATGGTCCATGGCGCAAAACAACGGCAGCCGATCGAGCCGCTTTGCTCTTCAAACTGGCAGAAAAGATTGAGGAAAACGGCGAAGAGCTTGCCGAGATTGAGACGCTGAACTGTGGCAAACCCTTGCGCGAAAGCCGCTTCGACGTTGCCGATGCCGCCGCTTGTTTCCGCTACTATGCCGGCTTGGCCACCAAACCGCACGGTCAGGCGGTTGATGTACCGGCACCATCGGTGACATCAGTGGTGCGCGAGCCTATCGGTGTGTGCGGGCAAATCATTCCATGGAATTATCCCCTCTTGATGGCGGCCTGGAAACTGGCTCCAGCACTGGCGGCCGGCAATACATGCATTTTGAAGCCGTCCGAGTACACGCCGCTGACGGCCATCAGACTGGCTGAACTGCTGGAAGAAGTCGGTTTGCCACCAGGGGTGGTGAACGTCGTCAACGGGCTCGGCCCGGCCGTCGGCCAGCCAATCGCCGAGAGCACGCTGGTGGACAAGATTGCCTTCACCGGGAGCGTCAAGACCGGCAAGATAATCGCCCAGGCTGCACTGAGCAACTTAAAGAAAGTGACGCTCGAATTAGGCGGAAAATCGCCGATGATCGTATTTGCTGATTTCGACCTCGATACGGCAGTCGATTATGCATTGTTCGCCATCTATGCCAATGCCGGACAGGTTTGCTCAGCCGGTTCGCGACTGATCGTCGAAGACAAAATTCACGATGAGTTCGTGCGCCGCATGGCCGAGCGCGCCGGCAAGATCAAAGTCGGTCCCGGACTCGAGCCGGACACGGAGATGGGTCCGCTCGTGAGCGAGGCGCAATACAAGCGGGTTCTCGACTACATTGAAGTGGGCAAGAAAGAGGGCGCCGCCATTAAATGTGGTGGCAACAAAGCGGAAGGCAAACAACTGGAAGGCGGATATTACATCCAGCCTACCCTGTTCACGCAGACCAAACCGAACATGCGCATTGTTCAGGAAGAAATCTTCGGACCGGTTGCGGTCGTGCAAAAATTCGCCGGTGAGCAAGCGGCAATCGATCTTGCCAACGATACGCAGTACGGTCTTGCCGGTGCCGTGTTCACCAATGATGTCACACGCGCCCATCGCGTGGTCCACGCTCTGCGAGCCGGTATCACCTGGGTGAATACCTACCACAACACTTATAACGAATGTCCGTGGGGCGGCTACAAACAGAGCGGTTGGGGTCGCGAGCTCGGCACGTATGGTTTTGAAGCCTACACCGAGGTCAAGCAGGTCAACATCAATATCGATCCGGTGCCGGTCGAATGGTTCAAGAAATAACGTTCGACAAATATTCCGGTTGAGCGAAAAAATCGCGAAGCGCGGCCAAAAATAACAGCAGATAAATGATTAGTGATTTTTAAATCAATTCGGTCATGCATCCGCTCATCTCATGCAGCCGAGAAGGCAGTGCACTTGTCTTTGTTGTCAGGTGACATGTCCGAACGCGCATCAGATGTTCGATAAGGAACACCTTGGCATGGTATTCGGTCATGATACAATGACGCCCTGCCTTGAATGAGCAAATTGTCTTGACAACAAACAGAAAAAATAAATGCAATCGATCCGGTTGGATGGCGGCACTGCTGGCGGTATCGCTATCGATAAACGTCCTGCCGCTGGCCGCACCATGCGCGGTGTATGCCCAGGATGGCCAGGCCTCCGCGCCGGCTGCCGAAGGCGGCGATAAGAACGGCGGCGCATCCGAATCGAGTGCAGCCAACGGCAAAGAAAAGATTCTGCGTGCCGAGGTCGAGGAGTCCGCGGTCAACAGAAGCGGATCAGATTCAAGCGCCGACGGCGGCAAGCCGGCGGACGCTTCTGCTGCAGCGCCTGCCGATCAATCTAAAACTCCTGCCGAGAGCGATAACACACAGAAATTGACCGTCGACGACATCAAGATCGAAGGCAACCGGCTTGTATCGACTGAAGACATCACAAACGTTTTGAAAACCAAACGCGGCGATACATTCGAGCGCGACAGAGTCCTCGATGATTTGCAGGCAATCAACGAGATGGGCTACTTCGACGACAAGTCTCTGCAGGTGGTGCCCGAGTTATCGAACGGCGGCGTTCTTTTGAAAATCCGAGTGCAGGAAAACGCGCCTGTGACCCAATTCTCCTTTCAAGGGAACACGGTCGTAAAGACGGAAGACATATCAAAACTTTTCGCCAATCAATTGGGCAAACCGCAAAACTTGAGCCAGTTATCCGGTGCAATCGCGCAAGTCGAGCAGACATATCACGACAAAGGCTATGTCCTGGCGCGCGTCACGGACGTGAAAGACTTTCCTGACGGCAGCATTAGTTTGACGATCAACGAGGGCGTGATCGATAAGATTGAAATTGCCGGCAATCGGAAAACCAAAGACTACATCATCAGAAATGTTCTGAAAGTGAAGCCCGGAACGGTTTATAACGAGCAGCAGTTGGCGGCTGATTTGCGCAAGCTTTATAACAACGGCTACTTCCAGGACATTCGCCGCAGTCTCTCGCCATCGCCTGATGATCCTGAAAAGTTTGCCCTTAAGGTCGAGGTCGACGAGAAACGCTCCGGCTCCGTCGGACTGGGCGGCGGCGTCGACTCGCTCGCCGGACCATTCGGCTCGCTCAGTTTTTCCGACAGTAACTTCCGCGGCCGTGGTCAAATTCTTTCCTTCAACTCTCAGCTCGGATCAGGATTGTTCAGCAATTTCAACAATACGATCAACAACGCCGGCACGGCATTCATGCCGACCAATCAACGGACCTATCAAGTCGAGGCCAGCTTTATCGAGCCTAATTTGAAAGGAACCAACACATCACTGGCAGTGTCAGGCTATGGTCGCAACTACGCCAGCATGATGATCAGCCAATCGATGCAGCAAACGATCGGGGCGAACGTCACCCTCAACAAATCACTGGGACGCAATCTGAACGGCAGTCTCAGCTTCATGGGCGAAGACACGATGCTCAAGGATCTGGGCAATTACCTCGGCAGCGGCGACACCATCTCTCAGATGACCAACCGTGCCATGCAAATTGGTGCGGCGAGCACCACCGATCAAGCCACCGCACTTGCTCAGCAAGCGCGGGCCAATCAGCTTCAGGGCGGCGTTTATTTTACGGCCATGCCTACCCTGGCTTTCGACACCCGCGATGCCGCTATCGACCCCAGCAAGGGCACATATGCAAAGCTTTCCGGCGGACCTTCACTGGGCGTGACCGGCCCCAGCTTTGCCAGGATAGGGGCAAGCGTCAGCAAATTTATCCCGCTTGACAAGGATACGACTCTGGCGTTTAACGCGCAGGGTGGTCAGGCTTTCGGGGGCATACCGCAATTCGCTCAGTACAGGCTCGGCGGCTGGAACGGCATCCGCGGCTACCGCCAGTTTTCCGATCTTGGCACGGGCTCGCGAATGCTGATGGCTACAGCCGAGATACGCAGGAAGATCCCATTTCTAGGCGATTCGCAAGTGGGCAAATTCATCGATAAACACGTGAAAGCGGCGACCTTCCTGGATTTTGGGCAAGTCTCCGGCAACAGCTTGTCGAACAACCTCTTGAGTCGCTCCAGTATGGGCGCAGCCGTCGGCGTCGGTTTGCGCGTCAAGATTCCTATGGTCGGCCTGGTGCGATTGGATTATGGCTTGCCTCTAATCAGCAGCGCGCTCGGGCATATGACACCGAGGTTCACTGTCGGTTTTGGAGAGAAGTTTTAAAAACCTGAGATATACACGGTGGTTTGCCTGATTTGCAATGTTGTAATATGACGCGTTGCAGGTCTGAACAGACAGGTGCCGGCTGTCAGTTTGAAACGCTGGGCGCATCCGGCACACGATCACTACGGAGATGAGAATGCTAATTAAGCGCAAACCGACAATCATTTTGACCAGTCTTCTACTCGCTCAGGCGCTGGCAGTGCCGGCCTTCGCACAACTATCAATCGGCGTCGTCGACAAAGTAAAACTGTACAGCAACTATCCGCGCCTGAAGACAGCCGCTGATGACATTAAAAAGGATGAAGATCACATCCACCAGCTCATCGAGCGCAGCAACAAAGAATTTGACACCGCCAAAAAAGCGAAGAAGCCCGAGCAAGAGTTGAACAACATGCACAAAAGGCTTCAAGGACAGATCGACGAAGAGTTCAAAAAATTCCAGACCAAAGCGCTCGATGTAGAAAAGGCGCTCGAGAAAGAGTTGGATGACGCCATTAAAGCCGAAGCAAAAGCGAAAGGCTTGAATGCGGTGCTCGACAAGAGCGCAGTTTTGCTTGGCGGTGTTGATATCACCGACGGTGTATCAGCCAGATTGGCCGGCGGCAAAACAACAAGCGCCAACGCATCACAGCAAACCAGATAGCAGCAGCGCTTGTTTCAGCACGTCAATCAGAGCCGCAACTCAAAAGCTTGACGTACTCGAACTTTCGCACTGACTGTTGAGCATGTCCATTCAACCATCGTGAAATTGGGAGCAAATGCATGAAACTTCCCGTACCTATGACCATGGGTCAAATTGCCGGATTTGTCGGCGGAAAAGCCTGGACCCCGGAGCCGCAAAAACCGGATGACGTCACACTCACCGGTATCTCGACCGATCCGCTGGCCGCTCAAGAAGGCGATATAGCGCTTGTCATAGATAAGCAACTGCTCGCCAGGCTGGACGAGATTAAGGCAACCGTCGTAATCGTGCCTGTCGGCACGGAAAATGCGCATCCTCATCGGCCGCTGATTCTGGTCGAGCGGCCGAAGCTGGCCATCCAGAAGATCTGCACTGCTCTTGCTCCCAAGCGTTTCCTGCCAGCCCCGGGCGTGCACCCTACTGCCGTAGTCGATCCGACTGCTGAGATCGGCAACAATGTCGCCATCGGACCGCTTGTCGTGATCGGTCCGCAAACTAAAATCGGCAATGGCACCGTGATTATGTCCGGCACCATAATTGGTGGCAAAGTCACGATTGGCGAAAAGTGCCTCATCCATCCCGGCGTTCTCATTGCCGATTACGTGAAGATCGGAAATCGAGTCATACTGCAGCAAGGCGCCAGCATCGGATCGGATGGCTTCGGCTATACGACGGCTACTCCCGCCAATGCCGAGCTGCTCATGGCCGGTGTCAAGGATCTCCCCGACACCCGCAATCCACTCCTGAAAATTCCTCAAATCGGCACGGTTATTATTGAAGATGACGTCGAAGTCGGCTCCAATTCCACTATCGATCGTGCCACCATCGGTGCTACTACAATCGGGGCGGGAACCAAAATCGACAACCTGGTGCTCATTGCCCACAATTGCCAGTTCGGCATCGATACGATCGTCGTCGGCCACACCGCCGTCGGTGGCTCATGCACCATAGGCGACCGCTCCATTCTGGCAGGCGGCGTTCTATTCAAGGACCATGTCAAAGTCGGCAAGGATGTAATCATTGACGGATCGTCGGCGGTGATCAAGGATGTGGCGGACCGCAGCGTTCAATCAGGCATACCCGCCGTTCCCTCCCGGGAGCACTTCAAAGGTCTGGCGGCTGTGCGTCGCATTCCGAAGGTCATGGAAGAGATGCGCGAGCTCAAGCAAAGAGTGACGCAACTCGAAAAGCTTCTCCTCGAGAAACAGCTGATCGAGCCGGCCGCCGATACGAAAAATGGAAAGTAGTGCCCGACGGCAATCGAGTCTTTCATGAAAGCACTGGCTACCTACAAGGGCAAAGGCGCTACTTCCTCACAGTCGATCGCGGTCACTGTTTTTGAGGGCGAGCCGCATAAAGGCATCGTCTTCATTGTGCCCGACGTCGAGAAGCCGGGCTCGAAACTCTTTTTGCCTGCCAGCGCCGATAATGTCGTCAATACATTGCGCAATGTAGTGATTGGACGTGGGAAAACCCGGCTTTGCATCGTCGAGCATATTCTGTGCGCGGCGGCATTGTGCAATGTCGGCGACGCCTTTATCGAAGTTGATGGTCCCGAGCTGCCGCTCGGTAACGGCAGTGCCGACATGTGGCAGGAGCTCTTCCACTCAGCCGGATTTACAGGCGCCCCGCCTCAGGCAACGATCGAGCTTAAGGAAACGCTTTCAGTGCATCGCAAAGACAGATCGCTCCTGGCAATTCCGGATGATAAATTCTCGGCGACTTATCTGATGGATTGGCAGCATCCGAAGATCGGGCGCATATGGCGGACCTGGACCGCCGATATGGACGTTTGCGACATAACGGCGGCTCGCACCTTCGCCCCAATGGCGGAGCACAAAATGCTCGGTCTCGATAAGGAACTCGTCAGCCTCACCGAGGATGATTTCACCATGCCGTTGCGTTTCCCTGATGAGCCTGTGCGACACAAGATCCTCGATCTGATCGGTGACCTGATGCTTTGCGGAGTCAATCCGCTCAAGATCAAAGCGCGATTCATCAGTACTAAAGGCGGCCATGAAATGGACGTCGAGCTGGCCAAGAAACTGGCCGCCTCGCTGCAAAAAACAACGATTACGCGCGCCGGATAGTTTATCCTTTTCAAATCGAACGATCAGTGAAGCGGCTTTGAAGGACCGCTGATCATGCCGGGCTCTCCGTAGCCGAAGCGCCGGAAGATCACGCAAGGCCAGAGGAATACATCCTCGAATGCCCCGCAAACTTCCCAGCCTTCCAGAATGCGGCTTTGAATCAGATCGGAAAGCGTTTTGGTTTGATTTTTGAAGAAGCCGCCGCTGGCATGCTCGACCAGATAATCATAAGGCTGATCATCATCCTTGCTTATCATGATCAAAATCGGATGAAGTCCGCCGTGCATCACGCAGGCGAGCGTCATATTGTTGCGCAATTGTTGATCGACGAGCTCAGTTGTAATCGAATTCTCCAGCCTCCCGAAAAATTCCGGTGCCAGAGGAATCGCCTTAACATGCTTTGAGCGACATGATGTCTTGCTCTTCTTCAATACGGCAACCGGACTGGTGAAAAGACTGTCCAGAATGCAGACCGGAAGCCAATCATTCTGCAGGCGGTCCCACAGATGATCGATGACGTTTTGCACTTCATTCTGATGATTCTTGTGCGGAACTTCCTCAACCAGATAAAGCGGGGACTCATTCAGTTCAGCCATTCTGCGGAAGACCAGAACCGGCATGCGCAGCTCATCCCCGCAGACATCAACCAGCTCCCAGCCGGTGTGGCCTCTTGCTCCGAGCATGCGTTGCATGGTGGCGATATCGCTTTCGCCGTTACGCTTTTGAAAAGGCTCGACGATGTGCTCGAGCAAGACAAAACGATTTGGATACGTGCGATGAGATTGCATAATCAAGACCCTCGAAGATTCCAGGCATATATGCTCGCCCTGTCTGTTTTCAGCAACGCTATAGCACGGCTCCACTTTTCCGTTGACTTTCAAGCCCCGAAGGGCTCATTATTCCTTTACTTTCGCTCTCTCGATCATGCTTGTTTAGCGGTGGTTTGGGGCACATAGATAGCAATTCGCCATATCGGCCAGACTGATGGATTCAAAAGAGCCACCCCTGCTCAACTCGCTTGATCTAACCGGCATATTGCTTGCCGGTCGATACCGCGTCGGCGCCAAGTTGGGCGAGGGCGGCATGGCATCGGTTTATCAGGGTGTCGATGAGGTCCTCGATCGAGGTGTGGCGATCAAAACTGTTCCTCGCACAAACTTGAGCGATGTCGAGGTGCTCAGGTTTCAGCGGGAGGCGCGAACAGCGAGCACGATCAGCCATCCCAATCTAGTTCAGATGCTCGACTTCGGCTTGCTTGACTCGGGGCAACCTTACATGGTCATGGAGTTGTTGAACGGCTTGTCGCTCGATGTTCTCGTTTCCTCCCATGGTCCGCAAAGAATGGAGCGGGTGTTTGATATTATCGAGCAAATCGCTACCGGTATGTCCGCAGTTCACAGAGCCGGAATCATACATCGAGATCTGAAAGCGAGTAACGTCATGCTCGTCGACTCCGGGGTGAATCGACCAATCGTCAAGATACTCGATTTCGGAATCGCCAAGTCATTCCTGGAAAATTCACAATTTACCACCCTGACTCAGGCTGGGCAGATATTCGGCAGTCCTTATTTTATGAGTCCCGAGCAGGCGCGCGGCGAAGAGCTCGATGCGCGCTCGGATATTTATTCGCTCGGCTGCATCACCTTCAATTTATTGACGGGAACTGATCTGTTCGCCGGTGAAACAGTCATGGAAGTGGTAAGCAAGCACATTTCCGCCACACCGCCCCTGGTATCAGACATTTTAGGTAAAAGCGCTGTTCCCGAGGCGGTTGATGAGTTCGTGGCTCGCATGCTCCGAAAAAAGCGCGAGGATCGCTTTCAAACCATGGAAGAGGTGGTGCGGGCGATTCGCGATTTGCAAAATCAATCGAGCAGCGGCAAGGAGGAGGTGCATCAAGCCGCCTTGCCGCGTCAAAAGCAAATCAGCACCAGAGGTGCGGTTCTGGCCTGTGTTTTGCTGCTTGTCTCCATATTCTCGGCCGGATTGCTCATCCGTTTTTTATGCACTGAAAACAAACCAAAAGCGGTTGTGAAACCGCAAGCGGATACGATGGCCAGCCGCTCTATGCTGGAGTTCGATTTTATTGATGAGCATGCCAGTAAAATAGTCGGCGGAGAATCGAGCGTGATATTCAACGGCCAACACTATAATCTTCTTTATGTGACCGGCAACCGCCCTACCGATCGGCTCAACGACGCCATCAAGAATCACCGCCAGGTGCAGATGATCGTGGTGCACTACGGATCGGTCACCGACGGCGATGTTAAGCTGATCGCCGAGCTGGCGCCCATCAGTGTCAACCTGGAAGGCTCCAGAGGGATAACCGATCGGACCGTGAAGATTCTCTCCGCCGTCCCCACGATCACCGCCTTGCATTTTGACGGAACCAAAGAGCTTACGCCCAAAGGACTGGGGCAATTGTCTCGACTGCCCGGACTGACGTACATATCGCTCAAAGACTGCGACTTGACCGACGATCATATCCGCGAGCTCGCTAAAGTCAAATCGCTGCGTTATATCGAACTGCAGGGCAACCGGCAGGTCACTGCCAGGATTTTGAAGGACTTATCCAGAAAGCCGCTCTATTTGCGGCTGGTGGCTGACGAAGGCGCACTGTCTGTAATACCATCAGCAAGGCGGCGGCAGATCTATGATGATTTGCGCATCGACCTTGCCGATAGCGTTCCTGATGAGGCACAGCAGATGTCTAAGATTATGGGACAGGAAGACAGCCTGGTTCATTTCTTTGCCCACGAGAGGAATAAAACCAAGAAAAAAACGGGTCCGGACTGATAGCAGAGGCCGGCGGGTTAGAGGAGAGCATTTTTGGAGCAAGCAAGCAAGGTACAAAATCTGGACGGGAAAAATTTTCCCCTCGAACGCTACGTGCCAATCCGGTCGCTTGGCAGCGGGGCGCTTGGGGAAGTTTTCCTCTGTCGCGATCTCGTGCTGGATAAATTGGTTGCTGTGAAACGTTTGCATGCCCTGACCGACGATCGCATCGTATCCTTTCACCGGGAAGCAAAGATCGCCTGCAAGCTGGCTCACGAGCATATAATCAAAGTGCTTGATTTCGGCACCACCGAGAGTGGCACACCATATATGGTGCAAGAGTATTTCGAGGGAGAAAGTCTCGAGAAATTGATCGAACGCTGCGGTCGACTTGAAGAACCGCTTACTATCGCGATCTTCATACGGCTTTGCGAGGCGCTCGGCAGCATGCACGATCACAAAATTTTTCACCGCGATCTAAAGCCGGCAAACATCTTGCTCAAGCTTCAGGATAAGAAGCTTATTGATTTGCGCATCATCGATTTCGGCCTGTCCAGCATCACGCAAGATGCTCAAACGATCACGATCGTGCAGGGTAAAACCATCGTTGGCACACCGGTTTACATGAGTCCCGATCAGATGGGCGGCGAGGCATACGATGCCAGATCCGAGGTTTATTCGATTGGCTGTCTGATGTTTGAAGCGCTGACGGGCGTCGTGCCCTTCGATGGCGAAACGCCAATGGACATTATCGAGCAGCACGTGCACAACAAACCGCCGCTCTTATCGGAAATCCATCGCAACCAGCAATTCCCCTACGGGCTCGAGGCTCTGGTCGATAAGTGTCTTTCTAAGAACCGAGAGGATCGTTACCAGTCCATGGAGGAGCTCTGTGCGGCGCTCAAAGGCGTGGGGAAACCAAAGGAGGATGTGGCTCCCAAAGTGGCAGTCGTAAATCGCACTCAACGAGGAAGCTGGCTGCCCGTGCTGCTTGTCTGCATTACTATAGTCGGCGGCGTTATCGTGGCCTGGATGCTGGTGGTTACCGAATCGC
>JAJPJO010000536.1 GCA_021324135.1 Pseudomonadota bacterium
ACGGTGACGACTAAAATGCAGACCGGCAGTCCCAACGAGACAAACCAGCCGAGGAATAAGGGAAAGAACTTGCGGATCGACATCGTCCATGTGTCGGTAAAGGTCGCCACGGCATATTCCGAGCGCTTCTTAACCAGCTCCAGTTTTGTCGAGGTCATTCGTTTAATTCCTTTTCCGTTTGCAAAAGCGCGGCGTTGTTCTACCCGACCCTGAAATACTCAACTCTTTATCTATGCCCCGGCCGGCTGATTGTAACAGAGGCAGACGATTAAACAAGATCAAAATCCCGACTCGCCCGAGGGGCCCGGTTGGCGTTGCTGCTGGCGAACGCTCTCTTCCTGGTTCATGCGTGTCTGCATCTCCTGGCGCATATAAGGCGAAGGCGCGGCGATCTGCGGCGCCGTTTCATTCGGGGAAAGCTGGTGCTCGATTTTGGTGATCCGGTCTTTGATTTGTTGCAAGCGCGGATCGGCTGTGCCTTCGATCAAGCGGGCGAACTCCTTGTAATTCTTCAATGCCGCGCTCAAGTGTTGCTCCGACTCGAGAAGCATACCGCGCTGCAGCCAGAGCTCCGCGTTTTTCGGATTGTAGTCCAGACCTCGGTTCCAGTGATCGAGCGCGCCCTGGTGATCGCCGATGGCTAATTTGCAGACTCCCATATCGAGATAGATTCGATCCATCTTCAAATTCTTCAAGGGGTAGCCGCAGGTGTCGATATCGCGCAGCTCGAGGTAAGCATCTTTCCACTTCTTCTGCTTCATTTTCGCTTCGGCATACATCACCCAGACCTTCGTCCAGGTCCATGGTTTGCTTCCCAGCGCCCCCTCGTAATGCACCTCGGCGGATTGATACTGACCTTTTCGATCGGCTACCTGTCCGTATAAGTACTGAACGCTTTGCCTGGTTTTGTCATCATATTTGTGGATGCGATCGATGGTTTTATCCACCATCTCATAACGGTCGTTGCGCAGATGAATCTCGGCGATCGCGATCAGAGCCTCCGTGTCTTCCTCGACTGCCTGGGCGACGGCTTTCTCGAGAGCCTCGATTGCTTTGTTGTCTTGATTGCCTTTACCCATGTAAGCGATGCCCAGCCAGTAGTAAGCTTCCGGATAGTAGCCGTTGCGGGCGAAGTACGTGGCTTGCAGAAAGGCGTCAATGGCTCCGTCGAGATCGTCGTTCTTCAACCGCCGCTCGCCTTCGTGATAGAGCCGCTCCGGCTCGGATTCGGTGTACTTGCCTTTTCTGCCGAGCTTCGCCCAGGCGATCGATCCTGATAATGGTAAAAACGACTGCTGCACGGCAAAATACCCCGGCATTATCAGACAAAATGTCTGCATTGCCAGCCAGGCAGCTAAAGCACTAAGTATGCGGGTTTTAGAAAGAACCATTTTGCCGGCTTGTCTCAAGCGTCACAATTTCGATTTTAGCTAATGAGAGAAAATAAATCAGCATCCGGTTCGATCAAAGGCTTTCATCAGCAAGCAGAGCAACGAATTGGTTCTCATCGAGAATTGTCACTCCCAGCTCCTGCGCCTTGGCTAATTTCGAACCTGGCGAAGCTCCGACCACGAGGTAATTGGTGTTTTTCGAAACTGACGATGTCGCTTTTCCGCCGCGGGCTTTGATCTGTTTCTCAGCATCGCTCCGCTCCATCGATGAGAGGGTGCCGGTGATCACGAAAGTTTTCCCCGCCAGGGTTTGCGGTGCGGTGGGGAGGCGCTCCTGGTCTTCCTCTTTCATCTTCAGCCCGGCTTCCTTGAGCTCGTCAATCAGGCGAACCACTTCAGGGTCCTGGAAGAACTCGACGATGGTTTCCGCCATCACCGGACCCACGCCTTCAATACCGGCAAGATCGGCTTGCTTAGCAGCGCGCAAATCATCTATCGACGAATAATGGCTGGCGAGCAGTTCGGCGACGGTCGTGCCCACATGACGTATCCCCAGGGCGTTTATCAATCGCGAGAGCGGTCGGCCTTTAGACAGTTCGATGTTCCTCAGCGCTTTTTCCGCCGATTTCGTGCCCATTCGAGGCAGGCTCAGCATCTTATCCAGAGTCAATTTGTAAAAGTCGGAGGGTCGCCTGACCAGATCGGCCTTAACTAATTCGGCGATCAGCACTTCGCCTATTCCCTCGATGTCCATGGCGTCACCGCTCACCCAGTGCTTGAGGCGGCGCTCGCATTGCGAGATGCAATTGTATGTATTGGGACAGCGCACGGCCACTTCGTCCTGGCTGAATACGAGCGGCGTATGGCAAACCGGACATTGGCTCGGATACTTGAATGACGTGCTCGATGGCGGGCGCAGATTCAAGTTGACGCTGAGAATCTCGGGAATGATTTCGCCGGCTTTGCGCACCACGACTGTATCCCCGACGCGCACATCCAGACGGGCGATCTGATCGGCGTTGTGCAAACTGGCGCGCTTCACCGTCGTTCCTGCCAGCTTCACAGGCCTCAGGCAGGCCACCGGCGTGACCGCGCCGGTTCTGCCGACTTCAAATAAGATGTCCTCGAGAACCGTCTCCGCCTCCTCGGGCGGATACTTGAAGGCAACCGCCCAGCGCGGGCTGTGCGATGTCGCTCCCAGCTCGGTCCACAAGCGGCGCTCGTCCAGTTTGATCACGACGCCATCGGTTTGATAGTCGAGGTCGTGGCGCGAGGTCGCCCACTTGTCGCAGAATTGCTTCACGGCACCGGCTCCGTGCACGACTTCGAAATTCGGCTCGACCGGCAATCCCAGGCTCTTGAGCATGGCAAGACCGGCTGAGTGTGTAGAGGGTTGTTTGATTACATCGTCCTCGACATAGATGAAATAGGCCCAGAGCGCCAGATTGCGTTTGCGGGTAATGCGCGGATCTTTCTGCCGCAAGGAGCCGCTGGCAGCGTTTCTCGGATTGGCGAAACTGGCTTCGTTGGCATCCACCAGGGCTTCATTGAGAGCTTTGAAGCTCGAGATCGGCAGATAAACTTCGCCGCGCACCTCGACATATTCGGGCAGACGCTCGCTGACTTTGCCGCCGGCTTCCCTGGCTTTCTCAGCCTCTTCGGGGCTAAGAACGGTGCCGTCCTCTTGCACCGCCAATGGTGTCAAGCGCGGCGGCAGAATTTTTATCGTTTTCAAATTATTGGTGACATCTTCTCCGACTGTGCCATCGCCCCTGGTGGCGCCTTGCACGAACTCTCCCTTTTTGTAAGTGAGAACGATTGAAAGACCGTCGATCTTCAGTTCGCATGCATAAGCTAGATCGGCGCTGCGCGGATCGCCAAGCGAAAGACCGCGAACGATTCTCTCTTCCCACTTGTCCAGCTCCTCGGCGCTCATGGCGTTCGAGAGACTGAGCATCGGCAGGCGATGCTTCACCGATTTGAAATCAGTGCTGGGCGGAGCGCCGACCTTTTGAGTGGGACTGTTGGCCGACTTCAGGTCCGGAAACTTTTCCTCGAGCGCCACCAGCTCGTTAAACAAGGCATCAAACTCGGCATCTGAAATCTCATGTTTGTCGAGCACGTAATATAGAAAACGGTGATGCTCCACCAGCCTCTGGAGCTCTTCCATCCGCAGTCTTGCTGTTTCGCTGTCGACTATTGTTTGTCCTACCATTGGTCAGCTCCAGTGGTATCGAATGTGGTATTGCGTAAGAGTGGACGCGATTGGCTCAGTTCAATCCTTCTCTCGATAAGATGATGCAATCGCCCTGAGCCGTTCCCGAGCATATGGCGGCGGCACCGAGTCTGGCACCACGCCGTTGCATCTCTTTGGCCAGAGTGAGAAGAATGCGAGCGCCGCTGGCTCCGATTGGATGCCCGAGAGCAATGGCGCCGCCATTGACGTTCACCTTTTCTGGCTCGATGCCGAGCATGGCCATCGATCGCAGAGCGACGGCCGCAAAAGCTTCATTAATCTCCATCAATTCAAGATCTGAAACCGAGAGACCGGCTTTTTTCAAGGCCTTTTGGGTGGCCAGCGCCGGCACCGTGTGCAGGTAAGGAACATCCTGTCCGATGGAGGCATGTGAGACGATCTTGGCCAGCGGCTTAAGCCCAAGCTGATCAGCTCTGGCTTTGCTCATGACGAGAAGGATGCAGGCACCATCATTGACACCAGGAGCATTGCCTGCAGTCACGGTCCCCTCTTCCCAGAAGACCGGTTTGAGCTTTGCCAACGCTTCATATGATGTATCGCCGCGCGGCGACTCGTCCCGATCCACGACGTTTACTTTGCCCTTGCCTGCCGGCACTTCAATTGGCAATATCTCAGAGGCAAAATTGCCGTTTTCCATAGCTTTGACTGCCAGTTGATGGCTGCGCAGCGCCCACTGGTCCTGATCTTCTCTGGAGATGCCGAATTCCTGAGCCACCTTGGCTCCGTGGACGGCCATGTGAACGGCAGTCACGGGACACTCGAGACCGTCGACAAGCATCGAGTCTTTCAAGCCGGCATGCCCCATGCGCTTGCCGAACCTGGCTGAATTGGCATCGATGATGTATGGCGCCTGGCTCATCGACTCCATACCGCCTGCCAGGATGATGTCGCCGTCATCGGCCCTTATGCGCAAGTCGGCCAGGCTGACGGCGCGCATGCCCGAGGCGCAGACTTTGTTGACCGTGGTCGACTCGCAGGTCGTAGGAAGTCCTGCCTTGAGCAGCGCCTGCCGCGAAGGAATCTGTCCGCATCCGGCTTGCACGACCTGTCCGATAATCACTTCGTCGATGGCGTC
>JAJPJO010000096.1 GCA_021324135.1 Pseudomonadota bacterium
CAGAGTCATGCTCGTGCTCAGCAATCCCGATTGGCCGAACCAGACCGGGCGCATCAGCACAGGAACGGCTGAGGATGCGGCAATCGCCCTTCCGATATTCTTGTAGGTCGTGCCGCGGAAAAGAACCGGCCTCATGCTGAGCAAATTCATCGCCACGATGTTGAGGTTCCGCCGCGGCTTGAGCTTGTAATTGCTGACGATGTCGTCGGCCATGCTCTGGACGCTCTTCAGACCGAGCGCGTCCTCAGCAAGCCAACGTGGCATCAGCCAGGTGGGCAGAACCGTCGAGGCAACGATCTTCCCGGGAGTCATGGCTCTGATCTCCTTGATCAGAATTTCCAGGATCTCCTCAGGAGGGTAGCCGTTGCAAAAGAGAGCGGCAATCCACGCTCCGATACTGACACCGGTGATGGTGCCGATGCGAACACCCAGCTCGATGAGAGCCATGAGGAAACCGATGTGTGCGCAACCTTTTATGCCACCTCCACCGAGAACCACTTCCATCGAATCCTTTCGTGCCTTTGAAATGGCGGACATAAAACCTCCTTGCGAACTCGGTTGTTCCGTGTGTTCGCGCGTTGGGCCAGGCAAGCTCGCGTGCAGACTTCTTGCTGCTCGCGTTGCTCGCCGGGCGCGTAAAACACGGCGTCGCCGCCCAATCCGTGGTCTTACGGATCAGGAGCGCGAACGCCTTCCCACAAATGTGTGCTTACTGTTGCTGTAGGGGCTTGGGACTTTTCCAAAAAACAAAAACTAAAGAACTTAGCTCAAACTTATGAATTCACCTCATGACAAATCAAGGTAGAGCAGATTAATTGCCTGCCATTTCATAGCCTTTCAGCCTAATAGCTAGAAACTGCCAATCGCGAGGGCTTGCGTCAAGTAGCAGAGCTAGCGCTATGCCGCCGCCCCGTCACCGACACCCAATCGACACTTTTCTTTCTTACATTGAGATTGGCTTTCCCTGAGCAAGATGAACGCCATGACAAATGCTTTAGACGCACGCTTTTCCATCAGAAAAGCCAAAGCCTTTGATGCCAGCGCCGCCCCTGGTCTGGTTTTTCTGCGATTGATAAATGGCCGACCAACAAGCCGGCGCATCGTGCGTGCGGTCAAAGAAGCAATTCAGCATGGCTGGCTGGTCCCGGGCGACGCCATGCTCTCCAGAAGTGCCATAGCTGAAGCGACGAGAACCTCGCGCAACACAGTTGCTCGAGCCTTCGCCTCTTTGATCTCAGAGGGCTATTTGACCGCCGCTCAGGGAAATAAGGTGTTTGTCGCTTGTCGAGCCGGCTCGACTTTGGTGAAAACGGGCTTTGCTAGTGAGGTTTTCCCGGCGGCGCTGCCGCCCGATCTGCTGCCTCTGCGTGACTGGCAAAGGGCACTGGACATGAGCGATAAATCGCAGGTGTGCAGCGATACCTTCGGCTATCATCCGTTGCGAACGGCAATGGCCGCCTATCTGGGGCGTACCCGAGGAATTCTCTGCCGGCCGGATCAAATTGTTATCTACTCGAACTCTCAAGGACCAATGGCTGAAATCGCCAGGCTTTTAGTGAGAGTCGGCGATCTGGCATTATGCGACGAGTCTTGCTCGATCGGCGCCAAAGAGCAGTTTCTTATGCGCGGAGCCCGCCTCATGAGCCTGCCCGTTGATCAGGCCCTGGAGGCGCTCTCGACAGCCAATGCCGATGTCCGTTGGTTATATGTTACATCGCGCACCGGCGCCGCGCTTTCAGACGAGCGCGCCGATCGCCTCATCGCCTTGTGTGGGCGAAACGGAACCGCTCTGATCGAAGATGCCTGGGACTTCGAGTTCCAAAACGGGATGGGCGGCGGACAAGCGCTCTACTCCCGAGATCGGCACGGCGCGGTGTTTTACATCTACAGATTCGCGCCCTTCATGTATCCGCTCACATCGACCGCGGCACTCATTCTGCCCCGGGCTCTCCTGCCGCTCTTCAAGAAATCAAAATATGCACCTGAACGTCATAATCAGCTGCTGGAGCATCAGGCGCTCTTCAGGTTGATTGCAAACGGCTGCATCGAACGACATTTGCATAATCTCGTCAGGATTGTTACCGGTTCGATTGCAATGACAACGTAGGGCGTGAGCTGCGGTAAGATACTGCTTCGCTCGCCAATGGGAGACTGCTATGCCGCTGCAAAGAATCGACGTTCACACCCATATCCTGCCAAAGAATTTGCCAAGCTGGAAAGAGAAATTCGGCTACGGTGGGTTCATTACCCTCGATCATCACCAACCTTGCCGGGCTCGCATGCTGCGCGATGATGGAAAGTTCTTCCGCGAAATCGAGAGCAACTGCTGGGATTCGGCACAAAGAGTGAAAGAATGCGATGCGCAAAACGTACAAGTTCAGGTACTCTCGACTGTTCCTGTCATGTTCAGCTACTGGGCCAAGGCGAATGATGCCCTCGATGTAGCGCGGTTTTTGAATGACGATCTGGCCGAAAGCGTCGCTAAATTTCCCAACCGTTTTGTCGGCATTGGCACATTGCCGATGCAAGATCCCGATCTGGCAATCGGGGAATTGGAGCGCTGCATGAAAGATCTCAACTTTCGCGGTGTTCAAATCGGCACACATGTCAATGAATGGAATCTCAACGAACCCGCTCTCTTCCCGGTTTTCCAAGCCTGCGAAAAATTAGGCGCGGCCATCTTCGTTCACCCCTGGGATATGATGGGCGAGGCGAGCATGCAAAAATATTGGCTTCCCTGGCTGGTTGGCATGCCTGCGGAAACGTCGCGCGCCATATGTTCGCTCATATTCGGCGGTGTTCTCGAACGGCTGCCGGGTTTACGCTTTGCCTTCGCCCATGGTGGCGGTTCCTTCCCGTCCACGATCGGTCGTATCCAGCATGGCTTCGAGGCGCGACCTGATTTGTGCGCCATCGATAACAAAAAAGGTCCCAAAGAATATGCCGGCAAGTTCTACCTCGACTCATTGACACACGACAAGGACATGTTGCGGCACATCTTGCGCTTGTTCGGTGAGGACAAAATCGTCCTCGGCACTGATTATCCCTTCCCGCTGGGCGAAGAGAGAGCCGGCGAGATGATTGAGTCGATGGATGACCTGAGCGATGAAACGCGCCGGAAGCTTTTATTTCAAAACGCTTTGAATTGGCTCGGCATGACGGCCGATGATTTAGGCAAAAGGCCGTCCGCTTCTACGGCTACGCGCTAGACAGCCCCTCTAATTATCAGCAACCTGGCAGATTCCAGGGTTGATCCGCCAAAGTGGGTAAGAATACTTTGAGCGGAAATTTAGGACCGACGGCTTTGAGCGAAGATAAATCCGTCCATAAAGACGACACCACGGGCGATGGCACAAAAGGGAGCAGCGCCCCTGACTCGGCTCGAAAAAATGATGGCGCCCGCGACCACCTGAAATCGTTCTTCACCTGGGAAAGAACGATTGAGATAATGAAGCTCCTGGCCACGGTCTGGGTGGCGATCTTAGGCAGCGTGGTGACAATGCAATTCAATGAGCGCCAGCACGAACTGAACCGCATCGAAGCAATCGCGCAGATGCTGCCGCACATGAGCGGCCGCAAAAGCGATAGCACCGCCGATGATGGCACCGGAGCCGATCTCGGTCGAGACGGAGCCATCTGGGCAATCTTTCGAACGGCGTCGAACCGCACCATGCTTCGCGACCTTGCATCACTGTTCCCGCAGGATATCTATCGTGTGGTCAGCTCAATTGCGCTGACCGGGGAACTTGACCACGACGGGGATGCGATTGTGGCTTTGCAAGTCGCCTCGGAAAAGCTGGCCTCGCAGTATGCCAATGATCCGCATCATGCCGAGCTGGCGGACCGCCTGTACGCTCAAGCGGCTCGGCTTAAAGAACGCGGCCGCGACGATACCTCGCCGCTGCAGATCATCGATCTGACCAATGAGGTTGCCATGCATCATCCACCAACCGATGACCGCTGGGCAAGCCTGATAAAGTCGATAAACGACCTGGCGGATGCGCATATGAAAGACATGACGCAAACTGGCTCAAGAGGCGGAGCCAGGGACAAGAAGGGAGGAGCCAAAGTCACCGCCGGAGCATGGGAAGCGCTGAAACTGTATCAACGCGCCAGGCAACTGGGGGAGGAACGCTCGGACGCCCAGGTGCAGCTCCAGGTCATGCGCGCCGATCTATCGCTGGCCGAGATTTATGTCAAAGAAGAATTGTCGGATGATGCTTTTAAGTTCCTCCAGGAAGCACTCAAATGCGAAAGCAAGATAACGGGCAAACCCTGGCAGGACAAACTGAAAGTTCTCGATGGCGACGGCAATGGTTATGCCAGCTTGAGGGAGCTTGAGTCGGGAGTGAAAGCAGCCCAAGCTCGACTGAAGGAAATGTTCGTTCACTACGCCGATCAAGGCGCCGAGCTGAAGTCAGGAGCGGAACCAAACTGATACGAACTAAACTGATTGGACGGATGTGTTAGAAGCGCGTCACTTCCGTGAAGTTGAAATCGGCAACTTTCATGGCCGGAACGACTTGCGGAATATCCTCCTCACCAGCCGTTCGCCGCGAGTCTCCCAGAGATATGACTTTCTTCAGCAATTCAATCAGGCTGACGTTGAAACGCAGATTCTTTATGCCCTGCGACACTTCACCGTTCTCGACGAGGAAGGTGCCGTCGCGGGTCATACCTGTGACAATCTTGCGGGCTGGATCCACCTGACGCACATACCAGACTCGCGTCAATAGAACGCCCTTTTCAGTGCTTTTCACCATGTCGTCGAGTTGCATACCATTGCCGGGTATGACGAGATTTCTGGGTTGATCGCCGAGCGAGTTCGGCTCGGGGAGCCCGTGTCCGGTCGGGGCTACGCCCATGCGGCCGGCGCTGCGCCTGCCGAAAACCAGATTGCGCAAAACGCCGTTCTCAACAATCACCACTTTGCGGCGATTCAAACCCTCACCGTCGAAGGGGCAGCCCGCCTGCTCGCGGTGGTAAACATCATCCTCAATCGTAATGTTGTCGCCGAACACCTTGTCGCCAAGCTTATCGAGCAAGCACGATCGCTTGTCGAGATGGCTGGTTCCGGTAAAATCCCACCACAGGTAAGAGAGCAGGTCGAGAACCGCCGCGTGCTCAAGGATCACGGTATAGTGGCCCGGGGTAATCGCCTGCGGGTTCGCTGAAGCCTTGGCCTTCATAGCCGCCTTCTCAGCCAGTGCCCTGGTGTCAACCATGTATCTATGCGGCCCTTGAGCCTTTGCCCAGCCGGTCGAGTCCGCACCGCACATGGTGACAGATGACTCCAGATAGGTTTCGCGATGGTAGGTAAACAAGCCGGTAGAATTGCCCAGGGCCTCGAATCTCGTGCCACTGGCATAAACGCCGGCGGCACTCAGCTTGTGCCGCGATGCGATCTCAATCATCTCCTTGATAGCGAACGCCCTGGCATGAGCGTCGATTTCCCGCACTTGCGGATCGAAGCGCTCCGGGTACGAGTGCCAGCTGCTGTCACCATCGGCAGTGGCAAGCGCAGGCAGTGTATCATCCTTCTCCATGAGCCCGACTGCCGTAATGGCGCGATCGACAAGGGCGCGCACGCCGGCACTGGACAGATCGTCGGTTTCAAGCCGCACCTGTTTGCCCTGCGATAAAAGCCGCACTCCGGCGCGGTCCACGACATTGGCCTGGTGCTGCGTCACCTCATTATTGGCGAAGCGCGAGGTTTCCACATCGCTGCCGATGATCTGCACTTCAATGCCATCGACACGCTTGAAGGCATGCTGTATGGCAAGGTCAATGATTTTCTGGCATGCTTCTCGGGTCAACATGGCTTCCTTTTCCTATTTGGCATGGGCGATGCCGATGGCGACGTTCCGGAAACGCGCCGGACTGGCTCCGTGCCCGGTCCACATCGTCTGGCAGGGTTGCCCCTTGCCGCAGTTAGGCTCACCCCACTCAACATAATCAGCCGCACCACATATAGCATCACAGGAATTCCAGAACTCAGGCGTGATCCCGCTGTAGCTGGGGTTCTTCAGCATGCGTCCGCGTTTACCTTTATTGATTTCCCAGGCAATTTCAGTGGAAAACTGAAAATTGTAGCGCATCTGATCGATCGACCAGGACTGATTCGTTTCAAACAAAACGCCCTCATCAGTGTCGGCGATCAAATCTTCGAGCGTACCGGCATTGCCCGGCACAATTGAGATGTTGGTCATGCGAATGATCGGAACAAAGCTCCAGCTCTGGGCTCGCATTGCTCCTCCCGAGCGTTGCGAACCGATCAGCCCGGCCGTTTCTCGCGAAGACAAGTAGCCGTTGAATACGCCATCTTTTACGAGATAAACCCGCTGCGATTGCACACCCTCATCGTCGAAGCCGAACGAGCCCAGCGCACCAGGCGCGGTGGCATCGGCAACCAGATTGACGATCGGCGATCCATATTTAAGATTGCCCATCAGCTCTGGAACGAGGAATGATGCGCCTGCGAAGTTTATCTCCTGGCCGAGGGCGCGGTCCAACTCGCTTGGATGACCGCAGGATTCGTGGATCTGCAAGCCCAGTTGTGACGAGCCGATGAGAATGTCGCTGCGCCGCGAAGGGCACTGCGGCGCGCTCAGCAAAGCGACCGCTTCCTCGGCGATGCGCTGCGCGTTCCCGGGCAGATCCCAGCGCTTTACCATCTCGAAGCCGGCCAGCTCGAACTGCCCGACATGCTTGGGATAGGAGCGACGCTGCCGTTCGTCTTCGTTGGTGGCGAAGGCTTCTATGCAGCAACCCGATCGCACGAAGACTTGCCTGATTCGCGATCCTTGCGTGGAGGCAAAGGTCTTGTCCTCCTTGACGAAGGAAAGTCGCCCCTGAGCAAGCGTGACGCCTTTGACACCAAGCATGGTGCGAGCCGATGCGAACAAGATATCGAGTTTGTCTTCCGTGCTCACGGCAAACGGATCGATCAGGTGTGGTGAGACCCAGAAAGCATCGTAAGCCGGCTCATCAGCCAGACTGACCGGCTGCCTCATGCAAAAGGCACTGGCAGAAGCGAGTTGTACTGCCCGTTTCGCCGCCTTCTCAATTTCAACCCGCGTCAGCTTTTGCGTGGCGGCAAAGCCCCAGCCGCCGTTTTTCAGCACCCTGATGCCGGCGCCCCGGCTAATGCCTTTATTGTATCCAGAGACGGTGAGGTTCTTGGTCTGTATATACTCGTACTGTTCTTCAATAAGCCTGATGTCCGCATAATCCGCGCCTGCGCGCTGAGCAGCATCAAGTCCGTGAAGTACAAGTGGGTCCATACTCCCTCCGCCGCCTATTAGAGCACAAAGAGCGGGCGGGGAACATTAGGGGGAAACAAGAGCGCCATACTTCTTCATGAGAGCGATGGCAATCATTCTTCTCCTGCCTTTACAAGCTATGCACGATGCCGAATCGCATGCCCGTGCCGCTAGCGAACCAGTTGTTTGTTCTTATCCCAGACGTTGTAGTCGAAGGTGAACTGAATATCGACCTTCTCGGGACTGCCCTCAGGCAGCGGCGGTAGAGGCGATACGCTCTTGACGGCATCGGATGCGGCACTGTCAGCTTTGTCGTCGTGACTCGATTCGGTGATTCTGAAGTCCGAGACGGCTCCGGTTCTATACACCGAGAAGACAGAAACAATGCGCTTCGTGACATTCTCTTTTGGAGGCTTCCAGGCCATGCGGATCTCGTGCTGCACTTCCTGAATGTACTTGGACAGCTCGGCGCTCGTGGCATTGCCCTCCTGCAAACGCGAAGAGACTGATGCAGCCAGGAGTTCGGCAGCATCGGCATGACGCTTCTGTTTGTCGAAATAAACGGCACCGGAGTAGAGTCTGTCGCTCAAGCCAGCCAGGCGAGCTGGCGAGACTTGCTTCAGATTGGCAAGACCCTCGGCGAAAAACTTGGCGGCACTGTTCTCGTCGTGATTATGGTCGTAACGGGTTGCCAGCCAGAGTGCCAATTGAACCAGTTTGGCCTTTTCCGAATCGCTGAGCGAGTTATCCTGAAGCTTCTTTTCCAGCTTGCCAAGCGCATCCTCAGCGTTCCGAATCGAGGCATCGGCGGCGTCGGAGCCTTTGCTGTCGGAACTCTTGCCCGCCAAAGATGCAGTCAGGCTCTCGATCATCTCGCCCTCACCGGCGCCGGCTGTAGCCTCTTTCGCCTTTGCCTCGAAGACTTTCGACTCACTCATCTCGCCGGCTAGCTTATGTTTGTAGGCGAGGTAGAGCATTGTGGGAACATACAAGCGACTGCTCGGGCTGAGAAGCGAGTTATCCAGTTCATAGGCGGCTCCGTATTCGACGACGGCGCCCTCGTAGGTTTTGTCGTCGTAGAGCTTGTCTGCCAGCGCCTTGCGAGCGGCCGCCGAACGTGGATCCTTGCCCATGCTTTTGACGACGCTGTCGATGTTTTGCCGTTTGGTCAAAGATGGTTGCAGAATTTCAGCACGATAGAACCAGATCAAACCATCGGGCTGCTTAACCTTCATGCCATAGTTGTTGTAAGCGATGGCCAGATTCTCGATGGCAAGAGTGTATGTCGGATCAATCGCCAGCGCTTCCTTAAACTTCTGGATTGCCGTCAAATAATCGGCGGCGTTGAGCGCTTTTACACCCTGATTGTTGATAAGCGGCAGCCGGGCATCGACCGTTCCGGTTCCGGCGGGCTTGATGAGGATTGGCTCAGCCATGCTCAAAGCCTTGGCGTAGGCTTTCTCAGCATCATCAGCCTGACTGGCCTTAAAGTAGTCGTTAGCAAGATGTGCCTGGCATGCGGCTTTCCAGATTTTGGGAGCGAGATTCAAGTCATCGATGGCATCCTCGCAGTCCTTGAAGGACCCGATCGCGCTCTTATAATCCTTGTCCGCTTCCTGGCAGATGCCCCGTTTGTACAAGAACTCGATCCGGCGGCGAACCGCATCCTGACCGGATGATGATTTGATCGCCTCGGTAGCTTCCTTGTAAGACTTCGCCGCCGCCGACCATTTTCCGGCCACTTCCTGCTTTTGCGCTTCCAGGTAAGCCTCCTGCCAGGCATCCCCAGAGCTCTTCTCCGCGGTGCTGGCCAGGAAAACTTTGCTGGCCGAGGCTGGAGCTGTGACCGCCAGGGAACAGGCAAGAGCCACCGTCGATCCTAGAAGAACTGATTTGACTCCGTTAGTGCAGCCGCTCTTGCTGCTCAATCTGCCAATCATCATGCCGGCCTCTATGTTCCTGTACTGACTCACTACATCTGCAAACGACACCGATTTGATCCGGTGCATGGCTGCCAGGTTCTTGAAAACTCAATACGCCCGGGCGAAGACAACCTTACGCCTCGTCGCTCTACCCGTCAACATGCAGCTGCCCTCCTCTTCTTGATCGAAGGGAATGACGCGCACGGTCGCCTTGGTTTCATCCTTGATTCGGCCTTCGTCTTCGCCGTTGCCATCGAAGAATGTTTCGACAAAAACGTTTTTATCCTTCAGAGCTTCCTTCAGCTCATCATAGGTCTTGACTGAAACGGTGTTCTTCTTTCTGAATGCCAGAGCGCTCTCGAATATGTTTTTCTGAATCTGATCGAGCAGCCCGGAGAGTTCGTTGACCAGACCAGCCTGACGAACGTTGCGGATTTTCTCGCGCGTATCGCGGCGCGCCACTTCCACGACTTCATTGGCGATGTCCTTCGGACCGATGTTTATCCGCAATGGTACGCCCTTTTGCTCCCAGTGGTTGAACTTGAATCCGGGCGTGTAATTATCGCGATCGTCGAAGTGAACCCGGAAGGATTCGCTGAGCTCTCTGGCCAGGCGACTTGCATGTTCGCTGACCAGTTGCTTTTCATCATCGGTTTTGTAGATCGGAACGATGACGATCTGGACAGGAGCGATTTTCGGCGGCAGGATGAGACCTTTGTCATCGCCGTGGCCAAGCACGATGGCGCCGACCAATCTTGTCGAAACGCCCCAGCTTGTTTGCCAGGCATGCTCCAGGTTGCCATCCTTGTCCTGGAACTGAATCTCGAATGCTTTGGCGAAATTCTGCCCGAGGAAATGGGAGGTGCCGGCTTGCAGAGCCTTGCCATCGCGCATCATCGCCTCGATGCAATAGGTCCTGACTGCCCCGGCAAAACGCTCGCGCTCCGTCTTCTCGCCGGTGAGAACCGGCAAGGCCAGCCAATCTTCAGCGAGCGAACGATAGCACTCCAGCATGGTTCGCGCTTCAGCCTCCGCCTCATCGGCGGTGGCGTGGGCGGTGTGCCCTTCCTGCCAAAGAAATTCAGCAGTGCGCAAAAACAGCCTGGTGCGCATCTCCCAGCGAACCACATTGGCCCACTGATTGATCAGGATGGGAAGATCGCGCCATGATTGCACCCACTTGGCGAACATGTAATTGATGATCGTCTCGGAAGTTGGACGAACGATGAGCGGCTCCTCGAGCTTCTTTCCACCACCGTGAGTAACGACGGCGCACTCCGGTGCGAAACCTTCGACGTGTTCCTTTTCTTTGTTCAGGAACGACTCAGGAATGAAGAGGGGAAAGTAAGCGTTTTGATGACCGGTGTCCTTGATCATCTTGTCCAGCGCCTTTTGAATGTTTTCCCAGAGCGCATAGCCATAGGGTCGAATCACCATGCAACCTTTGACCGGGGCGTAATCAGCCAGCTCCGACTGCAAAATGGTATCGGTGTACCACTTCGAGCGATCGGATTCCTTGTCCTCATCGCCGCCTTCGTTGATGTGATCGTTTTCCTTGACTTCCATGGTATGCACGTGGTCCTCCTCCATAAGACGCAGGGCGCTGAGCCGCGAACGTTGAGCAGCCTGCACAAGCGGCGGCCATTTCCTGGCGATATTGCCGAAGCTCGGCAGTCATAGCCTTCCACGGCAAAAAGCGCCAGAAAAGGCAGTATAACTCAGAGGTCATCCTGGCGCCCTCTCTTTTTTCCAAAGCTTAGCTATACTTATCTGATAAGGGCAACCGCCCCATTGAAGACCGGCGCAGAGGAGCGCACCGTGCAGCTATCGGGAGAACTCTCCAAAGTCAATCTGGCGAATCTGCTGCAACTGGTCAAGACGGGGCTTTTGACAGGCAAGATTTCCTTTTCGCAAGGCGCCCGTGCCGCCACCATTTTTGTTGCCAACGGCTCACCGGTGCATGCCGAGGCTGAAGGCGAAGAGGGAGTGGACGGGATTATGGAGCTCTTCTTGTGGACCAGCGGTTCCTTCTCCTTCAATGAAGAAGCGCTCGATTGGCTGCGTCCGACCATTTCCAAAGACGATCCGGAGACATCATTCGAGCGCTTGCTCAAAGACGGGCTCGCCTACGCAGTGGAGAAGCGCTATCTCGATGAATTGAAAATCAGCCCGAGCAGTGTTCTTACGCCCACCGGCACGGCAGTCAGTTTTGCCAAGCAAGTGCTGGCCATGCCGGGCTTAGAGCGGCTGGATGGCAGGAAGACACTGGCGGAGGCTCTGGGCGATCTGCAATTGAGCCGGCGCGAGTATGTGCGCACCATCTCAAGCTGGATTGCCGACGGACTTGCCGATGTAGTCGAGCCAGGCATGGGTCAGGAAGTCGATCCGGTCGAGCTGCCCAACTGGGTGATCACGCGACTGAAGCAAGACAACCCGAACATCTCACAAGCGATAGTTGATATGGTAATTTGGGTGGATCGCGTCAAGTGCTGGATGTTTCAGGTTGATGCCGATCTTTATCGAGTGCGCAAAGTCCTGGAAGCGACTGACAACCTCAGGCAGACGAGCGAAGAAGCGACCGGCGAGAGCTCGACAGATATCTTTCAAGATCCAAGCCCGCCGCCCGCATCGATGCCCTTTCTCAACCAGGGCGGACCGGTGCGCTACGGTGACCCTTCCTACTGGCGAGGCAGCAATTACTATTCCTCCAGCTTGACGTCCTCCGCCATCGACATCACCGGCAATACCACATTCAACGATCCCTACTTCCGTCCGCCCGGCGAGAAGGATGGTGAAAAACAGACTTCCACCGATAGCGCCGGACAGAGTGATGCGAAGAAAGGCAAGCCGGACAGCAGCAATGACAGCTCTAACAAGCAGCGCTCGGTTGAGTTCTAGATTACCGCATCCCCTGAGGGATGATGCCTGAATCAGCGCTCGATTTCACTTCATTCGGCCCGAGATGATGGTTGGCGTTTTCTTTATTAACGGTCTCCCAGACGATGCCCTCCAGGGCAGCCGCCTCCGCATCGGATATGCCCGGCGAGCCCGTCCGGCTGGGATTCTCGTCGCTCTGCATTTGACCGGCCTTTAAAACCGGTCGCTCGCCGGTGGCAACTGCATAAATGCATGCAGCGCAGATCCAGCCGCCAAGCCCGTTGAGGTGCTTACCTTCATTTTCACAAAACGCCAGGTTGCTGAATTTCTTTCGGGCGCGTCTGAAGACATCGCCGCAGGGAGCCACTTCCGTTGAGAGCCGGTCAGCCAATCTTCGAATAACCGAACTGCTCACTTCCTGGCGAACAGCCTCAGAGGGCGCCGTCCAGGTCTCAACCATCGTCACCCTGCCTCCGCCTTTGCGCGCCATGCGCGCCAGCGATTTCGCCGACTCGAGCAGCTCATCAGGTTTTTCCAGGGGCTCATCCAGACCTGGTTGCAAAACGACGATGTCAAAAACGTTCTTATCCAGAAGCGCTGAGACGTTGCCCTGGCTCAGATGTTGCTTGAGCGAGGCATGCGGATCGGCAACCGAGACATCGAAAGGGCGCTCGAAAGCCGACATTTTCGCTAGGGCGCGCAGTTTTTCGGCAAACTGGTCGCCGAGCAGAAAACTATCGCCGACGAGCAGCAACTTGAGCGGTTTGTTCGCCGTCTCCGGCTGTGAACCGGTGCGAGTCAGGAGATACCAGGCATAAATGCCGGCGATGAGCAAAAGAGCGACCAGAGCGACGATCAGGTAAACTCGAGAGGCGGCGGACTTTTTCACTTGCCTTTACCGCAGATCATTTACAGCTTCGAGCAAAACGCGGACGCGCTCGACGTCGACCGGGTTTTCGAGGATGCCCTGGCGCTTGAGAGAGCTGGCGACTATGATACCATCGGCGGTGGCAAGCAATTGACTGACATTCTCTTTGCACGAGCCGCTGCCAATAAGGATCGGCGTTTCAGGCAGGGCTTGCTTGACTCTCTTGATATCGTCGATGTCCGGCGCGTCACCCGTGGCAGCTCCGCTAACGATTACGGCATCAGCCAGAGCCCGCTTGACCGCATCTTTGGCGGACTGGGCAATCTCAGCCCCGGAGCCGATTGGGTAGGCGTGCTTGACCATGACATCGGCAAAAACTTTGATTTTGCCTCGAGCCCCAAGTTGGCGCATATACATATGAAGGTCATAGGCACTGCCTTCGATGATGCCTTGATCCGTCACCATTGCGCCGGTGAGCACGTTCACTCTGATAAATTGCGCCCCCGTGGCAACGCACACTGCTGCAGCCGTCATGGCATCGTTGCGCAAAACGTTAAGACCGATGGGAAGATCGGTCACCGACATGATTCGCTTAACAGCGACAGTCATTGCACAGGCAGTGGACACATCGACCCGGCCACGGGTGAATGGGGCATCGAAAAAGTTCTCGACGATGATGCCGTCCACGCCGCCTGAGGCCAGGGCGACGGCTTCCTGCTCGGCGCGCAGCATCACGTCCTCCAGCTCTCCGGACCAATTGCATGAGCCGGGCAAAGGCATAAGGTGGATCACACCTATGACCGGTTTTGTCGTCCCGAACAGTTCATCAAGCATGCTTTGGCTCTCAATTATTTCTGGCATGGTTGCATATTATTCCTGAACGGGCGCCCCAAGAGCAGCCGGCGGTTGCGATCGTGTCTGAATTGATAAGAAGGAGAAGCGTTTAATTGACGATCGATAGTCAAGCGGTTAGTTGCACCGCGCCCGGTATCAACCTTGACAAGAAGCACCCCTGGTGCAACTGCGCAAACCATTGCCGCGCAATGGATTTGAAGGTTGATTGTCAAGCGCTTGCCCAAATGCGCTAAACAATACATTTTGTCCGGCGGACAACATGTGCATTTTCTAACAGTTGTCATATAGCCCTTCTTTCGTTTTTCTTAGAGATCGCTTGAGAACTAGACTGTGACTGAGGCTCAGAAACAGGCTCTTCTCTTAACTATTTATGATATGGACGACGTTGCTTTGTTTACCGCTTCCTACCTACTTTCTAATTAACCCTTCTTTTAGATTTGCCCAAGGCTATTCGATACAAAAGTTTAGCTGTTCACCGTTATTGCGACCTCCAGACCTGCCACCAGCATGGTTTGGGGTTGGGCACCTTACGCGCAGCCATTCCACCAGCTTGCATCGACCAGATAGACGGCACGGCTGAATAAGCTGCTCCGTTTGTGTGGTTCTTGCAAAATCCACCGAGTGCTCCCAACTCGGTAGTCGTCGGCCGGGTGGTCTTCGGCACGGTCGGGCTGTCGCTTTCTCGGGCACCGCCATGGTGGCGGATGCCTTTGAACTGCTGGCAATTGGCGTCATGAGCCAATCGCCGCCAACTAGCTCAAAGAAAAGGAGCACTCTCATGGCAAACAACGTCAACAATGACCGTACCCTGCAGAAGCGCAAGGGTATGGCAATCAAGGGCCTCAAGGCCTGGATCAAGGCGCTCGAGTTGAACGAGGGCGTCAAGGTCAGCGAACGCAAGTACCGCTACGAAATCAGCGCCAACGGCGAGACCGCCCGCGTCTACCTGGCTGCCGACGGCAGCACGGTGGAAGGCACCGAGCGCTCGCTGGCCGATTGGGCCGAGACCGGCAGACCCTGCCGCCTGGCTCTCATCGGTCTGCGCTACACCAAGGACCAGCTCGAACGCGATGGCGAGCGCGTCATCTACACGCTCAACGTCGTCTCCGGCGAAGCCTATCTCACCTGCAAGGGCGAGCGGATCACCGATCAGCCCCAGACCATCCAGGCCTGGGCCGAAGTCGGCAAGCCGATCGAGAAGCGGGAATTCGAGAGCCTGCGCGTGGCGCTCGAGTATCGCAACAGCGAAGCGGCCGAGTCCGTCAAGGCCAACATGATTCGCTGGGGCATCATCCGTCCGGCCACCGAAGGTCAGTCGGAGTAACAGGCACGCTGGAGGTTTGCACATGTACTCTCCGTGCAGGGCAGAGTCGTTTCAGGCGAGCGATGGTTCGCTGAGGCGACTCTGCCGGGCGGGCAACGCCTGCTCAAACACCTGAGCCCATGCCGCAAACTGCCTTCGTACCTGAGTTCTGCTCGATCTTGAGCGAACACCTTGTTGCCATGTCCACCTCGTTATTGCAGCCGTTGTTTATTCCAGCCCTTGATGCGGATCAGTCTTGCTCTTTCAAAAGTTGACTTGCGGCTTATGCTGCGGCTTCTGTGAAAGGGCGGCTCATCGCTAAGGCGAGGAGACAACATCATGACGAAACGAGGTATTTTTGGCTGGCTCTTAGTAGCGGTCGCAGCCATCTTCCTCTTCAAGATGGAGATGACTAATGCGCACGCCCAGAGCGAGCCGCAGCATGCATCCTTCGATCTTGTCCTCAAAACGGTTCAGTCCGGCGCGAAGGACATCGACAAGGTTGTGTTCATCAAGGACGAGCGAGGCACGGTCCAGGAAGTCCTGGTCAACCTCAAGTCCGGTAATTCACTGCAAGCCGAGGTTCCAGGCGATGCAGGCACAACGCGTTTGATGAGCGCCACCGAGCAATCGGGCGTGCCCACCGACGCGAAGAAAGTGGATCCAAGCCAGAATGCCGGCGCCGGTGCCGTATTCTGGACTCTCCTGCAAATATTTGGTCCGATGCTCGTGATTGTCCTTCTGTTTGTCTGGATGAGCCGCAACGCTATGAACGCGCAAAACGGCATCCGCAGCCAGATCACCAACTCAAAGGTTAACGAAGTCCAGCCTGATAAAGATCGGAAAACATTTGCCGATGTCGCGGGCTGCGAGGAAGCTAAGCAAGAGTTGCAGGACGTCATCCAGTATCTGCGCGATCCCGGTCTGCTTGCCGAGCTAGGCGGGCAGCCCTACAAGGGTGTCTTGCTCATCGGCGGTCCCGGCAATGGTAAAACGTTGCTGGCCAAGGCTGTCGCGGGCGAGGCAAACGCTGCGTTTTTCTCAATCTCAGCATCGCAATTCGTCGAGATGTTCGTCGGCGTGGGCGCCGCCCGCGTTCGCGACATGTTCGACAAGGCCAGAAAACAGAAACCGGCAATCGTCTTCATCGACGAGCTCGATGCTGTCGGACGCCAGCGAGG
>JAJPJO010000175.1 GCA_021324135.1 Pseudomonadota bacterium
GTCATATGTGTCCTTTTTCTGACGAAAATTCGCCGGGATGCAAAGAGATAAAGTGTCATATGTGACCACTTTTTGATAAGAAAGTGTCATATGTGTCCGCTCGGACTATCCAAGCTCTAATCCACCCGGGGCGAACGGTTACTCTCGGTTGAATAGGCTTCGTCTAGAACGAGCGCGAGGTGCCGAACCTCAACATCCATACCTCGCTCTTTCAGCCCGGCTTCCAGTTGGAGCATGCAGCCGGGGTTAGTTGTAACCACGGTTTTCGCGCCTGTTTGCGCGATGAAATCAAGTTTGCGATCCAAAACCTTGAGGCTGAGCGTAGTGTTGAGCAGGTTGTAAATGCCGGCGCTGCCGCAACAGTGTTCCTGTTCGATGAGCGTCGTCAAGTTCGCCTCCGGTCCGTTATCCAATTTCTCCAGGAGGGATGGCGGTTCTTTCCTGACGTTCTGTGCGTGCGCCAGGTGGCAGGCTGCATGATATGTTGTCTTCTCGCTCAACGCTCTCGGCTTGGCCGGAAACTGATGGCGAGCCAAAAATTCCGTGATATCTTGCACTCGTTTGGAGAACGATTCGGCTAGACCGCTGTAATTTCGGTCTGCCTCGAGAAGATGACCGTAGTGCTTGAGCATGGCTCCGCAACCTGCCGAGGTCACCACGATTGGCGACGCTGATTGGCCAAAATAATCAATGTTCCTTTTGGCCAGCGCCGTGGCAATATCCAGCTCGCCGGCATGGTAAGCAAGCGCTCCGCAACAGGTCTGCTTCGGGACAGCGACGCTGTGCCCCTGCATCAGAATCAATCTAATGCAGGCATGGTTGACGTGATTGTAAAAGACGTCCATTATGCAGCCGGCGAACAGTTGTGCGTTATGCTCGGCATTCGGCTTCCCTACCGGCTCTGAAGTCTTACTCCCGTCCACCTCTGAAGTCTCGCTCCCTACCGCTTCTGCACCATTGGCGGTGCGCTTGAATGGCGCCGGCGCCAATCTTCTTGGTAGTGGCACCTGCGGTGGCACACTGGGAGTGAATTTTTCCCACTCGCTCAGGCGGGCGATCATTTTGGATGCAGGCGTATCCTGGCGCTGCTGGCTGGACTCGTTGCCCTTTTTGCCACCGGCCAGCCTGCTGAGAAAGTCGCGACCGAATAACATTTGCCAGGCACGCATGAGAAAACCAAGGATGCGAAGCAACCAGTACCTGGGCAATACATTTTGAAAGGCAAAACGCATGATAAAGCGAGTCGTCGCGCTTCGTCGGGCAGCCAGATGCGGTCTTGCCTGGTTCAAAATCTCTTCGTACTGAACGCCCGATGGGCAGGCTGTCTGGCAGCCCAGGCAGCCCAGGCACGACTCGAGGTGGTCTTGCATACGATCGCTGAGCGGAATCGTTCCGGCTTGCCACTGGCTCAGCAAATAAATGCGCCCGCGAGGCGATTCCATTTCTCGACCAGTGGCCAGATATGTCGGGCAGGCAGGCAAGCATATGCCGCAATGAATGCAGCTATCCAGCAATGCTTTATCAATCGCGGGCGTGCGGGTGTCCGTCGAGATGATTTTTTCGGTATTGGATATGGTGCTGGCTTCGTTCACGTCTTCGATGGCTCCTGCTCGGTTGAGGAGATTGAGTCGTCGGCTATTGGACAATCAGTGGTAAAACGGACCAGTGGATTGAGACAGCCATGCGGATCGAATTGTCTCTTGAGTCTGCTCATGACACCGTCAAGCGCACTGACTGAGCTCAAGTTCGGCAATCTAGACACTTGGAACTCATATCTCGGGCTTGAATGTGCAAAGGCAAATGACTCGAAGCCATCCTTCTGCAATAGGTTTGCAAACGTCTCGAGCGAGCTTCGCTGATCAACACCGTCGCTGTCCAGGCGCAGACGGCCGCTTCCGACTCGAGCATGCCAGGGCGGTTTCCCGTTTTGCATCCACCAGGTCTGAAAGAAATAAATCATCGCCGATGGTGGCAAGTTAAGCTCGAGCGTTGGGCGTTTTGAGTTGTCGACAAGATCCGAGCAAAGACGTTCCGCTGAGCCGTCCCTGTCATTAAATAAGTGCCGGACCTCGAAACCGCTCTCTTCGACTTTCCGTTGGATTGAAGAGGAGACTTCGCGGACTACTAAATTCTGACCCTTGGTGGATATCACTAAGGCACAGTTGAAGCCCTCGCTAAGTTGCGCGACTTCTTCGTTCTTATGAGCCAAGCGCGTGTCGAAACACTCGAGACAATGGATGGGCAATCCGGTTGAGATTAGATGGGCCGCCAGAGAAATCAAGTCTTGCGGCCTCTGCCCGGGTACAAGCATTGCCGCTGTAGTCTCCGGCTTGCTGTAGAGCCGGAGGTGAACCATATGTGGTATTGCCAGCCAGCTCCTCGATCCGACAAATACTTTGGCTAAATCATAGCCGGTAACGTTCTTTACTATCTTGCCTCCGGTCTTTATGCTGGTTCCGTTCATCAGGGACAGATGCATTCCCAGAACCAGTTGTTTGACGCCGCCGAAACATGTCTCGAGAAAGCCACCGTCACCGGTATCAATGACGTCGGCTAGCAGCAGATCATGACGTGAAAACTCCAGAGGTAGCCACTGCCCGTGGTGCGCCAGATGTTCCGCCAGTTTGCCAAGAGAGATGCCGGTCTGCACGGAGATGACTTGATCTTCTCTAATGTGCTCGGTAATCGAGGCCAATCTGGAGAGATCGAGGAACAAGGCGGTGCTATCACTGGCAGTGCCACCGGGAGTGCCATTACGCCCAGTGCAGAACGCCGCAGTCTTCTCGACGCGCTCGTCAGTTCGGCCTCTGAAAACCCACGATTTTTCCTCGTTGGCTTTACGCAACACGTCGCACAGCTGGGCATCAGTTTCCACCGCCAGCTCAATCCAGCTCAGCCGCCCGTTGGCTGATTCGCCTTTGTGCACGGCTTCAGCCAGATTGCTAAATTTGTTGATCACCGCAGAAGTCATTGAGCATCGAGAAAATCGAAGATAGATAGCCAAAATAAAAATGTAAATACAACCGTCAGTTTACACGCAAATGCCTTGCTTGTTGTACACTGCCTGAGGTTGCATGAAGCCAAGAGAGCAGGTTTCCCGAAATATGGCTGGTCGCGAGCTCGTAGTTATAAGCGGTTACTACGGATTCGACAATCTAGGCGATGAAGCGATTCTCGAAGAGCTCATTGATGAGCTGTCTCGATTGACCGAGCGCGACAAGATCGTCGTCTTATCACAGAACCCCGATAAAACAGCAGCCGACTTCGGCGTTCAAAGTGTAAACCGATGGAAACTGGCTCAAGTAGCCGCATTGCTCAGTAAAGCGAAACTCTTTGTCAGCGGCGGCGGCGGTTTGTATCAGGATGCCAGCTCGGCGCGTTCGGTAATCTATTACGCTGCCCTGGCGGCTCTTGCCAGGCTGAATGGAGCCGTTTCGGTGATCTACGCGCAGGGAGTCGGTCCGCTCTCCAGCAAGACGTCGGTAAAATTGACTCAGTTCGCCATGAAGCGGGCGCGGGCGATCACAGTGCGAGATTCAGCTTCACAAGCCCTTCTTCAGAGCTGGGGCGTGCAGGCTCAACTGACCGCCGATCCGGTCTGGTGTCTGAAACCAAGCGCCCTGCCGGCATCGTTTTTATCGTTGCAAAACCGGCAGAAGTGGCTGGGAAATGGCGATAAGCCGGGCGACGCTGATAATGCTGGCAATGGCGCTGCAAACAAGTTGATGATCGGACTTTCACTCAGAGAAAGCCCGCATATTGATGCCCGTTTCGCCGAGCTGCTGGCCGAGGCTCTGGCCGAGTGCGCTCCTGATGCGACGGTTGTTCCGCTGATCCTCCAGGAACGCCAGGACAAAGAATTGATCGAGGCTTTCTGTCGCGCCGGAAGCCAACGCGGATTGAATTTCGAGCGGGCAGACTGCGCGTCCTTGCAGCGACCGAGCCAGTGGCTGTCTTTACTGTCTTCTCTTGACATGGTTGTGGGCATGAGATTCCACGCCCTTTTGATGGCACTGAAGGGCGGCGTTCCCTGTTTTGGTCTGGCATACGATCCCAAAGTTCTCTATCTCATGCAGAAGTTCGAGCAGCCATGCTTGAGGTTCGATGGATTAAAAACAGGACAGGCAGAAGCTGACGAGCGATTTAAAAATGAGATGAAGGAGCTAATCAATTCGCTGATCGGCAACGCGCCGCAATTGGCTGAAAAGGCTCGTTTGCAAGCTGATGAGGCTGCGCGCGCTGCTTGCCAGAACTTCGATGTTCTGGCTAGAATCTTAGAGAAGCAGGAAGAGAGCCGCCAGAGATAATGCCATCGTCGCCATATAGCCAAAGGCACAAAGTTCTCGGTTACCCGGTTGATGTGGTAAACGAGACCGAGGCTTTGGAGGCGATTGAGCGTGCCTGGAGCCAGGGGCGCGGCATGCATGTCGTCACCGTCAACGCCGAGATGGTCATTCAGGCGCAAAAGAGCAGCGACCTCGACCGCATCGTTCGCCATGCGCATTTGATTGTGCCTGATGGGGCCGGGGTCGTCTGGGCATTGCGATTCGATGGTGTCAATAGTGTGCGCGTTCCCGGCATCGAGTTGGCTCATGCAGCGCTGACGAGCGCCAGCCGCAAGAATATTCCTGTGGCGCTGATCGGCTCAAGGCAGGAGGTGCTCGATAAATTGCGCGAGGTTCTGCCCGCACAGCATCCTGGTATCCAAATTGTGGCTATGAGAAACGGATTCTTCGGTACCGATGAAGAAGAAGACGTGATAAATGAGCTGGTGCGCGATCAGCCGCGCTTGATACTGGTCGCCATGGGTGTGCCGCGCCAGGAGTTCTTCATAGATAAGTGGCAGAGCCACTTTGCCGGTGCCGTGGTGATCGGGGTAGGCGGCAGCTTCGATGTCTGGGCTGGTGCCGTTAAGCGAGCGCCGGTCGCTTTTAGAAAGTTGCATCTCGAGTGGTTCTATCGCCTGGCCAAGGAGCCGTGGCGCGCCAAGCGCATCCTGTCGGCCCTGCCCTCCTTTGCTCTGCAGGTTCTGGCAAAAAAGTTAAAGGGCGATGAATGCAATAGCGAATCCGATGCCAAGCTGCTTTCACCGCCGCGAAAAGGGAACAAGTGGCACAAGCCGAAGCGGAAGTCCTTCAAAGAGGACAAGTCACGCGGGCACTCAAAAGATGTCTGACGACAGCACTTCGTGCTCGCCATTCTCGCTCAGCCTGCAAGACAGGGAAGCGGCTGCGGTTCCAATCAAACTTCTGGCGCATCTTGGCGATGCCGTCTTCGAATTATTCGAGCGCGAACGCCAGATAATGAGCGCATCGAGCGCTAAAAAACTTCATCATAAGGTCGTTTTAAGAGTCAATGCCAGGAGTCAGGCAGCAATTCTTGCCACCCTGCTGCAGCAGCTCAACCCATCGGAGTTGGATGTTGTAAGGAGAGCGCGCAACCTGAAAATCACCGGCAACCGAAAAGTCGATCAGTCTGCTTACAGGCACGCGACCGCATTTGAGGCTCTGATCGGCTTTCTGTACTTGACTGACAAAGACAGGCTGCGCCACATTCTCGAGCTCACTCTCGCGCAGGCTAAGCAGACTCAATAAGGTCTTTGAGACTGCTTGATATGTAAACCTTAAGGATATCTACAGATAGTCAGACTTTATAAGCATTACAACCTAAGCTATGAAAGGGCCAGTATCTGCTGTTTAACTCAGTTAGCCGGGCATAATCTTGAAGACCGAAGATATTTACCGCTGCCTCTTAGACCACTGTGCCGATGGCGTCGTCATCAGCGATTCTAACGGCACTATTCTGGCGTGCAATCAGGCGATTGCGAAGCTGGTCGGCAAAGACAAGAACAGCCTGCTGGGCGCGCCTCTCATCACAATCATCGATGTCGATCGCGAAGGCCAGTCACAAGAAGGTTTGCCCGGCAAAAGTGACGGCAACGCCGCAGCCGCACCAGGGGCGGTGGCAAGTGCATCCGGGCGAGGCGCTGAGGCAAGTGCGCTGCAGGCCGGTCACTCGCCTGAGACAGCATTGCTTCTCGAGCCCTTGAAGAATCAAAGCAAACATCAGAACGATAACCACACCAGAATGGCGCCTGTCTTTGGTAAATCGGGCGTCGAGCAGGTGATGCCGATCACTCACGTCGCCATTGCCACTGAAGAATCCGGCAAAAAGAAAGCCGGTGCCGGCGGCTATCTCACTATCGTGTACATCATGCAAGCATCATCGGTGCAACAGGCTCAGACCGACTTCGTCAGCACGGTCAGCCATGAATTGCGCACGCCGCTGACGAGCATCAAGGGATTTGCCGATACGATTTTGCGAGCCGGCGACCGCCTCGACGTCAGCCAGCAAAGACGTTATGTCGGCATCATCAAGGACCAGGCCGATCGACTGACAAGACTGGTCGAGGATCTGCTCGCCGTTTCTCGCCTTGAATCGAAACGCTTGCAGTTGACGATTAGAGCCATCGATCTGCAAGAAGCTGTTGAGCGTGTTCATCGAAACCTGGCGGAGAAAGCGGCAAATCACCGACTTCACATCGACATACCGCCTGGGCTTCCGCCTGTTTGGGCTGATGCCGATCGGCTGGAGCAAATTCTCACCAACTTGATTGATAACGCCATCAAATATTCTCCGGCGCGCACAACCGTGAGTGTTGTGGCAAAGACGATTCAGTTGGAAGGACAAACCAATGGTGAATTGGTCGAGTTCTCCGTGACCGACCAGGGCGCCGGCATTCCCGAAGAGCACATACCGAAGATATTCACCAAGTTTTCCCGCCTCGACAATCCCTTAGTCAGACAGACGGAGGGGACCGGACTCGGCCTGTACATCACGCGCTCTCTGGTCCTCGCTCTGGGCGGTGAAATTACCGTGACCAGCAAACCAGGCTCGACAACATTCACGGTGCGATTGCCCTCGGCGACCTATGAGCAACAAGCGCAAAGAGGGCGTGACAAGCCATGATGCTGCCCACTCCTCAGCTAATGGTTATTCATCAGCCCCGTCAGGCTGCCGAGTATTCTTCGATTCTGGAGAAAACGGGAGCGCGCGTTCACGCCGTTACCAACTTCGAGGAAGCGAACGAATTACTTTCCTTCATCCACCCGGATCTGATCATTCTCTCGGCCAACATGCCTGAAGGTGATGGTCGCCTGTACTGCCAGCAAATCCGGGCTACTGTTCAACACCCACGTCCCGTGCTCGTCTTGCTGCATCCCTCGACCGATGTAAACGAAAGGATCAATGCCTTCAGATATGGTGCCGACGATGTGCTTCAAGATCCGATTGATAAGAACGAGCTGGCCATTCGCGTTCTGGCACACCTGCGCAGGCGCCAGGAAGAGTTCTCGCATCCCTTGACGCTGATGCCGGGTCCTAACCTGATCAGGCGCATGCTGGAACAGCTTCTGGTCTCCGACAAAGCCTGGTCGGCGATGTCTATCGACCTCAACAAGATCAGAGTCTATAACGAAACTTATGGAGATCTCGCCGGCGATCAACTGATCAAAGCCCTGGGCGCCATTCTGGTTGATATCGCCGATGATACCGATTTCGTCGGGCACATCGAAGCCGATGATTTCCTGATGACGACAAAGCCTGAGGAAGCCGAGCTCAAGGCCGAGCGCATTTGCCAGCAATTCGACAAGATAAGCACCAGATTCTATCCGAAAGGCGACATCGAACGGGGTTATCTCATCTCCACCGGTCGCGGCGGCATACGCAGAAGAGTGCCTTTGATCTCGGTGGCGATTGGTATCATTCATAGTGCGCAGCGACGCTTCCAGAGTTTCGTCGATGTGCTCACCTCGGCCAGAGACGCCCGTTATATGGCTAAGCAACGGCTCGATTCGGCCTGGATTGTCGGCAAGCCGCAAGATGATGCCAGAGCATCTAAGCGCTCGCTCGATATCAATGCAACCGAGGAGCACATCTCACGTATTCTCGTTGTAGAGCCGGACGGCGCCATGGCATGTTTGTTGCAAGAAACGCTCGCGCTCGAGGGCTATATCGTCGAGGTGACTAGCTCGGCAGATGATGCGCTGGCTATGGCGAAGTACGAGCCGCATCCAGACTTGATTCTGCTTGAGTCGAACCTCTCCGAGAGGCAGATGGATGGCTGGACGCTCTGTCAGGTTTTGAAATCAGATGAAGAGCTGAGCAAAATCTGGGTCGTGATGGCAACCTCACACCCAGACCAATCAAAGGCTCTGGAAGCCGGTGCCGACCTCTACCTGCCTAAGCCCTTCGATATGCCCAATCTTTTATCTGAAGTCAGTCTGCTTCTTCGATCGCGGCTGGCCTGATCGACTCTCGCTCCTGGTGTGAGGAGACGCTCCTGCCGTGGTGATCGGCTGCTATTTCAGATGTCTCTGCGCTTCCTTGGCTCCAGCCTTGTCGCCATGTCTCTCGTATAAAAAGTGCAGATTGGACCAAACGTCTTTATAGTTTGGGTTTAGCTCCACTGCTTTTTTCAGCGCCGCAATCGCTTCTTGATCACGTCCCTGTTTCATGAGATTGGAGCCGAGCGCAAAGTATCCGTCAGCATCCTTGGGCGCCAGCTCAATGGATCGACGTATTGCTTTCTCTCCTTCTTTGAGCTGATTGTCTGCGGTGAGAACGTAGCCCAGAGCATAGGCTATATCCGATGATTTTGTATCCAACTTGGATGCAGTCTGCAATGCTTGTGCCGCCTCGGCAAAGCGTCCCTGCTCCTCAAGCGTCGTGCCTAATCCCCACCAGGACTCGGCGCTCATTGGCTGAAGCTGGGCGCATCGGCGGTATGCCTGCTCGGCGTCCTGTATTCTGCCCTGCTCATCAGCATCCCAGGCATATTGATACAGTCCGTCAAAGTCCTTGGGGACAAAAGAAGCCTTTACGATGGGAAATGCGAGGACAAGGACAAGCACCACAATCAAGGTAGCGATCAAGCTAATGCCTCTTGGTCCGATTTTCTGCCGGGTGGTGGGTGAGATGGGGCTGGCCGTAACTGGTATCAAATGTGGTGCCGATAGCCCTTCCAGGAAAGCCTCACTGCTCTGGAAACGCTTTTCGGGATCGACTGCCAGTGCTTTCAATATGACGGCCTTCAGCGAGGAGTCGAAACGACCTTCGGGAAAATCGGGCGGATCGCCTTTGACATGCATCATCAGCGTTTCCAGATGACTTTCACCTCTAAAGGGAGGATGACCACAAAGACACTCATAAAGTACGCAGCCGAGGGCGTAGATGTCGGTGCGAGCATCAACTTTCTTGCCAAGGCATTGCTCAGGGCTCATATAGAGCGGGCTTCCGAAAACTTCACCGGTTTGAGTCAATGACTGCTCTTGCGATTGAGTGGAACTGATTTTTGCGATCCCGAAATCAACAATCTTGACTGATTCATTCGGCTCACCAACATGCTGAACGATCACGTTAGTAGGTTTAATATCGCGATGAATGATGCCTTGCGAATGTGCATGCGCCAATGCTTCCGCCATCTGCCTGATGATCTTGAGCGACCTTTCTTGCGAGAGCGGTGCTTCCGCGATCAAAAGCGACAGCGGCATACCATCGATATAATCCATCACCAGATAAGGTTGCCCGTTATCATCAACGCCGAACTCGTTTATCTTACAGATGTGCGGATGCTCGAGCTTGCTGACTGCCTTCGCTTCTTGTCGAAAGCGGCTGATTACTTTGCTGTTGGCACGTCTGTCGGAGAGCAGCAACTTGATTGCCACAACCTTATCCAGGAGTACATGTGTGGCTTTATAGACGGCGCTCATGCCACCACGGCCGAGACAGGAGAGAATTTCATAATGTCGAGCGACAATCTCTCCAGGTTGCAGCATTTCCAAATCATTATCGGCAGAAACGCCGTCGATTTCATCGCCGTCCTGGTCGTCCACTCCGGAATCGGATTGGCGGGGTTGCACGATCAATTCATCAGCACTCAAAGCCGTCGGCTGGGATTGCTCCGCTTCCACCGGCTCATCGACTATTTCTTTTAAATGGAGGATGGACTCTGCCTCTTCGATCCTGACTCGCTGTAAGGAAGGAACTGCGCCATCATCTCTTTTGCGATCGTCCGGCTTGCTCATGCTTTCGATAGGGTACGCCCAGGCGAACAACTGATTAGTATATTCTAACAGTGTAGCAGAACCTCAATGAGGGAACCTGCAGCCGTACTGGTCCAGTGCGCCGCAAACGGGTAAAATCACAGAATCAGCTAAACAACGGCGAGATAACGCGCTGCCGGCTACATGCTGCCTTGATGGTACTGCATATGATACCAGTGTATTTTTCGACTTGCTCTTCTCTGCCTCTTTCTCGAAGGAGTTGACCACATGCTAGTTCTTTCAAAAATTTCCAGGCTTTACGATGGTTCGTCCGATCGCAAGACGAGTCTTCAGAGCAATGTTGATGTTTGGATCGATAAAGGAAAGATTGAAAAGGTTCTGCCGCATCAAGCCGATCTCAGAGGCGGCGAAGATCTCAATATCGTCGATTGCTCGGATTACACTGTCACTCCCGGAATTATTGACTGCCACGGACACATAACCATCTTAGGAATCAATAAGAGCGAGATGGAACGAATGAACTCGCTGCCGCATTTGGTTTATATCGAGAAGGTCCTCTACACCACGCTTGTCGATGGCGGCGTTACCACGATGCGCGACATCGCCGGAGCAACTCACCTCATTAAGCGGTTGATCGATGAAGGCATATTCATCGGTCCACGGCTGAAAATCGCCATATGCATGCTTTCGACAACCGGAGGCCATGCCGATTTCCGCGGACCGGATCGCTGTCATGCTCAACTGGCTGTCTGGGCGTCAGAGACACCCGGACGACCTTCTTTCATTGTCGATGGACCCTGGGAATGCCGCAAACGTGTGCGGGAGATTGCTGCTTGCGGAGCCGATCTGATAAAAATATGCACCAGCCCTGGTGTGGCTTCGCCCTCGGATAAACTGGAGCATCAAGATTTCAGTCCGGAGGAGATTAAGGCGATTTGCGATGAGGCCAGCGCGCGAGGCTTGAAGGTAGCGGCGCATGCGCACAGCCAGAGCGGCATCGCGCTTGCCATAGAAAATGGCGTTTACGACATTCAACACATCTCTTTCATGGACGAGCGCCTGGTCGAGAAAGCGTTCGACAAAGGCTGCACTGTTACGCCTACTTCGTGGATAATCAATGCACTGCAGCAGACCGATGATTTGCTGCCCGCCGTGAAGGAGAAAGTGAAGCAGGTTGCCGAAGTGCATGCCAGAGCGGTTCAGTATGCAGCCAAAGGCGGTCTGAAAATTCTTGCCGGTACTGATGCTGTGCTTCCCGGGATGCACGGACAAAACTATATGGAGATTGCCCATTTGATTGCTGATGGATTGACACCGCTGCAGGCCTGGTATGGAGCAACCGGACTGGCAGCAGCCGAGATCGGTCAGCCGGACACCGGTGTTTTACAACCGGGCATGAGAGCAGATCTGCTCGTTTGCAAGGGCAACGTTATCGAGCAACCCGAGCTGCTGGGACGAGGTGCGCTTGTTGAAGTTGTGAAGGACGGCGAAGGCTATCGCGGAGCAATCCCGCAGATCAAACAACGCACCTTCGCCAACACAGTTCAAAAATTCTGTCCTGTTGACACGGTCTTTCAAGCAGTGCCTGAGCTAAGCCGAAAGAATTGAGAGTTGCTCTAGAATCCAGTCGACAGCCTCGGTAATGCACGATGCCTGGTAGTCCGGAACTACCTTCCACTGATACTCGCCCGAGAGTACCTGCTTGCCGTATCCCGTCTCGACCAGAACGCTCTTAGCACCGCAATTGGTGGCAAGCTCTACGTCGGTCGCTTTATCCCCAATCACAAATGACTGATTGCGATCGAACTGCGGATGTTCGCTGTACGCACGTTCGACCAGTCCAGGAGCGGGTTTCCGGCACTGACATACGCAGGTGTACTGCTCGACAACACCATCGGGAAGATGCGGACAGTAGTAAACGTCATCGAGATGAGCGCCTTCTCGATCGAGTAAATTGACCAGTCGTTTGTTGAGTGCCAGAATGTGATCCTCGCCGTAATAACCTCGCGCAGCACCGGATTGATTGGTGACGAGCACCGCTGCCACTCCGGCGTCATTGAGCCTGCGAATGGCTTCCCCAGCGCCTTCTATGAGGACGAGGTTTTCCAGAATTCGAATATAGCCGGCCTCGACATTGAGCGTGCCGTCGCGATCGAGGAAGACAACTGGTTGTGAAGCATCTGGCATCTTAGTCACAGTTTAGAAGAGCGCGGAACCATGGGATTCTAGGCCGGTAGATAATGATAATCTGCAAGTTTGTATTTCGCAATTCCAACTACCCTAAGTCGTCAGGCTGTGTTACGATGTTCCCAAACTCGGTGGGATGGTAACTTTTCATGAGAATACATGACGAAAACGCCTCGTTCAGATTCAACCAGAAGGGCTTGAAGAAATTTCTTGGCGATCTCGAATGTGACATCATGGAATTGGCTTGGAAACTGGCGAATCCTACAGTCACGGTTCGCGAAGTCTATGACGCATTGCGTAAACGCCGCGACATCGCATACACAACCGTGATGACTACGATGGTGCGACTGTCTGAAAAGGGTTTGTTGAAGATCGTTGATAAAGCCGGATTAGCAAATTGCTACAGCCCGGAAAACGATCGCGAAGAGTTCATATCAAACTCAGTCGATCACGTCCTCGAGACTTTCTTTGATGAGTTTCCAACCGAGTGCAAATCATTTCTGGAGCGCTACGAGAAGAAGGGCGCTAAGAAGTCGGCTGCGAAGCGTCGTTAGTAATCTGATACCGAAATTGAATTGTGCAGCGGCTGTGCTTAGCGAGCGCAACTACGTGTTGTGCTTGAGATGAGCAGGCGAAGTTTCGCTGCATCCAAAATGGAAATGCGCAAAGAAAAGAGGCAGCCGTCAAGCTGCCTCTTTGAATAGTTCGTGCACCGATTGCTTATTCGGTATCAGGTACTGGTGCGCCTTCCGGCAGAGTGGGCGAGGTCTTCTGGTGACGCTCGGCTCTTCCTGAGCTGTAGTGACGCTCGTCGAGGACCGTCGGTTCAACTTGGAAGAGGTTCATGTCGCGAGGACCTTCAACCCGTCCGATTTCCTCAGGCAACTTGAGTTGTCCAGGTGTACCAGGCAAGATGATCTCCGGTCGGACTGCGATGACCAATTCACTTTCGTTCTTGGCGAAAGCTTTCGATCTGTAGATCGAACCGATAACCGGAATTTCACCGATAAGCGGAAGCTTCGTCAATTCGCGACCGTTGTTACTGGTGATCAATCCGCCGATGAACAGCTCCTGCCCTGGCCTCATATCGACAATGGTTTGTGCTTTTCTTGTCGTGAAGCTGGGGATTGTGGTGCCAGAGCCGTTGAGCTGCAAACCGTTTTGCGATGACGGCACGCGCTCCTCAGGTGAGACCTCGAGGTTGATTGCGCCGCTTTCCATGAGCACCGGGATGAAGTTGATGCGCAAGCCGAACGGCTCGAACACGACTGACTGTTGTGCCTGACCAGCCGCGGCGACCGCTTGTACGATCGGAACTTCACCACCCGCCAGCATCGCGGCACGCTCGCCAGATATGCAAACCAGCGAAGGCTCAGCCAAAATTCTGGCGCGCTGCATGTTGATCAAACCGGCAACTTCCGGGTTCACCGACCAGCGTTGCTTCTGGTTAACGGAGAAGTTGTTGCTCGAGTTGAATATGTTCAGAATGTTGGTCGGGTCGAACGCCGTGCCGCCAGGAGCTCCGAATAGAACCGGGCTTGGCTGCAGAGCCGGCGGGGTTATGAGGGACGCCTGACCTAGCGTTGTGATATTACCGGGGAGGTTGGCGATAGCGTTGAAATCATTGAACGCTACCGGTGAGGTAGAGAAGCCAACCGGGCTTCCTTGCGGGGCTGCCCCTTGCAAGAGACCCGTATTACCGAAGAACGAAGGGTTTCTCCATGTGAAGCCGCCGACGCTTTGCGGATAGACGTTGGCGACGTTGTTGACGAAGCCGTTAACGCCGCCTACCGCGAAGCCAAAACCGCGGTCGCTGTTTATCAAGCCCAGCGCGGTACCCAATTGTCGTGCAGCAGTCGTGTTCATTTCCATGAATGTGACGTGCAACACGATTAGCGGCA
>JAJPJO010000029.1 GCA_021324135.1 Pseudomonadota bacterium
ACGATATGCCATAGGAGTAAATGTTTGGTGACCAAAAAACCTGAAACTGTCTCGGGAGAGGCAGAATATCCACCCCTCCCGAAAGCACTTTCACCGTGATGGTTGATGGTCTGTCTAGCGCGTCGTCGAAATCGCCACGATCAGCACCCAGAGCAGTGCTACCTCCAGCCCGAAGACGCGGAACAACCACTTCAACTTTTCTTCCATGGAAGTGGTCAGGCTGACGGCTAAGCGGTTGGCAGGCGTATCGGGCTGCACCGGTGCGTGTGATTGCTTCGATGCCGGCACGTGTCTGTCGTACAGATATGAGATGACCGTGTACTGGAGAAATGCATCAGCGATAAGCACGAAACCGAACCCCATCCCGTAAAACGGAGCGGCAAATACCGCAGACGCGTGGCGCAAATGCAGCAGGAGATGGAAAACGCTGAGATTGAGGTAGGCGAGAAGAAGCGCGCCGGCTTCAAAGAGAACAGCGAGGCGGGCGCGAAGTCCTTTGTCCGCGCAGTCGTCGATCCAGACAGCAATGCCTACAGCGACGACACCGAGAGTCGATCCGATCAGACCGGAAGCGTGCTGCGACCTCGAGCAGACCAGGATGCCGACCACGCCGGCGGCAATTATCGGTAACCACAAAAAGCGATCCTTCCGGGCGATGTCCAGCCGAGAATTGCTATACATGCCGAGTCTGAATTCAGCCACACATGCGCAAAGTACAAACGCAATCATGAAGCTGTAAAGAATGTGTCCAAGCATACGTCGTTTTTCCTTTCATGGACTCCAGTCCGAGCGTTGCCGCCAGACCTTGCCGCTCTGTTTGTCCGCGCCATTAGCGCGCGACGGTGCTTCCCCGTCGTATTACGCGATTCCTTTTATCGACTTGAACTGGTCGTTCCCTTGATTTGCACTCCCAGTGAGAGCGCGGTACCGGGCACGTTTTGCCTTCCTGCAAACCACTGATTTGAAGTTTCCCTTCCGCCACCCTGATGGAGGAAAAATAGGTGAACTTGCTGTTATCGCCGTGGTTGATTGAGGATTACGTGCCCGTTTGGTTGATCGAAAGATGACTCCAGCTTCCTATCTTTGAACTCTTGATTGAACTGTGATTGTCGTAAGGTTCCCACTGAGTCAGTGGAGTAGTGAGATAGCGCGGTTGCCGCTGTTTTACGCCATTGGCGCTCAAGTGTTATACGTCAGTGTCTGATCCTCCTGTTCGGCTTCAGGTGAGACGAGCGTGAGCGAAGGATTTATTATCCGGGTGTTCACCACCGGTGGTGGCGAGCCTCGGCATTCGCATGGCAAAAATCTTATACTATGAAACCTAGTATACAGAACTCAGAAAAATGAAGGAGGCGAAGAAGCTGATGCCGGCGTCTTTCGACGCAGACGTTCACTCCTTCGCCTCCCTCTAGAACTGTCTACAGCCGACCGTCGGCGCTAGCTCCGGCAGGCGACCGCCGAGCGCATCAGCACCCGTCGATCTCCTCGTTGGTCCAGAGCGACTTGGCCACCGGCTGGCCGGTCTTCGCGTCCTTCAACGCGATGTGGTAGACCGGACCAGCGGACCACGGCGTGCACTGGATGTACTCGTCGTACACCTTCCCGTCCGGCATCGAATACCGGTGCAGGTCGGCGACGTGCGGCTTCCAGGCTCCCGTGATCTTGCCGATGACCTTGATGCGCGCCACAGGGACTTTGGCCCAGCGGGTAAAGCGTTTCCGCCTCCCATCTCCGAACCTCATCTCGCCCGTGATGTGCACCTTCTCACGCCTGAGAACGGTCGTGCGAGCCCACTCGTTGAGCCCGCGGTACTGGTCGAAACGCGCCATAACAAGCTCCTTTCGCTTTGGTTGGCGGTTGATGAGCCGAGAGCACCATGCCCCCGGACTCTGCGAGGGTCCTGGACCATCCAGAACCTCAAGCACTGCGTGAAGCAGTCTGAAGAGCAAAGTAAGCGAACCAGTCGCCGAATTGCTCATTTCTAGATGCGCCCTGTTCTTCCGGGAAGAACGAGGACGCAACGACAGATTGGAAGTCTGGAGCAGAAGTCATTTTAGGAATGGCTTCCGTCATCAGTGGTCTTCGACACGCACATCATAGCCATATTTAGTGCGCTCGCTGACCTACTTCCCGCATGCAATGGCGAGACTTTGCGGAATCAAAGCTGAGTCCACAGGCTCGACGATTGCGATGTATAGCCTCACGTCAACCCCATCCAGCTAATAAAGCTGCATTTCGTGTTCGACAAGTCCAACTGAGACAGTTGACGAGATCACTGCTCCCACAGAGATCTGCGTCCTTGGCACCAGGTCGAAGGAAACCTGAGCCAACCCTTCCCTATGCCTACTGCACTGCAGAGTTCTGAACCTTGGCTTTGCCGAGGTCCAGAGCTTATGCAATTGAAGATTGGAAGAACGTCCCGGATATTTCCAACAACACACAGTAAAGGCATAGGATTCCACCATAGGTGTTTGTCTTGCGAATGGCAATAAGAAGCGTTTCAATTCGAGATGGATAAGCTTCGCGCCGTTGGGCCAGGCTTCAATATCGGCAGTTTTTCGCTACTTTCTCGATTCATGAAGGAAGGCTCCTGAGCGAACGCTATAAATCTATAGGGTTGGTTCAGGGGGAAGCTCCTGAGCGAAGGCTATAAATCTATAGGGTTGGTTCAGGGGGAAGCTCCTGAGCGAAGGCTATAAATCTATAGGGTTGGTTCAGGTGGAAGCTCCTGAGCGAAGGCTATAAATTTATAGAGTTGGTTCAGGTGGAAAGCTCCTGAGCGAAGGCTATAAATCGAAAACTTGTCGCGGCGAAGCTAGGGTTGTCGTCGCAGTTTGTTTTGCGAGAGAGTGGTCTTTAGACCGCCTGTTTGACCCTGATTTTGATTAGCGGAGACAAGGCGCCACAGCCCTGATGCTGTACCGATATTGCCGAGCATCG
>JAJPJO010000286.1 GCA_021324135.1 Pseudomonadota bacterium
CGGCAGTCCGTAAGCAGGCGCGGGCGGCCACATCGGTTATTCTTTTGCCGGTTTTGAGCCTGCCGCTTGTTACCCTTTTGGTCTTCTTCTGCATGCCGCGCTCGAGCTCGCTCATCGAGTGGGTGCTTGCCAATGTGATTCGACCGCACATCGCCGTTTCCCGCTCGGATCGGAACCGAGGCGCCAGCGCCGGCGGATTGCAGACCGGTCAGACCCCCGGAACGAGCGGCAACACCCCCGGCACCTCCGGTGGTGGCGGCAGCGGCAATGAAGGCGGCGAGGAGGGTGAGGCCGGCGGCAAGGGTGTCAACCCAATGGACACCAACACCCAGCGCGACAAGAATGCACCAAAAGGAGTGGGACGCGGTCGCGGGCAGCAACAACAATACAAAGAAGGCGTCGAGAAAAAACCGCAATCATCCGATTATATGCCGCCTTCGGCATCCGATCAGCTCGAGAATGTGGTCATGCGCATTTTGGCGCCCAGGCCGGCTTACTCCAGGCGCACCACTTACGACAAATACGACGGTAAGACGTGGGAGCGCACAGGACCGCTGGCCGAGGTCACCTTCCCGAAGAACGAAGAAAACCTCATCGAGGTAGGGAATGCCAACGCGCTGGTTATCCCGCCTGATTGTCCAACCGTGGAAGTGAAACAGCAAATCACTCTCGATCAGCCGCCCCCGGATGGTTCGCTTCCCTGCTACTGGACTCCGCAAACCATTTTCGGATTTGATGCCATGACCGTGCAGGCGGACGGTGTTCTAAAGAGCAATGTCGCAGCGCCGGCCGGAGCCAATTACGAGGTGCTCTCTTATCTGCCGATCTACCGGGCCAAGGTAATGCGTAGCCTGCCCTACAAAAAAAATTCTGAGTTCAAACGCTCACTTTTCCTGCCGCCGCCCGAGGAGATGCAGAAGGCGGAAAACGAGCTGATGGCAAAATATCGCCAGCTTCCGGAGCAATTGCCGGAGGAGGTGAAGAAAACGGCTAAGAAAGTGGCTGGAGAGGGCAACTGGTTCGCTCGCTCGGAGCGCATCGTTGCTTATTTGCGCAAGCATTGCAAATACAAGAGTCAGGACGTTTATCGCATCGCCGATGGTGACTTCGTCTACAATTTCCTCTTCCGCACAAGAGAGGGCAACTGCGCCGAGTTCGCCACGGCATTTGTCATCCTGGCGCGGGCGGACGGCATTCCCGCACGCTTAGTGGCCGGCTATCTGCCCGGCAAGAAAAACAAGTCAACCGGATACATCGAGGTGAAGGTGCGCGACGGGCATGCCTGGTCGGAAATCTATCTGCCGGACTGGGGATGGATACCGTTTGATGCAACGCCGAACGGCAATCTGCCCGAGTTCGACAAAGATCAGAGCTTTTTCTCGCAGCTGGCCGACATGGGTTTTGCCAATCCCTTCGGCAGTAACCTGCAGAGGACGTTGCCCAAAGCCGGCGCCGGTCTGGGTCATGGCATCACCGGCAGCGATCTGGCCAAAAAGCTGGAGGAGGAAAAACGCAAGAAAGAGGGCAAGCCGATCGATGAAGACAATGGTAAGTTCGACCTGCTCAAGGCGCTCTCCAAGTTGACCTGGGAACCTTTTGTCGTCCTCGTCATTCTGATCGGCACCGGTACGGTCGCTTACATGTTCCTCCAGCAAAGAAAAATCCAAACCGTGCTCGGCATTCCAGAGGACGCCAGAAAGTCGACCTTGCTGTTCTTCCAGGTCTTGAGGGACTTGCGCAAATATAAGATTGTTCGCTTGCCTACCGACACGCCTTTCGATCTGACCCTGAGAATCCACGACGGATTGAATGAGTATCGCCAGACAGGGAAGTTCGTACATCCTGAGCTGGAGCCTCTTTTGACCCACTTTATGGAAACGTACACCCTCGATCGTTTCGGTCGAGGAAGCGTAGATAGAGTCGGCGAGCTGGAATCGATGAGCGAGCAGATCAAGCAGCTAATCAATGCTCAGAAGTGAGCGCGCGCGCTAATCTGATAAACAGAAGCTAAACAGAAGCGCCACTTGTCAACAGGCGCAAAAATTTTGTCTGAAATTTGTTGCGAACATTGGCCGATCGGCTTCTGACGCGATAAAGTGGTTATATCCGCATCTGGACCGCCGGTACGACTTGCCAACAAGCCTCCGAATATAAGAAATTCAAGCGGATGTCATTCGCCCCTGCCCGATTAGGGCACAACTACAATAGAATGTAACTGTCTAACGACGACCAACCGGTCTTACGACACATCGACAACAAAAGGCATAAAGCAATGGTGCAACAGGTCAGAACAACAACTGGTATTCAGCAGCAGCAAGAATTCGTCCCTCCCTATCCCGGCTCGATTGCTGAAACGGGATTGAAGGAAGGCTTTCTCGAAGAGCTGATTCTCAAGGACATTTACCTCGTCAACTTCGCGCTCGGTCGTGAAATTGCAGCCCGTACAATGCTTCCTTTCAAAATTGTCGAGGAAATTCTTGAGGTCTTGAAGAAGCAGCTGCTCATCGAAGTGAGAAGTTCGGGCGGTCTTGCCGACTATGAATACACACCGACCGAAAAGGGCCGTGATCGAGCCAGAGCCTATTTCGACCACAACGCTTATGTGGGCGCCTGCCCTGTGCCGTGGAACCGCTACGTCGACTCATTGAAATATCAAACCATCCGTCGCGAATCAGTCACGCCGCGCGATCTGGAAGTGGCATTCTCGGACATCATGGTCAACCGCCGCACCATCAACTCGGTCGGTCCGGCCATCAACTCCGGACGCGGGATGTTCCTCTTCGGCGAACCCGGCAATGGTAAAACATCGATCGCCGAGCGTATCGTTCGCAGCTTCAAAGGTCACATCTTCATCCCATATGCAGTCGAGTGCGACGGTCAAATCATCCGTGTCTTCGACAGCCACAACCACGATCCGGTTTCGGCCGCCAACTATCCGCGCGATTACGACCACCGCTGGGTGAGAATTCAGCGTCCTTGCGTGGTCGTCGGTGGTGAATTGACGATCGACATGCTCGAGTTGCAGTTCGACTACGGTACGAAACTGTATGAAGCGCCGATTCAGTTGAAGTCAAACTGCGGTCTTCTGCTCATCGACGACTTTGGTCGCCAGAGAATCGACCACAAATCGCTCTTGAACCGCTGGATCGTCCCCCTGGAAAAACGGGTTGACTACCTGACTCTGCACACCGGCAAAAAACTGGAAGTGCCCTTCGAACAGCTCCTCGTCTTCTCGACAAACTTGAACCCATCGGATCTGGTCGACGAAGCCTTCTTGAGACGGATTCCGTACAAGATCAACATCACCAGCCCGACCGAAGACGAGTTCAAATGGATCTTCCTGCAGTACTGCCAGCGCACCGGCGTACCCTACAACGAAGAAGCCGTGAACTATTTGATCGAATCGCAATATCGCTCCGGCAAACGCATGATGCGTTGCTGCCACCCGCGCGACATCGTCGATCAAGTCATCAACCTCTGCGCATTCCTGCAAACCGAGCCCCGTCTATCACGGGAATACCTCGACCATGCCTGCGCCGTCTACTTCGCTGCCATGGGTAAATAACAAGTTTCCCAACGCACCATTGAAGCTTCAGGAGGCACCGATAATGGTGCCTCCTTTTTGCTCGTCGTCATTTCAAGGCAATTTTGCGCCGCTCAGCGAAGCAAACAAATATCATCCAAGTATCGCTCCATAACAAGCGGGTAATAGAGCGTGCGGTCTTCAGAGACACCAAGACATCGCCTCAAAAAACAGCTTCCTGCACCGATCGATAAGCGAAGCTCTTGTCTGGGTTTTGTTGCAATTACAATCGTTCGGCGCCAGGAGGGTGACACGATCAAAATGGCTTCGGCACTGCCATCGTCGCCAGGAAGCGCTCTTATCCCACCAGCTTGCGTTCTCGCTCCTGCATGAGTCCACTCACCGGCTTTGCCTTTGCTCCAGATGAGCAGTTTCCTGGCGGCAAGCCACTTCTTACATTCAGCCCAGGCGCCTTGATTTGATTGACTCCGCGCCCTCAACGACTGGATGATCGTCTCTGCCTGCTCGACCGGCAGCGGCTTGAACAGACCGTTTTCGTCGCCTTTCCCCACGACGATCAGAAAGTCCCTGGTGGTGATCAGTTCGAACGGAACGTGGCAATCGACGAGGCTCTTCCATTGCCTGGCACTCTGACAGCCCTCAAGAGCCGAGCGAGTCCAACCCGAGCCGCAATAAGACAATATTCGCTCTGCTTCCCAGTCGCATTTCGGCAAGAGCAAGCCTGCCCGTCTATCATCAATGGTAATGATGTTTTTGTTGGTGAGAACAAGCAGCGCCGATGCGCGCGGCGGACGGAAAAGCAGAAGGCTCATGCCAAACGACATGATTGCCAGAGCAAGACCGATGTCGCGCCGTCTTTGAATAGAGCGGAGGAACCATGCCAGGCAAAAGTAGTAAATCACAAGCGCCGCAGGAACAGGAGGACCGATGTACTTTATTGGACCTTGCAGCTCTGCCAGTCGCGATGCAATCCAGAGCATGTATTGCAAGCCTGGAGCAGACAATTGATCAAATGTGGATGGAACGATTGAAAGATTGGCGGACAATCCAGGCAGAATAAAGAAGGCGGATGAGGTGAAGCCTAAGACGGTAAGCGGAGCGATGAGCAGATCGATCAGTAAATTTGCCGGCAGGAACATCAAACCCAGACCGCTGAAATATAGCAGTTCAAGCGGCAGAACTGATAATTGAGCGACGAGCACCACCGCTATAAGATCGAAAGACCAGACTCTTAGTTTGTCTTTCACATCAGAGAATCCACCGGACGGCTGCGCTCGCTTTTTCGCCCATGTACCGGTCAAGCCCCGGCCTCCGCCGAGCAGCAAAGCCAGGGGGCGCGCACCACATATAATACCAGCGGCGGCGCAATATGAAAGCTGTAAGCCTACATCAAGCACTGCAAATGGATTGATCATGAGAGCCAGAAAAAGAGTAAATGAAAGGGCAGCCAGCGCATGCACACGCCGAAAGAAGAGTTTAAAAAACAACATGAGCGCGCACATGATCGCCGCTCGCACCACCGATGGTGAAGAACCGGCAAGCGAAACAAATGAGATGATGGCAATATAACCAACTGAAACTCTCAGCCAGACTGGGGCACCGCATCGGCGGCACAGCCAGTAAGCCGCTCCGACAACGATGGAAAGATTGAAGCCGGAAGCGGCCAGCAAGTGCGCCAGTCCAACAGAGCGAAATATCGTCTTGACCTCGGGAGAAATTGCCACGGCGCGATCGCCAAGCGCTATTGATGTCAGAAGATCGCCCTTTTCTCTGCCCAGAGTCTGCCTGTGGAATGTCACAATTCTCTGGCGAGCGCTCGACCAGAAATTTTGCCAGGCATCACAGGCGGTGCCAAGCCATTTTTCTATCATGCTCTGATTGACAGGGCTTTCAGTCGTTCGACGAGAGGCTTCGCTGAGCTCTTTTGATGTAGCAGGGCGCACAGACCCAAACGGAGCTTCGACCGTCGAATAAACGTTTTTCAAAAGCAGAAGTGACCTTTCATTGCTCTGCCACGAGTATTGTTTTCCCTTGAGGCGGTGAACTTTTCCGGTTACATGCAAGTATTGTCCCAGAGTCCAGTTCTGCGACGCATCCGCTCCCCATCCGCTCAAAGCGAGCTTCGTCTTACCAGTCAACCGTTTGCTTGCTGGATAAAACGCCGCAATCGGCTCCACTGTGCAAAACCTGCTGTTGTGGCTATCTTCAACTCTGCATAGAAACGAGACATTGCCCTTATCTGAGAAGCTGACTATGTCATCGGGTGATGCTCGAGGAGCGCGCCAAACAGCATAGGCGAATGCCAACAGCGGCATGAGAGCCAGCGCTCGAGCCAGCTTAGGTCTCTGCCATAGTGTTAGCGTTACGAAGGCGAGACTTGAGCAAATCAACAAAAGAATCCAACAAGCTTGCAGCGCGCCCAAGAATTGCGCACCATATACGCTACCAGAGTCCGGCTTACAACAGACTGCAGTCGAATAAAGCCGGTCGATGCTGCCTGCCACCATCAAGCAACCCGAAGCGAAAAGAAGCGAGCCAAAAACAGTCACTGCTGGTGACTTCATGCCAATTCTCCAATTACCCTTCAAAGGGTAAAACGATTCTTGGCAACAAAAAGTTCAACCCGTCTCGCTAAATTAATCTACTCACTGTAGCGTCCGCTTCATTTGCTCTTGCCGATCCTGATACGCAACTCTACCGACAGTTCCCTGCCTCTTGCATTGAGTATATCGAACTTCTCATGCTGCGTCGGTTCCTTCTCGTTGCACTCCTCAGCGACTCGCTTGGTTATCGCCCAGAGCTGGTCAAGATCGTGTTTGGCGTTAGGGTCGAGTTCCTCTGCCAATTCAAGCATCTGAATGACGCCGTCGAATCGCTTGGGAATCGGCGTTCCATCGGGATTATTCATGCCGGGCAATCCCTCCTGCCGGCCTTGCGCCGTCCCCCAGATCTGATCTCCGGCGCCAATGGCATCCTTATCATGATCGAGCTTGTAGCTGGCAAATGCCAGCTGAGCAAGAGCCTTATCACGAAGCAGTTTTGCAACCAGTTTGCTGCCCTCGGGATTGGGGCTGCCGTCTGAGTTGAACTGTGTATTCCAATTGCGGCCCAGCTTCTGATTCATCTCGGACACGAAAGTGGTGTGGAAAGCTCTTTCTTTCTCGAGCGTGGCACCATTGGCGGTTTCACCGACATCGATGAACTTCTTCATCTTTCTTACTGCCGCTTCGATGTCATGCTTGCCGTGCAGTATTGACTCTATGGAGGCATCGAGCTTGGTCTTCTCACTATCGAGATCCTTGAGCTCCTGGTCTTTGACTTTGGTGCCGTTCGCCTGTTTGTCCTGCTTCAACATCAGCTCGGTCAGTGCCTTGGCGCCGTCAACGCTCTTTCTGGACATTTGCAGATAAAACAATGCATCCGCACCCAGATCGAGCGGCGGATCCAAACCGTCGAGAACGTACATCGGCTTGTCGACCGCTTTGGGGCTGAGACGCGATCCGCGCTCGAGGTGATGCTCGCCGCAAGCCCTCGCCACTGCAATGGTGGAGCGATGCGAGTTCAGCTTCTCTTCCTGACTCATCGTCTGCCAGTTCTTCTGGGAATCGATCAGCAGTCCGGCGAGGTTTTGCTCGAGAATCACTTCATTTTTAGCGCCCAGCGCTTTCCAGTCGCGCACGGCGCGCTCCATCGAATCGTAGCTGCGCTCGCGCTTGTCTGCGCTGGCTGACTCGAAGGCATTCTGCTCGACACTGCCGGCGCCACCACCAAGGAAAGCAGCATCCAGTCCTTTTCCAAGAACGACCGCGCCTGCGATCGTTCCAGCCTTGACCAGCTTGCTCTTGCTCGGCACCGAGAAGGCCAGAGCCAGGGGAATGGCGTCGTAAACGCTGAACTGCTTCATTACCTTCGGAACCGGCATCCAATCAGGAACGGGCAATTCTCTGTCGAGGGCAAAGTCACTGGCAAGTGCCAGTCCGGTGAGGGCTGCTTTTCCTTTGAAACCCTTTCCCAGACCGATAGCCAGAGGGACGCTGAGGCTGCTGGTCTCCCAGGAGCGATGGTCGCTGCCTTCAATCCGGTCACGCATATTGTGGTAGACCTCCAAGGTTCCACCTGTCCCCAACGTATAGAGGAAGCCCTTCTTGGCATTTTCCCAGGCACCGCTGCCGGTGAACCACTTGGTACCACCCTCGGTGGCAGCTTGCAAGCGGGCATCCTCCATGATTTTGATTCTTTGAAAAGCCAACTGTTGTGTTTCGAGATAACCCTTCTCAGCCGTGGTGAAAATTTTGCCGCCTTTGACGGCTTCTGCACCACGGATGGTGGCAAGCATTTCCTCGGTCGCTTGCGCCGTAAGGGGAATTGTCGGCTTCAAAACTTTGGAGCCCCCAACCACCACCTCAGTCGGTTTGAACAGACCCTGGCGCACCTTGAGCAAGTCTTCCACTGTGCCATTAGTGAGCGCGCCGGCATCTTTGATCCCCAATGCCTTTGTCAGGCCTTCAAGATGCTTGGCCTCCTCGGCCGTCAAGCTAAGAGGGGTACCGGTTTTGACCTTCTCCAACTTAGCGAGGATGGAGGCGTCAAGATCGAATACTCTCTGATAATTCGCTGCTGCCTTGGCAACAACACCGCCTTCTCTGGCGAGTTCGTGAGCGCTGCTGCCCATCTTGGTGAAATTGCGCTTGTACCAGTCACCGGCAGCGTAGCTCCTCGTGCCTTCGCCTGCATTCATGAGTTTGGAAGCGCCGACATCTCCCAACTTGACGAGCGGTTGTGTGGCAAGCCCGGTGGCGGTGCCGGCAATCAGTGCCTTGCCGACATTGTTTCCGGTCTGCACTTCTCTTGCCGTAAGCAATTTTGAAGCCTGGCTCCCCATCGCCTTTTCGAGCTGAGTTTGTCCTTTGCCTTGTGTCTCACCGCGGCCGGGAATGCCGCGACCTTCAGCCACGCCCACGCCGGGCTGCGGATCGGTCCACTTGTTGGGAGTCTTCGGCTTGAATTTCACATCATCATCAGGACGCAGGTCCTTGCCCTTGGGAGGCTCCTTGCCACCACCATCGCCACCAGCAGGCGGCTCGCGAAAAGGCGGAACCGGACCCGGTGCAGGCTTCTTATCGGGCGGTGTGAAGTAAGGATCTTTTGTTTTGTTATCACCAAATGCAGGTGCTATGCCACCATATCTCGCACGCCCTGTAGGTTGATTATTCTTGGGAGCTTCCGGCTCTTTAAATGGACCATCACCCATGTCGACTCCTCCAAAAGGAACTCTCAGCAGTAACGCCATCAGACGTAACTACCCTAGAAGTCCATGGGCAGGAGCCCGCAAGCCCACTTATTCGTTTGTTTTCATTTAGGGGTCAATTGGTGCCTGCTGATCAGGCGGGATGGAGTAGCGGGTGGATAACTGCGATGAGTCCAGCTCATCGCTCTAAACTTTCTATTTGCCTCTTACATTGAGAATGTCGAATTTGTCCCATTGCGAGGGTTCTTTATCGTGTGCCTCGTCAGCCAATCGCTTGGTGATCGCCCACAGTTGGTCCATGTCTTTGTTGTCTCCGTCGAGCCTGTCTGCCATCTTCAGGAGATCTATGACACCGTCGTAACCCTTGGGTATGGCAGTGCCGTCGGGATTGGTCATGCCAGGCAGTCCTTCCTGCCTTCCTTGCGGCGTTCCCCAGATTGTTTGACCGGCGCCGATTATGTCGTCACCATTGTCCAGCTTCATTCCAGCAAAGGACAGCTTGGCCAGCGCCTGATCGCGGAATAGCTTGGCGAGCACTTTGGCGCTGTCGGGATCTTTTATCGAACCATCCTCATTGAAGGCAGACGACCAGTTGCGAGCAATCTTTTGGTTCAGCTCCTCGACAAAGGTCTTCTGGTAGGCGAGCTCTTTTTGCAGCGTGGCGCCCTTTGAAGTTTCGCCGGTCTTGAGGAATTTCTTGAATTGTCTGAAAGCGCTTTCAATGTCATGTTTGCCGTAGATAGTGTTTATATCGGCATTGATTTTGTCCTTTTCATTGTCGAGATCTTTCAGTTCCTGCTCGTGTATCTTCGTGCTGTTCGCTTGCTTGCCCTGGTCGAGCATGATCTTGGTCATTGCTTTGGCACCATCGACGCTGCGATTGGCCATTTGCAGATAGAAGAGCGAATCAGCACCCAGATCGAGCGGCGGATCCATGTCTTTGAGAATGTACATTGGGCTGTCTACAGCTTTTGGACTCAGTCTCGTGCCGTTCTCGAGGTGATGCTCGCCGATTGCCCGAGCCAGACCGATGGTGGCGCGATGCGAGCTGAGTTTCTCTTCCTGACTCATGCTCTTGTAACTCTTCTGGGTTTCGATCAGCAAATTGGCGAGATCTTGCTCGACAACCACTTCATTTTTGTTGCTCAGCTCTTTCCAATCTTTGACCACGCGCTCCATTGATGAATAGCTGCGTTCTGTCTTGTCACGCTTCACGTCCTCGAGCGTTCTCGACTCGATGTCGCCGGCGCTGCTGCCAAGGAAAAGGGAATCTGCCCCTTTACCCAGGACGACAGAGAGAGCGATGGTTCCTGCTTTGACCCAGTTGCTCTTCGCAGACGCCGAAAGCCCAAACCCGATCGCCAGAGAGGCGGCATCAAAAGCGGTGAACTGTTTGGCGGCTTTGGGTATAGGCATCCAATCCGGAACCGGCAGCTCGTTATCGACTACGTGCCCGCCCAGAACGGCGCCGGCGGCAAGCAAAGCTTTGCCTTTCCAACCACTGCCCAGCCCAATGGCCAGCGGAACGGTAAGACTCGATGTTTCCCACGATTTGGCATCGGTCCCGTACATGCGATCGCGAACATTGTGGTCAGCTTCGAGTACGCCGCCTGTCGCCAGTGTGTATATGAATCCTTTTTTGGCGTTTTCCCAGGCACCACCCTTGGTGATCCATTTCGCCTCGCCGGAAGCAGCGCCTTTGATGCGAGCATCTTCCAATATTTTGATTCTTTCAAATGATAACTGTTGCGTTTCGAGATAGCCCTTCTCGGCGCTGGTGAATAACTTCGTGCCTTTAGTCGCCTCTGTGCCTCTGATTGTCGCCAGGATCTCTTCGGCACCTTCTTTGGTGACCGGCACTGTAGGCTTCAGGACCTTCCCGCCACCGGCAACCGTTTCTTCAATCGGTTTGAAGAGCGCCTGGCGCTCCTTCAAAAGATTCTCCAGGGTGCCATCAGTAAGCGCGTTCGGGTTCTTTATCCCAAGGGCTTTTACAAGCCCCTCGAGATGCTTGGCCTCCTCGGGCGCTAGCTTCAAGGGCGTGCCGGTTTTCACTCCTTCGAGCTTGGTGATAATCGACGAGTCGAGATTGAAAACACGCTGATAGTTAGAAGCGGCTCTGGCTGCCATGTCGCCTTCCTTGGCGAGCTCGGCGGCGTTGCTGCCGATTTTAGTGAAATTGCGTTTGTACCAGTCTCCAGCAGCATAGCTTCTGGTCCCTTCGCCAGCCGACATCAGTTTGGTGGCGCCCTTTTCACCCAGTTTAGCCACCGGCTCCGTGAGCACGCCGGCCGTGCCGCCTATCATCGCCTTAGCCAGATTGCTACCGGTTTGCTTTTCGCGTGCCGTCAGCAGTTGGGACGATTTGCTGCCCACATTTCTTTGCAGCTCGCTCTGCGCAGCCGGTTTATCCTTCATACCGGGTTGAGGATCGGTCCAGGCAGGAGTGTTCTTGGGAGGTGTCCAGCGTCTGGTTCGATCGTCTGGATTCAAATCTCTCGATGACGGCTGCCCGCCGTTATCGGTGCCCCCTGGTCTGAAATTGGGCGGATCTAAAAAAGGACTGGCGCGACCGGGGCCTCTGCTACCCCCGTCGTCTTGCGGATGGAAGTATGGATCTCTGGTCCTATTACCATCGCCCATTTGTTGAACAATTGGTGCAACCCCACCATATGTCGCGCGTGATCTGCGAGTTGTTGTGCTTTCTGACGGATCTTGAAAAGGACCATCGCCCATAATATCTGATTCCTCCGAAAAGAAGCTGGCATAGCGTTGGGGGGTGTGTGGCTTGCCAATGCATGCGAGTGAATTAGATATTAGATCCGGCTAACCTCGAGAGTAAATTCGTGTATGTACGTGGGTCATGGTGATATTCCCACTGCCCCTGATTAACTTTTTCAAATAAAACGGAAAAACCCTTGCAGGCGGCGGTTATCTGAAGCGCACGCCCTGGGTCAACCTTAGATATTGACGCCGCTCAGCGCCCGGCACCATTCAAGTAATAGCGACTGTGCGCCGCCGCCGGCTGTCCGTTGTATTTTGCCGACGGTTTGAGATTGTAGGGTGTCTCGCATTTGGCGGTGCGGGTGAAGACCATTTGAGCAATCGCCATACCGGCATGCAGTCGCACCGGGCGATTGCCTACATTGACTATCTCGAGCGTTATTTGTGCCGGTGGATTGCTGAAGCCTGCATCGATGAAACCAGCGGTCACATGCACCATTACACCCAGTCGAGCCAGGCTCGATTTGCCTGTCAGTTGTCCGACGATATCGTCCGGCAATCTCAGGCGCTCGAGGGTAGCTCCCAGAACGAATTGTTTGGGCTGAATCACCATGCTTTCGCCACTAACATGGACAAGCCCCTCAAGCACTGATTCCGATTGGTACGGATCGATGATGCTCTCGCCAGATTGGTGCCACGAAAATCGATCGGCCAGACGCACGTCGATTGAATTCGGCTGAATAAGCGCATCTTCAAAGGGCTCAATTACGAGTCTTCCTGATCTGACTTCGCTGCGAATCTCATGATCAACGAGTATCGACATGGATATCCACTCCTGCACCGGCTCTATATATTTTGCTCAGCCCAAACAACTGATCAGCACCTAGTATAACCGCAGGAAACACACATTAGGCAAGCCTCGTGACGCACCAGAGAGCCAGTGCTGTAGCCGCATTCAGGGCAATTTGTCTTTTGAAATCTCTCTATCGATGCCAAAAGTGCCGCAGCTTTCGGGCTCGGCGAGGACGGCTGCCTGTGTACTAATTTTGTATTATGCCGGACATGTCCATTCTGTATATCGGAGGTATGGAAACGATCGTCTCCACTCGATTGTCCATATCCAGTCGCCCAGAAAGAAGGCGTGGCCGGACCGTAAATCGGCACGCGGCTTTTCTGGGGACTCTCAGCAGTCCCCGCAAGGCTCCTCGAGTATTGCTTTTTTGCATTCGTCTCTGCCTCCTGGCTTTGGTCGCCTTTTGCCAGGGATACGACCTCGGCTGATGTGACTCTATCGCAAAATTCATCCAAGCCATTTTGCTTGAGCGGGTCGGTATCAGCGATGTTCAGAACCTGAGATCGCCTGGATGCGTCCCGATAAACTGTTATGCCTTTCAGGCCCAGTTTCCAGGCAAGCAGATAGGCTTCCTTCACATCGTGCACGGAGGCGGTATGCGGGAAGTTGATCGTTTTTGACACGGCATTGTCCGTGTGGACTTGAAATGCGGCTTGCATTCTGACGTGCCAGTCGAAGTCAATGTCGTGCGAGCAAACGAAGATCTCTTTCACATCAGCAGGCACTTCATCGATGTTTTTGAGCGTCCCTCTTTGGGCAATGCGCTCCATCAATTCATCGCTGAAGAAACCCCTTTCTCTTGCCAGTTTTTCAAATAATGGATTTACCTCGACCAGCTCCATGCCGCCAAGCACACGGCGGATAAAAGATATGGCAAAAAGCGGTTCGATACCGGAGCTGGTGCCGGCAATAATTGAGATGGTGCCGGTCGGGGCAATCGTCGTGACAGTGGCATTGCGCATCTTGATGCCGCGCTCGCCCCAGCTGGTGAAAGGCCAGTTTGGAAAAACACCGCGCTCTTCCGCCAGTTCGATCGAGGCCTGGTGCGCCTTCTCCTGAAATTTTTTCATAAAAGACTCGGCTTGATTTATTGCATTCTCCGAGTTGTATGGAATGCCCATCTTGATCAAAGCTTCTGCCCAGCCCATAATGCCCAGGCCTATGCGCCTGTTGTTGAGCGTGGCATTGGCTATGAACGGCAGAGGATAGTGATTGGCGTCGATAACGTTATCGAGAAATCGCACTGCCAGGCGGATTGCTTCATTAAGGCGCAACCAATCGATGCATTTTGCTTGCTCATCTATGAAATTGGCTACATTGATCGAGCCCAGGTTGCAAGCGTCCCCCGGTCCGAGCGGCTGCTCTCCGCAAGGATTGGTAGCCTCGATATCCTCTGTTCCTGGTATGACTTCGCCATTCTCGCCGACATGAACTTTGACCGGATCGGATTGATTAATGCGATCGATAAAGACGACCCCCGGCTCGCCTGTTGCGTGCGCATTCTCAACGATCAGTTCGAATATTTTCCTGGCGCTGACTCGTCTGACAGGCAAGCCGCTGCGCGGGTGGATCAAGTCGTAGTCCTGGTCGTTTGCCAGCGCTTCCATAAAGGCATCGGTAATCGCTACAGATATATTGAAGTTGTTCAGCTTTTCGGTATCCCGCTTGGCGGTTATGAACAGCTCAATGTCGGGATGATCGACTCGCAGGATACCCATGTTTGCACCACGCCTGGTGCCGCCCTGGCGAATCGCTTCGGTGGCGGCGTCATAGACGCACATGAAGCTCACAGGACCTGATGCCACACCGGTAGAGGAGGCAACCGGGTCATTGTATGGGCGGAGACGACTGAATGAGAATCCTGTGCCGCCGCCGGTTTTGTGGATGAGGGCGGCATTTTTGCAGGTTTCGAATATGCCTTCGAGCGAATCGGGAACAGGCAAGACAAAACATGCCGATAACTGACCATTAGGCTTGCCGGCATTCATCAAAGTTGGTGAGTTGGGCAAGAAATCGCCCTTATACATAAGATTGAAAAACTGATCGGCAAGCGTTTTTTTCCTTTCGCTATCGCCGCCTCTGGCCTCCGGCTCCGCTACACCATTTGCCACTCGCCTGAAGAGTGCCTCGACATCCTCCACCGGCTGGCCGGCGGCATCCTTGATGAAGTACCTCTTCTGCAAAACTTTGATGGCGTTAGCTGAGAACACGTTGGTTACCTCTCGAGCCGAGGTCCGAATATCGAATATCGGTCCTCCTGAGTATCCATTCAGCTGAGTTGTCCACTCACTGTCATAGCATTATACAACATTTGTATGGCACCATATCTAGCGGTGGTATATGCGACCTGCACAATATACAGCGTTTTAATTTAAGTATGCCTCTTTCCAAGAGCAAAAAGCTGTGCGATTCTCCCTCAGGTTCGCTCCGGCATCAACTGCAGCCAGCCAAGACAGCTCTTTCCATTTACAAATTGTCATAGGTAGGGATATAGTAGATTTTAAGGATCCCCTGGCAACCCCCTGAATAACCCGATGTACAACGGTCTTTTCACTGTCGACTTTCACACACATATTCAAGATGCCAATACGCAATTGAGTCTGTGTCCGGAAGACACCCGATCTTCCGTTTTTCAACTTACCAACCCGATATTCGAGCGAGTCGCCAATGTGAGCGAGCCCTTGCATGATGTAATCGCTCGCTTTATCGCCATGAACTACCGGGGTGACATCAGCCGCTACATCTATTCAAAGCTCGGCAAGATTGGTCTCATGGAATGCTTGCGGCTGTTCAAGACATATGGAATCGAAAAGCTGGTCGAAAAGATGAATCAAAACGGAATCGACCATTCCGTCATCCATTCGATCGAGCCGCTTACCTGCACGAGCAATATCATTGAATTGGCGGCACCATACAAAGGCAGATTTTCAATCTTCGCATCAGTGGACAAAAACCTGGAAGACCACCAGGCATACATTCGCCCCTTCATCGAAGCCGGCACCATATCCGGTATCAAACTGCATCCGATTGTCGGACGTTATGCTTGCGGCGAGCTTTACTTTCGCATGAAAGACGTGGTTCAGCTCGCCGAAGAACACGATCTTCCGGTCATGATTCATACCGGGCACATCCCGGTGGGCAACTTGAGCCGCCTGGACGGCTGCACGGAAGCGCAGGCATTGGAGCCCTTATTGAAGGCTTTCCCGCGCGTGAAATTCATTCTCGCCCATATCGGCTGGGAGTCCTGGCGGCAGATCATCAAATTGGCTCTACGTTATCCCAATGTTTATGTCGAGACGTCCTGGCAGCCTGCGAAGATCATCAGACGCTCAGTCGATCGTCTTGGAGCAGGGCGCGTCCTCTTCGGCTCCGACTTTCCACTCTTCAATCAAAAACTGGCGCTGCAACAGGTGCAAGAAGCCTTGAGCGCTCGCGAATTCGTGGAAGTGGCCTCGATCAATGCCCTGCGACTCTTGAAGATCAATCGTCCCAGTCAACTGGCAAGACCATTCGAGCAGCGCGATGAGCTAATTTCCTGATCTCATGCAGACCAGGACATAGCGAAGCAAGCGGTTCATGATACTAAATGCAGTACCAGGACAAAGGGTAAATTGAACGATCAGATGCTCAAATTCAAGTTGGAGCTGTGTCCGGGATATAGTTTCGCTTGCGGATTGATGTAGGTGACGGCGAAGTTCACAGCCGTAGCCGCCTCAGCCGCTCCAGTGGCGATCAACTTGAGCTTGGCGGTGTGCGAGGCGATGTCCCCGGCGGAATAAACGCCGGCCAGGTTTGTTTCCATCTTCTCATTTACGACAATGGCGTTCTTATCCATCGTCAAACCCCACTGTCTCAAGAAGTCGAGGTTGATGACGAAGCCGATGTTGATCAAGAGAGCATCGACTTTGAGCGTCTCTTCTTTGCCGGTGCGGTTATCGAATATGACCGCCTCGGTCAAATGACCATTGTTACCATGCACTTCCTTGAGCTCGTAGAAGGTCTTGATGTTGACCTTATTTCGCTTCATCTCCTCGACCGAACTTTGCACGGCTCTGAACTGATCGCGTCTGTGGATGAGCGTTACGCGATTGGCGAGAACCGAGAACTCATTCGCCCAATCTACCGCCGAGTCGCCGCCGCCGATGATCAGAACATCTTTCTCTCTGAATCTTTCTTTATTGCGCACGGCATAAAAAACACAGTCACCTTCCCAATCGAGGGGAACATCGACATCGAGCCGTTTGGGCACGCAGGCGCCGGCGCCCAGGGCAAGCAAGATCGTCTTACTGACATGCTCTCCGCGATCCGTGACCACCTTCCAGAGCTTCTCGCCGCCTTCCTCGAATGTCTCGATCGTGTGAACTTTCTCACCAAGACAGAGCGTTGGTTTGAAGATCGCTGCTTGTTGGGCCAGATTTTTGGCTAAGTCCTTGGCAAGAATCTTAGGATGACCGGCGACGTCGTAAACATATTTTTCCGGATACAAAGCGGTAAGCTGCCCGCCGAGCTCAGGCAGGACATCAATTACTTTGGTCTTAAGTCCTCTAAGACCGGCGTAAAATGTGCCAAATAGACCTGTCGGCCCGCCTCCGACGATCGTTATGTCGTAAACATCCATTCCTTAGCTTGGTCTCCAGGATATCCAAGTAGCCAAACGGTTATTGTAATACACTACATGAGCTTTCTTGTCGTGCGTTCACGAATAATGAAGAGTCAAGACTAAATCGCCCGCCAGAGGAACAGCACGAGGTTCATGAACTACAGGGAGCTTGGCAAGACAGGCATCAAAGTCTCGGAGATTGGATTCGGCGCCTGGGCAATTGGTGGCAATCGGCATGGACTGAGCTATGGCCCGACTGATGACAAAGACTCAGTCGAGGCTCTGGAAAAGGCTTTCGAGCTGGGCTGCAATTTCTTCGATACTGCCGATGTTTACGGCTGGGGGCATAGCGAGGAATTAATCGGCAAGACTTTGCGAGGCAAACGCGATCGCCTGATCATCGCTACAAAGGTAGGCTCCGACTTTTACCAGGGTTTCGGCTTTCAAACCTTCACTGCCGAATACATTCGTTTTGCGCTTGACAAAAGCCTGGAGCGGCTGCAGACGGATTATGTTGATTTGTATCAATTGCATAACCCATCCCTTGCGGTGATCGAAAATGGCGAGGCCTTCGAGGTGCTGCGCAACCTGAAGGTAGAAGGCAAGATCCGGGCCTGGGGCTTGTCGTTGCAGAATCACAATGACGGTCTTGCCGCTCTAAAGATAACGCGACCGGACAGTATTCAGGTCGCATACAATATATTCGCTCATGAGGCGGCTAAGAAATTGTTTCCACTCTCAGCCGAGCTCGGGTGCGCAATCATCGCACGCGAGCCGCTCTCCAACGGCTTTCTCACAGGTAAGTTTACCTATGCATCCAATTTTTCTTCAGGCGATGTTCGAAAAAACTGGCCTAAAGATTTCATCAATGCTCGCATCAAGGCGAGCGAAGCATTGAACTTTCTGATCAGAAGAGACCAGCGCACCATGGCACAAGCAGCTATTCAATGGGTCCTGAACAGCACTCTTGTTTCAGTAACTATTCCTGGAATCAAAAATTCAGAGCAGGCAATTGAAAATTTGCAGAGTGCAGAAACCGCTCCATTGACCTCAGACGAGCTGAAAGAGATCGCCGCTTTGCAAGAACATCAATTCGGCTTGCAATGAGTCAAACTCTAGCTGCTTCTCAGCGAGTCACGACTGTTCGGCACTTCGTGCCTTCCTGAGTGCGCACCGGAATGTTGTATTGGGTAATTTTCGAGTCGCCGCCTTGCAGCATGGGAAACATTCCAGGACCAGCTTGATAACCGGGCAACGCGGCGCTCCCTCCATAAATCGATGGCGGCGCCAGATTCGCGCCGATGGCTGATTGACTTCCCGCATTAGGGGTGGCGAGCAGAGGAGAGCCGAATTGATTGGCCATTGGGGCAGCGTTTTGCATGGCGGCAAATTGATTGGCGGCAAATGCATTGGCAGGAATTTGCATCGGCGCCGCCTGGTTGCCGGCGAACGGGTTGATGACAGGCTGAGGACCGGCGAACTGGCTGCCTGCAACAGGGTAACCCGAAAGCGTGCTTCCTGGTGTGTAAGCAGAGGGCATGCCGGATTTAGCCGTGCGCATCAAGAGAGCTGAGTCGGAACCAGGCAGCCCGGCTGACATTGACCGGCGGCCCCCGCCGGCGGTGAACAAGCGGTTTCTGGTCGAATTGATCTCCGGTGATGCAAAACCGCTCCCCATGCCGCTTGAGATCGATGAACCTCGCGACGATGTACCGTCGTTTCGACCGACAAAACGAGCATAATCCTTATTGTGCGTGGACAGGACCGGATCCCCGAGGGCCTGGCTCTGGTTTCCTTTAGCGTCCCCACCCGGGTTATAAAACTCGGCACGGATCGGCAGAGCATTGGCAGTTCCTGCCACCAGGCGCTTGTCCTGCTGGCAGAAAGGCGCGCCTGCATTGGGCGTCCCCAGGACCTGATTGGAAAACGGCTCATGGTGTCGGATGAAATAAATTACGAAGAGCCAGAGGATGTAAGCCAGGAAGAACATGGCGACGAAGAAGTTGACGCTGAACCGGATACCCGAGAAGAGGGCCGACAGCTTGATGCCTTTGAAACCGGAGTTGTAAGCTGCGGTGGTCGAGGCGTCGCCGTGCTGAAAGTGATGTCCGTGGTGAGCCTGGTGCCCATGATGGCCGACGCCGTGGCCGCCATGACCACCATGACCTCCATGTCCGCCTGCATGCCCGTGACTCATTGAATGCCTCTGCGCCTAGCTAAGATACGATGGCATAAGAGATAGCATGCCGTAAATGGTGGAATTACGGATTCACCAAATTACTTATATATATTTTCGCTCATGCCCTGGCGCTCTTCGCGGCGTCCGGCTATCTGATCTCTACCCCTTCAAGCTCGGCGACGCGCTGGCGCAAGCTTTCAACTATGCGGGGCAGCTCGAATACCCCGGGCAATCTTTCTTCAATCGATGTAACGTGTCTGGTCAGCTCGATGGAACGTTCCATCAACTTGATTAGAATCTGCTGTGTGGCGATCAGTTGGCGCTGATTGTCGATCAGTTGATTCGAAATCTTGTTTGTCTCCATGCGTTGGTCGACGCTGAGCGTGATCAACTCGGACAATCGCTCGAGCAGCTTTTCCATTTGCTCTTGCAGGAGGTGCTCACCACCTGTGGTGGCGCTCAAGGAAGCTTGCTGTTGTTCCTCCACGAAAAATGTTTCGAAGCCTTCCAGCTCGAGATTTTGATCTTTATTGTCGTGTGGAATTCGCTTTGGTTCAGCCATTTAACTAGCTCCTAGTAATTATCGGAACAACTCAAGCTTGCACCGAGTATAGTGCGCGCTTACGATATGTTGGTACCACGGCCCCGCGAGTGGTGGCATCCATAGAATTATAACTAACGCCGATAATAAAACAAGAGCGTTGGCAAGAAATAATTATCACATGATCCGGTGGCACCTTATGTGATGCACTCACCTTTCTTGATCACCGCAGCAACTGGATTCCAGCCCATATTGTAGGGAATCTCGGCAAGGGCCTCGACATTCCACAATATGATATCCGCCTGATAACGATCGCGTAGTTGACCAATAGATGCACCACGGCCGATGGCATAAGCGGAGTTGACCGTCATCGCGCTCAATGCTTCCTCAGCAGTCAATCCCAGCTTCAGACACGCAAGACCCATGATCAACGGCAGGGAGAATATATGACAGGAGCCAGGATTGAAATCAGATCCGATAGCGATTGCCACATCCCGGTCGATCATCCTCCTGGCGGGCGCGTGTTCTTTGAGGTTCAGAAAAAATGACGTCCCCGGCAGCAGCACCGCGACGCAAGCCGAGCCGGCCAGATGATCGATATCCTCGTCGGAAATTGCCAGAAGATGGTCGGCGCTGTGGGCTCCCGCTTCGCAGGCCAACTTTGTGGCGCCCAGGCTCTTAAATTCATCGGCGTGAACTTTGACCTTCATACCCAGAGACAGAGCCCTATCGAATATCCTTTTTGTATCTTCCAGCGAAAAGTAACCTTCATCGCAAAACACATCGACATACAAGTCACTGGCGGCAAAGCCTTTCTCATTCATCAGGGTTGCGGCCGCCGGCAGCATGTCTTCAATGATCTCGTTGACATAGCGGTTGCGATCATCTCCGGGTGATACCGCATGCGCTGGCATAAAGGTTGGCACCAGCTCAACCTTTTGTTCTTTGCTGAGCACCAGAATCGCCTCGAGCATATTGAGCTCGCTTTGCTTGTCCAGCCCATACCCCGTCTTGACTTCACAGGTGGTGGTGCCGTGCTCGGCCATGCGTCTCAATCTGGCTCTGCCTAACTCGACCAGCTGAGAAACGGTTGCACCCCTGGTGGCACGCATGCTCGCGACGATACCACCACCGGCAGCGGCTATTTCGGCATAGGTTTTTCCCTGGCAGCGCATGGCAAATTCATCGTGGCGATTGCCCGCAAAAACCAGATGCGTATGCGGATCCACCAGTCCAGGCGTCGCCAATTTTTCGCCAGCATCGATCACACGAGCATGCTCGCTGTCGACGGACCGGAGCACGTCTTCTCTCTCTCCGCATGAAACAATTTGTCCATCCTTAACTGCGATTGCCGCATCCTTTATCCGGCGCACGGCAGCCAGAGAATTTCCGCGCGCCGGACCGTGGTCTACATGCGGCGTGACCAATTCCTTGATTGGCGAAATCAGCAGGTCAACCTTAGTCTTTGTCGTGCTTGTGCTCATCGGAAATCCACCCGGCAGGAGTCGGGCAGATTATATATCCTTCGCCACCAGTCAATACATCAATGTGTCTTTGAATTGCGCTCAGTTTTTGCAGTCAGGCACTCAGGGAAAGGAAATCCTCGGCGATTACCGAATCTTTCATCTGGCGCTTGCCGATGCTCTGGCAATAGTTGCATGGCTCGTCCGCCTTGTGGCACGATCGGCCCAGCTCTTGTGCATCCATTGGTCGTTTCATCACTTCGAGATCCTTATTGATCTCCTCGAAGTGAACCTTGTATATGAGCTCATCTATTTCGATGTTTGTCACACTCGAAGAGACGGATAGATTTGCCGATGAAATTTTAACGGTGGTCAGCGACACGCTCTCGAAAGGCCAGCGCACGCGCAGGCGTTCGCATAGAAATCGTTTGACCAGCGCCGATACGGTCGGCCAGGCCGAGGAGAACGTTCGTTTGGACCTCAGTTCGTATTCGACTATCTCAAGGTGTTTGCGAGCCGGATACCAGAGGATCATGTCAAATGTGTCCTCGAGGTATACGCGCACATGCGGCACGCGTGAGCGCGCCTTCAATGCAATCGCCACCACTTCCGAGCCGCTCGGGCGATAAGGCGATTTGGCGTAATTCATCAATATCTTATATGTGAACAGGAAGGCCCGGGCCACGAGATCGCCATCAGCGCCCGAGGCTTCCATCATCTCAAGTGGCCAATGCTTGCCCATAAAAGTTTGCACGTCATTGGCGCTGACGATTTTGCCGCGATTAATTTCGCTGATCCCTCTGCGGACGAATTGCCTGCATATAGAAGGTACGGAACGACTGGCCGCACACTGCCCGAAGGAAGCCGAAGCCAACTCGTAAGCACGCCTGCAGGCTCGGTAAGTCTCAATCATTGAAGGCGAAAACAAAGTGCGGTCCATGACGACCTCCCCATCCATTCGAGATACCAGACTTTTGTATGTCATACTAATATATGGCATACTTGAAGCAGCCGTCAAATGAAATTCGCTGCGACAAATAAAAAATGCCTCTTAGATCCGATCATGAAACAGACAAGGAAAAGGAGAAAAACATAGCCACCATATATAGAGGCGATCTCGAGCAGCAAAACTTTCAAGCATAAATTCAACATTCAATTGCATATGTACAGAGAAACAACTATTCCGACATTAATTCGCTCGCGGCAGAGCCGATCGACATTCCCAATAAATTACAATCACATGCCGAAGAGCATTCACCGTCCTTCCGTTCACAAAGGCGAGGTATAACCGTGCTCAGCGCAAAATCGTCATATCAACCGCTGCGACCAGCGGCTGCATCAACCGTTTTTACTGTCAGCGAGCTCACCGGAAAGATCAAGGATGCGCTCGAGACATCATTCGACTACATCTATGTCACAGGCGAAATCAGCAACGCCAAGCTTTATCCATCGGGGCACTGGTATTTCTCTTTAAAGGATCAGGATGCCACCCTGCCTTGCGTTTGTTTCAGCAAGACAAGCCAGAGCATTCGATTTCAACTGGAAGACGGCCTGATGGTAGTCGCCCGAGGCAAACTGAGCGTCTACCCGCCGCGCGGCGCCTATCAGATGGTGATCATGGCGCTCGAGCCGGTGGGCATCGGGGAATGGCAATTGGCCTTCGAGCAGCTAAAGGCAAAGCTGGAAGCCGAGGGGCATCTCGATCAAGCCCGCAAGCGCGCCATTCCAATGCTGCCGAGCAAGATCGGTGTGGTAACCAGCCCTGCCGGGGCGGCGGTGCAAGACATTATCAATACGCTCAAGCGGCGAAACAAAGCCCTGAATGTGGTGATATCGCCGGCCAAGGTGCAGGGCGAAGGTTCAGCCGAAAGCGTCGCCGACGCCTTGCTCTTGCTGCAAGCCATCGACGACCTCGATGTCATTATCGTCGCCCGAGGCGGCGGCTCGATTGAAGACCTCTGGTCATTCAACACCGAAGTGGTAGCGCGGGCGGTGCTGAACTCGAGAGTGCCGGTGATATCAGGGGTCGGGCACGAAACCGACGTCACTATTTGCGATCTGGTCGCCGACTTGCGAGCGCCCACCCCGACCGCGGCTGCGGAACTGGTGGCCAGGGGATATGCCGAGCTGAGCGACAAATGGCACCAGCTCACCAATCGCATGATTACGCGAGTCGAGGAGAAGATTGCTCGCGGGCAGCGGCGCTTGAGCGATCTGAACCCGCGCATGTCATTATTGCGCTATCACGACCGGCTCAGGCATTTGCAAGCGAAAGTGCTCTTTTGCAGAGAGAATCTCACAAGCAAGATGTCGCACAAGCTGTCGACAACCAGACATCGCCTCAAGCAAGAGAGCGAAAAGCTTATGGCTTTGGGTCCGCAAAACGTCATGGCTCGAGGATTTGCTGTTCTGCGCAAAGCAGACGGCACTCTCGTGCGTGATTTCAAATCGGTGGTGCCAGGCGAGACTCTCGAAGCATTGCTCGAGTCCGGTCGTTTGATCGTCGAGGTCAAGGAGACGAAGGACAACTGGTGGTAGCACCATATGTAGTACCATATATTTTCTGCAAGCACGAGCGCAGGAGGGAGGAAACATGCAAAAGAATACCGGTATCGATTTCGAAAAATCGATGAAGGAACTCGAGTCCGTAGTAGTCGAACTGGATGGCGAAATCAAGCTCGATAGAGCGATCGCCCTGTTCGAGCAGGGCATGAAACTTTCTAAGGAATGCGAAGAGTTCCTCAAGGGCGCCGAGCGCAAGATTGAGATGCTCAAGCGCGGCGAGGATGGAGAAATCATCACCGTTTCATTCCCGACCGAGGACGAATGTGAGTCCAGCGCCGGCGGGATTGGCGAATCAATTTAATACTCATGAATCAAAACAAAAGTTCAAACGTCTAATCCACTCATATGGGCATAATAGTCGTAGAGCAGGCTTTTTTGCTCAGCCCCGAAAATGAGGTGATTTATGCCGGGAGGCAGGAGGTTGGATAAGATGGCGTTTGCCGGCGTCCCGGCATTCCGCATCCACGTCTGGCTGCGCGTGTGCCTGGCGTTTACGGCGGTCCTTGGCGTACAGTGCGCGTTCGTTCCTTGCCTGCAGGCGCAAGAGAGCCAAAGCGAGCCGCAGTTGAACGGCCGAGTAGACATGCTCGACAATGTAAATCAAGCGCCGGCGCCGAGAATGAGATTGAATCGCAAAGCAATCGTTCCTGCCAATGATGGGAGCAAAGGCGAGAACCAGCCTCAACAAATTCCTGATTATTACGATCCGCCCTCGCAAGACAACCAAAATCGACAGCAAACCGATCGCACGGCTGAGCAAAAATCAGCCGAACAAACAGTTTACAAAAACGAAAAAGGCGAAAAGGTAAAGGGCAAGCTCCCGGCGGATTTCCTGTCGGGCAATGTATCAATTGGCGACCAGTTCCCCGATATGGCTTCGCAAAAGCCTGCTCTTGGTAGTTTCAATCAGGCCCAGTCCGCTACTCCTCCAGCACCACCGGCGAGGTCACCATACATCTGGCAGATGAGCCGGGACGGCGGCTATTATGATGCTTCCGGGCAAATCAAAGGCACTGTGCCGGGCAGCGAGCTGTGGCGCTACGGCGGGGTCATGGGCGATGAAGTAACGCCTGTGCCTCAGGGTCCGGTGCGCATGAATTCAGCTGGTCACATCCGCTGGCAGCCCAGCTGGATGAGCAAGTAGCTGCCTTTAAATAATCTTCGATCAAGCATGAATGTTTGCTCGATCGCCCGTTTTCTCACTGAGAATCTCCGTGGGGATTTTGAACCAGAAGGTGCTGCCTTTGCCTGCTTCGCTGTCGACACCAATTACGCCGCCGTGCGCTTCGACTATGGCTTTGCAAATTGCCAGACCAAGCCCCGTTCCGCCCTTTTGCAGCTCGTCGGCGCGCTCGACCTGCTTGAAGCGATCGAAGATAGAGTCTCTCAACTCTACCGGTACGCCCCGGCCTTCGTCCTTAACCATCACGGCCAGCTGATTGTCGAGAACCCGAGCTGATACGGTTACTGTCGAATTTTCAGGCGAGAACTTACAGGCGTTTGAAATAAGATTGACCAGTACTTGAACTATTCTGGGGCCGTCGAGAACGGCTTGCAGCGTTTCAGAGCAGTTGACTTGCAGTTTGACGTCGTGTTGCTCGGCGAATGCGCGTACGGAGTCGCATGATTTGTCGAGCAGAGATAGCACCATATGCGGTGCGCGATCCACTTCCATCTTCCCGGCCTCCAGTTTCTCGAGGTCGAGCAATTGATTGATCAGATCCAGCAGTCGCTGCGTGCTCTCCGCCGCGGATGTAACGCGCGAGAAGCCTTTGGCGTTCAGTTCACCGAATACGCCAGAGAGTAGCATTTCGATTGTAAGTCCGATGGCGGTAAGCGGCGTGCGAAGATCGTGACTGATCATATTAACGAAGTCCTGTTTCAATCGATCGATCGCCTTGCGTTCGCTGATATCGTGTACGACGCAGAAGAAGGAAGCATCGCTTTCCGACCACTGTACCGACCAGAGCATGTCTCTGATGGTACCGTATCCGGTGACAACCCGATTCTCTGCTGAGACGGTTTCCTGACTCTTCCGTGCATTGGTCAGTGCTTCGTGGAATGTCGAGAGCTTGTCCGGCTCTAGTACGTCGGCGAGTGTCTTGCCAATCAATGTCTCCGGAGGAAATCCCCACGACTTCACCGCCGCCGGGCTGACTGCAGTGAACGCTCCGAATTCATTGACCGAGCAAATCACGTCGACAGCGTTTTCAATCATGGCACGCTGTTTTTGAGTGGCGGCTTTGACAATGTCAGCCATTTCGTGGAAGCTTCGATCTAGTTCGGCGATCTCATCCTTCCCTTTGAGCGGATCGGCAAGTGGCTCATTTTTGCTGAATCTATGCGCGTTTGCAACGATGCGAGAAAGGCGCGCACCTATGCCTCTCAAGAAAACGAAGGCAAGAGCGAGCAATAAAATCATATTCACGACGACGACCGACGCAACGGCGTAGAAGCTAAGCGACTCACTATCCGCCGAGCTGAGCTTCTCCTTGCTCTCCATCTCTTGCAGCGACCGTTTGATTTGAATGAGTTTGTCGACTCGTTTTCTCACTTCACCTCTAATGAGCGTCGAGCCAATGTAAGGAAGCTCGAGACCATCGTCGTTAACTGCATCGCAGAGTCGTAGTTCAAGATTCACCAGCTCTGTTACTGCATTCTCGAACTCTTCAATCTTCTTCTGCTGTTCTTGATCCTTGCTCGGCATCTGCTTCAGCTTGTAGAGATCTTCAGAAATACGTCCGGCAAATTCTTGCGCTTTAGCCTTTGGTGACTTGCCCGCCGCCAGTCCGGACACCGTGCAAAGCGTCAAGTCGAGAACACCTGCCATGGCTGAGTCTTCCACTGAGATTCTGTCTTTCGATCTGGACACGCGCTGGGCGCCTTGTTGCGCTTGATTGTGCAATACAAGCAAAATCCCGGCACAACTGCCTTCAAGAAGCAGCGTGACGAGAATGCACAAAAGCCCTTTTTGAACCAGCTTCATCGCGAGCTTTCAACCATGCTCATTTGTACAAACATAACCGGCAGCTCCTCCATTCCCTTTTTCCAAACGTGATAAGCAAGCGAACGGTTTGCGCCACTCCTCCAGTAGTGCTTCATCAATGAGGACTCCCGTGAGATGGCTTCTTGAGTGCTTCGGCATGCTCTTTATCAGCCGAAGCAAGAGCAGCGTCTCCGATTCCCTCGTACGCTTTTGCGCGGCGCAAATAGAGGAGCGGGTCGTGGCTGTTCATTCGAATCAGATTAGTGTATTCGTTGATGCTGTTTTCGTATTGATGAGTCTCGAGCATACACTTTGCTCTTGCTCGCATGGCCCGCTGATCATCAGGTACGAGGCGCAAATAGCGAGTGAACAACGCAATCGCTGTCTCTTTCTCGCCGGCATGATAGCGCAGCTTCGCCTCCGTGCAAAGGCGTTTGGGATTGGGGTCTGCCCGATAAGCAAGAGCCTGATCGTCAGCGGCATCCTTATAGCGTTGAGCATAGGTATAGTAGCGAGAACGGTTATCGAGCGTCCCCGCCACAGCCTCGGTGCCCAACGATAAAACCGTATTCAGATCCGCAACCGCTTTCATGTATTCACCAATCTCGGCAAACAAGTCTGCGCGCCAGATGTATGGGTCCGGATTTTTCGGATTGATTCCGATTGCCAAATTTACGTCGTGAAATGCCAGGTCCAGATCCCCTGCTCTTGTGTGTAAATTACAGCGCTCTGACAGCATTGGCACGTCATGAGGATATTTCGCAAGCCCTTTGTTGAATATTTTCAATGCTTCCTTTCGCTGTTCCGATTCGACGTAAAGCCTTCCCAGGCTGAAATAGGCAGTCGCACTGCCACCCAGCTCGATGGCCTTTTTAAAATCAGCCATTGCACGCGGTCCGTCATGAAGATTTGAATAGCAAAAAGCTCTTTCTTCATAGCAGTTGGGGTTCCGAGGATCGATCTCGACGCAACGTGTAGCATCTTTCAAAACATCCTGGTATCGCTGGAGCTGCGTGTTGAATTGTTTTCTGGCGTGGTAAAACGCGAAGTTGTTTGGCTCCAGGGTGATGGCGTGCGATTCGTCAGCAATCGCTTCCTTGTGCATTTTCAAAGACCATTCCGCGCCTGCCTTCAAATGGTAGTAATTGGCGACAATTGGTCGTATCTTTATGGCCTTGTTCAGATCGTCGAGCGCATCGCGGAAGCGGCCCAATTGCACATACATGTAAGAGCGCTCGGCGTACAGCTCCGATTGCAGGGGATTCTTTTTGATGACGTCTGATACCAACTCGACTGCGCGGGCAAAATATCTGTTCGCTTTGTTTAGATCCTTGGGCGCTTCGACACCGGCTAAAGCGCTTACAATCCTGTAACTGTCGGGCTCATACTTACTTGCTCTCAGCAGCTCCCTTATGGCCATGTCGCGTTTTCCCATGCTCACATACGAATTGGCCAGATTGACCCACAAGAAGTGATCATGCGGTTCTTTCTCAACCGCCTTTTGATATACTTCAGCGCTCTCCTTGTAATGGCCGACGCTGTAAAGTACGTTCGCGTAGTGGCGTAGATAGCCGAAATTACCCGGTCTCAACTCAATCGCCTTTTGAAAGTCCTTGAATGCGCCATCGCGGTCGCCCATGGTGTAGCGAAGACTGCCTCGTCCGAAATAGGCTTGCGCTGCCGTTTCTCTGTTCTTCGTTTGCTCGCTGTACCAGGCGATGCCCTCCTGCTCCTTTTTCAGGTGTGAAAACGCGCCTCTTAGAATATTGGCTTCTACTGAAGTGCAACGAGGCGGGCGACGTTTTTTGATCAATGCCACCATTCTTTCGAACTCAGAAATCGCTTTGTCATTCTGACCGCAAAGTCCTGAATTCCAGCCCAATACATACAATGCCTCGGGATTTCCAGAATCCAGCGCAGCCCACTGTCTCGCCATGTTCAAACCCTTGGCGGGATCACCAAGCCAGGTGTAAAGGTATGATAAACAGCGGAGAGCGAGCAAGTTTTTTGGATTTTTTGCCAGCGCCGCCGAAGCTTCTAGACGCGCTTTCGCCAGGTCGGCTCGACCTACAGTAGTGTCGTTTCCACCTTCAAGCAGCGATTTGCATGACAGAGAATGAAAGTCGTGCGCATCGAGTTTGACAGCTTGATTGTAGTCAGCCAACGCCTCTGTATTCAGAGTCATCGCGGTGCTCGATTCGCAATCTCCTCGCAGTCTGAAGGCCTCAGGATTGTTTGGGTTGATTGCAATCGCTTTTGTGAAACAATCAATCGCTTCCGGGTCCTGCCCCACCCGAATCTCCAGGCGACCCTTCTCGATCCACTTGTTGCTCTCGGAAGTTGGATTGGCAAAACCCGGTTGGCAAGCCAGTAAGCATGATTGCGCCAGGATAGAAGCAGCCAACCAGGCGGATAAAGTTCCATTCTTTAAGTGAGACTGGGAAGCTGAAGTTTTCAACTTTGTCTTTCAATTCGCCTCGGGACTTTACTAATTGTTCCCGAGTTCCTCCGTTCTGTGACTGGGTTTATTGAAAGAA
>JAJPJO010000405.1 GCA_021324135.1 Pseudomonadota bacterium
CTTGAAACGACTCCAGCTTTCGAGTGTGAAATATCGAAGCCCGTGGAGCTCATCACCACGTCTGCTCCCGAGTCCTTAAGCGGTTTCATTGCCTTCTGAGCGGCCGCTCCGGACATGTTTTTTTGATCCTCGACCACTAAAACGTCAGCGCCGTTTTTCTTCGCCGTTGCCAGCGCCGCGTTGGCCCCTTTGTCCGTGATTCTGAACCACTCGGCATGCACCGAGTCTGCTGTAGCGAAAGCCTGATCGATTGGTGAATATCTGTTTTTGTCCGGCGCAATGCTGAGAGCTTGAATTGCAGGATAGTGGCTTGGCAGCTGCATCTCGGCAGGCAGAGGTTGGCTTAAGGGAAAAGCCACTCCGGCAGCGCGAGTTGTACTGGGCGATGTTGCTGACAGCGTTGTGACTTCGGCAGGGTCGATGAGCGTTTCGGTTCCATCAACTGGAAAGGCTGTGCTTGATTGATGCCCGCGCCTTCGCCCGTGAACATGCTTGCCACCGCGATGAGTATGCTTGCCGTCGCTATGAGTATCCTTGCCGTCCCTATGAGTCTTCCTTTTGTCTTGATCCGAAGCAGCTGAAACGAGCAGAAGATCGGGATGGCGAGCCGTGTCCAGATGCGGCGTCGCGTCAGTGCCGGTGGTTCTTTGCGCATATGCCAGTGCTGCAGCTTCTGTCATTCAGTTGCTCTTTGATTGACGGGCTATGTCGAATCGGTGGGGGCAAGAAAGGAGGCGCCGATCGGTAAGCAAACAAAGCTCGCCGAAATCGGATGCCTGATATGTTTTCTGTCAAACGTGGCAGCATTGTATGTTCGTTCAAAGAGCGAGGCAATGGGGAGATTCCCAACGCGCTTTTGTTGAGTTGCGCGACAGGCTTATCGTCATATGACGGCATGACAATTCCAGATAAAAGTGAGAAATGCTAGTATCTGACCAAATTACCCGTACTGGAGTTTTCCAATGAAAAAATTTCTGATGCTTTCACTCGTAGCCCTCATGCTCAGCGCTCCTTCCGCGTTGGCCAAAGACAAGTCCGCTGATGCCGCCAAAGAAGAAGGCAAGGCTCAAGCCGACGCGAACAAGGCAGAAAAGCAGGAAGCAAAAGGTCATGCACGCCGAGCCGGTCGAGCCGCCAAGAAGTCCGAAAAAGCTGGCGAGAAGGCCAAAAAAGACGAGGCTGGCAAGTAAAGTCAGCTATCAGGCAGATTCAGTGAGGCAAACCATTCTCAGAGATGGTTTGTCTTATTGTCTTTCGGATGAAACATCGTAAGCACCATTGGCGCTGCAGTCGGAGACAAAATGACAGCCACGCCCAAAACTAGCAAATCTAAGCCTCTTTCAATGCGTATCATCCACAAGGGGCTGGCCATTGTACTCTTGCCCCTTGTAGTCAACACGGTTTGGATACTGATGCTCAACAATTGTCTGGAGAGCACTGAGCATCTCGCAGAATTGGAACGCTCACAAAGCATCCTGCTGCAGCATATCAACAGCTCATTTTTTAAATTTGCAGGCGTCATGACCTCCTTAACTTCATACGTCGCAACCGGCGATCCTCGCTTGAAAGCTCAATATCTGTCTCAGTTGCAGGAGGTGCAGAATGAGCTCAAGTATCTTCAATCTGCAAGCAGATACAGGACGACCATGCAAAAATTTGCTGCCGAGGTTTTTGATACTGCTGAAACTCACTTCTCTGAAATGGAGCAGTTTAGTGTCCCTAACAACTCGGAGTCGTTTGCGGATTCAATTCAGAAGTTCAAGTCTTTCGAGCGCTTTGCCAGAAGGGTTTCTGCTACCAATCAGGAATTACAGAAACACATTGCCGACCAGCAAAAGGAGTTGGACAAAATTCACCGCACCCAAGATAAGGAAAGAAAGAGAACGCGTTTTGTCGTTTTTACCGGGCTTGCTGCCAATCTAGTCTTGGCTATTGTATTAACGGCTGGCTTCGTTGGTGACATCACAAGGCGGCTCAAAGTCCTTGTTGAAAATGCTAATCGATTGCCACGTTATCTTGTCCTTAAGAATTCGGTCACTGGCGGTGACGAGCTCCGTGAGCTTGATATGGCTTTGCACAAAGCTGCTGATGAATTGGCCAAAGCCAAGGATTATCGCACTTCTCTTATGCAAATGATGGCGCACGATTTGAGAGCACCACTTGCTTCGATATCGGTATCACTCGAAGTCATGGCGAAAACTAAGCAGCAAGAATTGGATGCCGGCAGCCTCAAACAGATCAAATCAATGAACTCCAGCATTGGCAGATTGCTTGCCATCATAAATGATCTTTTGATTCTAGACAGGCTAGAACACAATGAGCTGTCTTTGGACCTAGCGCCGGAAAATATCAAAGAGGTCTGTCAAGTTGCAATTGAGAGCGTTGCTGGTTTAGCTGAACAAAAGCAGTTGTCGCTTCAAAACCACGCTGAAAAGAACTATGCCGTCTTTGATCGTGAGCGCATTTTACAGGTGTTGGTCAACTATCTTTCAAATGCGATCAAACATAGTCCTACAAATGGAGTGATCAGTATCGAAGCCGCTCTTGAGCCTTCGTCCGACGGCGAAAAATGGCTGCATGTGTCCGTGTCGGATCAGGGTCCCGGGTTGACTGAGTCCGAGTCTGCGGTTCTTTTCGAGAAATTCAGGCAACTCAAAGAGGGCGAAAAGGCGGGAGGCAGCGGACTGGGTCTTGCGTTGTGTAAGCTGATCGTGACTGCTCATGGAGGCGAGGTCGGAGTAAGCAGTGAACAGGGAAAAGGTTCCACCTTCTGGTTTACCCTGCCCGTGCAGGAGGACGAGGAGGAAACGGGTAATGCCACTTTGGCTTAGTCTTTCTCGACAACGTAGCCGGCACCGCTCACGGTTTTGATCAGGTCAGCCTTTCCCAGATCAGCAAGTTTCAGGCGCAGATAATGCATCCAAGTTCTAACTGTGTGAACCGAAGCATCAGAGTCAGACGGCCAGACCGCATTGAGTAACTTTTGCGCGTTGAACGGGCGGTCTGGATGACGCATCAAGTACTCAAGAAGCGCGCTCTCTTTGCCGGTCAAACGCACGCTGCGATCACCGCAGGAAACAATTTGTCCGACTGGATCCAGCGTAACGCCTGATGCTTCCAGCAAATCCGGGGTCATAATCAGAGCGCGGCGCCTGACGCTGCGCATTCGAGCAAATACTTCACGTATATCAAAGGGCTTGGTTACATAATCGTCGGCACCGGCATCCAGCGCTTGTTCCTTGGCCTCGATACTATGATGTCCTGTCAAAAAGACAATGTAGCTCTGTCCACCGCTGGCCCGATACTGCTTGCACAAATCGAGTCCGGACATTCCAGGCAGGTCCCAGTCGAGCAAGATTAGATCGTAGTCAAATCCCCTTAGAAGCTGCAGAGCGTCTTCAGCACTGGTGGCTATTTCTAGATGGAGAGAACTAGCAGCAAACAATTCCTGAAGCTGATTGCCCAGTTTAACGTCATCTTCTACAAGAAGTATTTTGCTCATCTGATTGGTGCAAATTCGCCGTTGCCGAAACCCACCAAGAAATACACCAAGGATGCCGACAAAACAAGTAGCTGTCGACTAATTCTTGTCAGGAAGTCTGTAGGAAGTACGGAATTTCAGATCAGAGGTTCTATAACTGGCGCTCCAAATATGGTGGCATGCAAGTTAGCGACGTCAAGAAGATGAAGAATCTAGAGATGGAGAACGCTATGTTGAAGCGCACTCGGACAGAAAGAACTTGAGAATACCGCGATGAAAGCGGTGCTCTCAAAAAAATGGTATCTGTGCAGCAGAAAAAAAATTATTTGGCAGGTTTATAGTTGCTGAAAGGCTGCCAATACGTCGGCACTTGTAACTTCATATCCATATCTTAGAATCAGACAATTCGAGCCGGATGTGCAATAATGCAAGCCATTCAGTCAGACTGTCTTATTTACCCTTGCGTAGTTCCGTACACGGGTATAACACCGCGAGCTGAAGATTCCGAACATGTTTCACCGAACACGTCAGAGATTCCCTTTCTGGTGTGCATGAAGTGAACAAAAACGATTCCGACCTTTACACTTCAATAGGAGAACATGGTATGGCTACCAAACAGAAATCGTCTAGAATCCGTCGTCCAGATTCGGATGCTATGGAAACAGCTCAGGCCGAACGAATTGGCGTCGACTTTCGTTGGCATTACGGACGGATAACACGCCTGGGAAATTACGAAGTGTTCCCTTCTAGCGTGGATGGCAGAAACGTTACCATTCTCTGGGAGGAGGGCGGGCTTAGCTCCCAGCATGGCGAAATCAGCGACCCACAGTGGGAAATTTTGAAGTTAGCTTTTTCGAGCACGGGGATGATCACGGTTCTCAGCGATCAGGCCGGTGAGGACTGGATGTATGACTTGCGCTTCATTGAAGCCGTACGATAGCTGCAAGGTAAACTAGAACAGCGTTGCTAAAGCATTGCTGTGATTCTTGGATTGAAAAACAGCACAAAGGAGACCTTGTGCTGTTTTCATCATGTGTTGAGCGATCTTGGCTCCTTCTTTCTCTTTGGAGGCGAGCAGGTTGACATGCTCCGATGTACACAGTACCGCTGTTCTGAGTTGACATAAATGGTATTGCAGCTGCTGAGGCGGAGAAGAATCATTTATAAAGTCATCTTTAAGACACCTGCTAAGTGATATTACCCGTGGTGCATCTCAGGAAGCAGACATAGTCGTTCGCGATATTTTCGCAACCTTTAATTTTGGCCGAATTGTCACAGCGTTGCCACAGGCCAGCACCTAAGGTGTTCGTGTCGCACACAGCGTTGACATCCACGAAAATCATAAGCTGATCAAGGCGCGCCGGGAAGGGTGGGCCAAGCTGAATGCCGTGCGTGTTTACTTAAGCCAAACCAGGAGGCTGTTTCAATGAGTCTAGAACAAAATGCATATATTGAAGACCTCGCCGATTCAAAAATTTATTCCTGTTCTCTGAGCGAAAGGGAAGGTTTACAGTGCCGTGTTCTCGATCCGCAGAAGGATCAGGCTGAATATGAAAAAGCCACTCAAGCACTCATATCTAAAGGCTATTTGCCGAATTTTGACATCAAAGCAAATGACAATTTCCAAGACAACTCAGAACCAGCGAAGGATAAGCCAGAACCAAGCTCGGACTCGAATAGCGATTCGCAAAAAGTGATGCAGCAGGATCAAGCGGCAAATTCATCGAGTGAATCGCAAAGACAAGCCAAAGTTCCGGAAATGGTGCATCCCAATCCGGGTCAGCCCGCCGAGCAGCCCAAAGAGAACACAATGCCAGAGGCAAAACAACCCAACGAAAAGCCTGAAGGACAGCCTAAGGTGAGCAGTGCGACAAGTGCGCCAGCGGACATGGGCGGTGGTGCTAGTAAATCTGCCGACGTAGGGCAGGCTCACACGCCCTCGCATGGCAATAGCGAGGGCGGAATCAAAGATAGCAAATCGCACTCGGGAGGAAGCTCAGGGATCGGAGGTAGTTCGCATAGCAAATGAAATTGCAGTCCACATCGGAGTCGGGGCTAAGGGTAAAATAGCGAAGCCGGTCGGCCGTGGAACGGCCGGCTCTCGCTATTTTCAGGACGCGTTTATAATGAGCTTGGACCAGTATCTGTCGTTGAGCGTGAGCATTCAATGAAAATTGCCCATCAGGGTCTACTCCTCGTCGGCGTTCCTTTACTATTCGAGCTAACGTTGATAAGCATCATGCTCTTTCTGCTTAACCAAACAGAAGAGTCTGCTTGTCGAGCTTTTGAATCCAGGAAAAGACTCAACGTTTTGGAGCGAGTAGTCAATGACTTTATCATGCTTAAGAATGTTTCGACGCGCTTCAAGTGGTTGCGCCGTGAAGTAAACGAAAAAGACTTGCTCGATCAGGTAAGTATTTGCCGTGCCGATCTCGAGAAAGCATATCCATTAATGATGAGAACTCCCAAGGGCAGAGAGTTCGCTCTTAACGCCCGGCAGACCGCGTTCGAGGTAGAGCGGCTATCCCAAGCGATAGCCACTGCCGACAGTGTCAATAAAATCAAGCTCATCGGGGAGTTAGAGAAAGCAGTTTCGTGGCAATCGCAGAGTGTTTTGCGGGCGCGAGAGCTATTCGCCCTGGAGAACGAAAACGCAGCAATTGAAGACAGGGAGTTGGTGAGAAGACTGCGATTGTTGAGAGAACTCCAGCTTCTCATTACTGTCGGGCTGTTCATCAGTATCGCTCTGAGCCTGGCTCTTGCATTGTTTTTTGTTTTGGGCACTACTAACCGCATCAAAAAGATCTCCGCAAATCTCGACTTTCTGTCAGAAGGAAACGTATTGCCATTGACAGAGCAGGTTTCCGACGAGCTATCCCGATTCGATACAGCCGTGCGATTGATGGCTAAGGAGATTCGCCAGGCCAACAACCGCGAGCGGGCGGCACAAGTCTTCCGGGCCCAGATGATGCAAATGGCCACTCACGACATGCGGACACCGCTGCAGAATATTTTGTCCTTCCTCGAATTCGCTGAAACTAGCGAGCAAACTGACGAGGCGCGGACGATCATCTTCTCGGCAAAAACGAATGCCCAGAAGATTACAACCATGTTGAACGATCTGCTCACCCTTGAAAAAACCCGCCACTCGCAACTGAGCCAGGGCCAGATGCAGGCAATGATTGACCGGCCGGAGGAAAACCAGGCGTGAGTTTGCGATTGATACATGTCGGGTTTTTGATCGTTGGCATACCGCTCGTCTTCGAATTGACCCTTTTGGCCACTATGAACAACCTCGTTAATGACACGCAAGCGTCCCTGCAAAAGACCTTGCACAGCCGTAACTTACTGGTTGTGGTCAGTCGCCTGATATGTGATTACATCGATATCGTTGTTCTGCTCGGCGAAGGTGCCAGCGGCAATCTCAATCCGGATAAACTCGAACTGTCCTTCGCTCGTATCAGATCTGATATAGATGATTTCGAGCGGCTAGCCAATACACCCACCGAACGTGCGAAAGCGCGCGAGACAAAAGACGCTTGTGATGCGATCTCGCAATTCATTTCCCCTATCTTGAAACTTTATCGCGACGGTGAGATGGCACAGATTTTGCTCCTCTATCGCCAACACAAGAAGACATTTGTTCAGCTCAATTCAGGCGCGTGGACGTCTGGACTGATGTCATTTTCTGAAAGCACACGCGAAGCCAATCGTCTCGAACTGGAGAGGCAGCTTAAATTGAACGAGCAAGAGCGGCAGCTTGCATACATCGGCATCTTTTTGAGCATCTTGATTAGCGTATCGTCATCGTTGGTATTTACTCGCAACATATCATCAAAGCTGCAGACCATGGTCAAGAATTGCTCGCGGTTTAAAAATGGAGAGCCTCTTCTGAAGGAGCAGCAGCAGGGCTTAAACGAGCTTTCTCAACTTGATCGTAAATTTCACGACTTGGCTGCTCGCCTCGACGTGGCACGAGAACAACTGAAAGAGGCGAATAATCTGCGGTGTGAGCTGCTAAGCGTTCTCACCGAGGAAATCAATCAGCCCCTCAAGAGCGTCATATCGGCTCTGGAATCAATGCAGTCGCTGGATCTCAGCGAGCGCGATCGCAAGCTTCTAGAGATTGCCAAACGGAACGCCACAATCATGATGCGTTTGGCAGATGATCTAGTCGACCTGGACAAACTACAAACGAGCGACATTGAGTTGAACCGAGTTACAGTGGACCTGTCAGCGCTTGTCGACGTGATCATGGACAATCTAACTGCGTTTGCTGAAACAAAGCAGATTAAGATGCAACGACGGGGAGAGGCTAATTGCTGGGCCGACATCAACAGGCTAGAGCAGGTAATTATGAACCTGCTCGTCAATGCCATTAAGTATTCTCCTAAGGGAGGCACGATAACAGTCGACATAAAGACCGAGAACGATGAAACACTGATTGCCTTCATCGATGAAGGACGTGGCATTCCGCCCGCGAAACTCAAACAAATTTTCGAGCCCTTCAAACAGGCGGAAGACCTCGAGGCTCCGCATACGGGCGGTATGGGCTCAGGCGGAGTGGGCTTAGGACTGGCCGTTTGCGCCGGTCTTGTAAAGCTTCACGGGGGCAGCATCAGGGCCGAAAGTGACGGCGTATCAGGCAGCACATTTACCGTATGCATTCCCAATAGCTCCAAGACCACAGTGGCCTCAGCGGATCACGTGCGATAATGTGTCTGTTCGGCGGGCAGCTGCGGCGCTTGATTATGGCAAAGATTCTTATTGTCGACGATGATCCTGATACCGTAGAATTCCTGACCCTGCGCCTTTCAGAGGAATCTCATCTGGTAGAATCCGCCGCCACGGGCAGTGAGGCAATGAACTTACTCACCGTTGCTGGATACGATGTTGTCATTCTCGACTGGGATCTGTCGGACATGCCGGGAACGGATGTTCTCAACTGGTACAAGAGCCGCGCGACCGGCCGAGTGCTTATGCTAACTGGGAAAGCGAGTTACGATGATCGCGAACAAGGATTGGACGCTGGTGCCGACGATTATCTTGTGAAGCCGTTCAGCATGAAGGAGCTGGCTGCCAGAGTGCGAGCATTGCTGCGCCGACCGGTATTTGCCATCGAGCATCTTCGTGCAGGCGAATACACACTAGACTCCAAGACCTTGACCGCCAGCAGAGATGGGGAGGAAATTCGCCTCACTCCAAGAGAGTTCGCATTGATCGAATTTTTCGTTCGCCACCCCGGACAGATCTTTTCGACTGAAGCGATCGTGTCCCGCGTTTGGCCGTCGGATACCGAGGCCACAAGCGAAGCCCTGCGATCCACGATCAAGAGATTGAGACAAAAGCTGGGCGACAAGGTAATCGAATACGTCGCCGGTGCCGGATACCAGCTCGGTAAGCGCTAGCCGATAAAGAACATATTTGAGAAAATGACTTTAATCTTCGGAATTATTTGTCAGTACTGGCAACCGCCAGTAGTATCACGCACGCAGTAGGGTCAGTTGACCAGGATCCTGCCGCCGACTTTCGAATCAACTTTGGCTGCTAAAGAGGTTGGAATGCTAAATTTTCTAAGCATGTGTAAGATGGAAGAATGCAATGCAAGAAAAAATTGAACTCCACGATTGTCGGCTTAGGCTGTGCGTTGCTGTGTACGGTTTGCGGCTTCTTCTTCGGTAGTCCTTATCCATTGGTCCCGATAATATTAGCCATTCTGATTTTGGTTGCATTGGCAGTAGCCGTTCGCAATTTTAGCCTTCAGAAGCTTAGAGAAGCATTTGTGAGCACAAATGAACATTGCGTCTCAAACTTCCTTTGCGCTGGTGGCGCAGTGTTAATGTTTCTCGGCTTTGTTTTTCCAGGCTGGTTTTGGCTGTTCAATACACCTGGCGATGTTGAGAATTTCACCATTGCCGGTGCTGGTTTGGTTGGTATCTTCGGAGTAGTGCTGTTCGTTATCGCGATAGCGACACGGCTGCTGGAAAAATGCCAGAGATA